>JAXEXP010000022.1:0-31332 GCA_034113365.1 Candidatus Spyradocola sp.
ACGCAGATCAGTGCCATGTGTGTTGCCTCCCGGAGGTGGTCTGCGCGCGAAAAGGCCCGCGGGAAAGAACATCCCCGCGGGCCATACCAGTCAGGCAGATCTCCCTGCAGACGGCGGTGCGCAAAGATGCTCTTTCTGCCTTTTTGCGCACGAAAACAAGGGGGATCAAAATCCCCGCACAAACTGTTCACAGCGCATCAGCAGAAAGAGTTTATCATCCTTACACCCCTGTTTCGTAAAAGCTGCATTCAGTATACCATGCCATGGCGGGAGTGTCAATCAGCCGGCGCGCAGCAGCATGGAATAGAGCGACACGTGCGCGTCGTAGGTGACGCGGTAGAGGCCGGGCGACAGCTCGCAGGCGCTAAGGGGAAACACGTCGCAGTCGCAGTGGAGCTGGCAGCCAAAGCGCATTTTCTCCTCGGAAAAGGGGGTGCACAGCACGGCGGTGAAGGTCACCTGGCTGCGGGCGGCGCGCGCGTCGGTCAGCAGCATGATGGGCATGGTGATGCGGTAGACCCAGCGGATGACGTCGGGAAAATCGGGGTGGGCGCCGTCCTGGCCGGCCAGCTCCACGCGGCACTGGTCGGGGATGGCGTACATGCTGCGCACGCAGCCCGAAAGCCCTTCAACGGCCAGCACCTGGCTGCGGCAGACGATGTCCTGGTGCGAGCGGTAGGGCCTGCGAAGATCACAGTAAGAATGCGTCATGGTCTCTCCTCCCAACAGGCAAAAAATGATGTACCTTTTATGCTATGCGCGGCGCGCACAGAATAGACCAATATTGCGAACGTTTCGTAAAATATCAAACCAAATGCCTGCTTTCAGGCAAAAGGTTATTGATTTTTGCGGAAAGATATGCTACTATTCAGAAGATAGTGTTTGAGATTCGTTTCCTGGGCATGATAAGCCCGGAGACATTTGGAGGGTAAAATAAAAATGAGCGCAACTGTCGAAAAACTTTCTTCCAACCAGGTCAAGCTGACTGTGACCGTCTCTGCTCAGGACTTTGAGCAGGCCATGAACGCCGCCTACGGCAAGCTCAAGGGCCGTCTGACCGTCCCCGGCTTCCGCAAGGGCAAGGCTCCCCGCAAGATCATCGAGAACTACTACGGCGCCGGCGTTCTGGTTGAGGAAGCTTTCAATACCGTGCTGCCCGATTCTTACGATAAGGCCGTGGAGGAGACCGGCATCAAGCCCGTGGCTCAGCCCGAGATCGACCTGGAGACCATCGGCGCCGGTGAGGACTGCGTTTACACCGCCACCGTTTACGTCCGTCCTGAGGTGACGCTGGGTCAGTACAAGGGCATTGCGGTGCCCGCCGCCAAGTGGGAAGTCAAGCCCGAGCAGGTGCAGGCCGAGATCGACCGCGCCGCCGAGCGCGTCTCCCGCATGGTCGAGGTGACCGACCGCGCCGCGCAGGACGGCGACACCACCAACATCAACTACGC
Source organism: Candidatus Spyradocola sp. (assembly GCA_034113365.1). Taxonomy (GTDB): domain Bacteria; phylum Bacillota; class Clostridia; order Christensenellales; family UBA1750; genus Spyradocola. The sequence continues at coordinate 1,452 of JAXEXP010000022.1, forward strand.
CGGTTCCGTTGACGGCGTTGCGTTTGCCGGCGGCACCGCCGAGAACCAGAACCTGGTGCTGGGCAGCGGCATGTTTATCCCCGGCTTTGAGGATCAGGTCGTGGGCATGAACATCGGCGAGGAGCGCGACATCAACGTGACCTTCCCCGAGGAGTATCAGGCCAAGGAACTGGCGGGCAAGGCTGCCGTGTTCCACGTCAAGCTCAACTCCATCTCCTACAAGGAGATGCCCGAGATCAACGACGACTTTGCCAAGGACGTGTCCGAGTTCGACACGCTGGACGAGTACAAGGCGGACATCGAGAAGCGCATCGGCGAGCAGGAGAAGAACGCCGCCGAGCAGGACCGCACCGATAAGATCATCGAGAAGGTCTGCGAGAACGCCACCGTTGACATTCCCCAGCCCATGGTGGAGCGCGCCATCGACCAGCGCGTCAACGAGATGAACATGCGCATGAGCTACCAGGGCCTGAAGATGGAGGACTTCCTCAAGTACACCGGTCAGACCATGGAGCAGCTGCGCCTGAGCTACGCCGACGCCGCCCGCAAGCAGGTGCTGGCTGAGGTGGTGCTCGACGCCATCCGTGCTGCCGAGGGCATCGACGCGACCGCCGAGGAAGTGGACGCCGAGATCGCCAAGTACGCTGAGTCCGCCGAGAAGTCCGTCGAGGACATCAAGGCAACGCTGAGCGCGGGCGACATGGAGTACTTCACCGAGATGGTCAAGACCCAGAAGACCATCGACCTGGTGGTGGCCGCTGCCGTGGACGCTCCCGAGGAGGAGCCCGCCAAGGACGCGGAGTAATCCCAAGTTAAGCCCCAAGTGTATTCCAATGCCCCGAGCACTTGACAGCTTCGGGGCATTGTGTATAATGTTCCGTGCAAGCCTTTGATAAGGAGGGAAATCCATGAGTTTAGTTCCTGTCGTCGTGGAGCAGACCAACCGCGGCGAGCGTTCCTATGATATTTTCTCCAGACTGCTGAAGGACCGCATCATATTCCTTTCCGGGGAAATCGACGATACGACGGCGAACCTCGTCGTGGCGCAGATGCTGTTCCTCGAAATGGAGGACCCTGACAAGGAGATCAATCTCTACATCAACAGCCCCGGCGGTTCGGTGACGGCGGGCATGGCCATTTACGACACCATGCAGTACCTGCGCTGCCCCGTGGCCACGCTGTGCATCGGCATGGCGGCGTCGATGGGTGCGTTTTTGCTGACCGCGGGCGCCAAGGGCATGCGTCGCATCCTGCCCAACGCCGAGGTGATGATTCACCAGCCTCTGGGCGGCGCGCAGGGTCAGGCGACCGACATCCTGATCCACGCCGAATACATCACCAAGATCAAAAATAAGCTGAACCGCATACTCGCGGAGCGCACGGGCCAGCCGCTGGAAAAGGTGATGGCCGACACCGAGCGCGATCACTTCCTCTCGGCGGAGGAAGCGCTGGAATACGGCATCGTGGACGAGATCGTGCCGCCCCGCCGCTGATTTCCCCAATACGTATTGATGGATTATTTGAGGTAAAAGCATGACCAAATATGACGGTAAGATCAAGGAGCCGAAGTGCTCGTTCTGCGGCAAATCCTCCGAGCAGGTGCGCAGACTGGTGGCCGGCCCCGGCGTGTTCATCTGCAATGAGTGCGTTGACCTGTGCTGCGATATTCTGGATGAGGACATGGCCGTTGCCCAGGAGCAGGCGCCCGAGGTGGAGGGCCTGCTGCGCCCGGCGCAGATCAAGGAAAAGCTGGATGAGTACATCATCGGGCAGGAAAACGCCAAGAAGGCGCTGAGCGTGGCGGTGTACAACCACTACAAGCGCATTGGCGCGCAGGTGGACGATGTGGAGCTGCAGAAGAGCAACATCCTGATGCTCGGCCCCACCGGCTGCGGCAAGACCTTCCTTGCGCAGACGCTGGCCAAGATCCTCGACGTGCCCTTTGCCATCGGCGACGCCACGGCGCTGACCGAGGCGGGCTATGTGGGCGAGGACGTTGAGAACATACTGCTCAAGCTCATCCAGAACGCGGACTACGACATCGAGCGCGCGCAGAAGGGCATCATCTACATCGACGAGATCGACAAGATCTCCAGAAAGTCGGAGAATCCCTCCATCACGCGCGACGTGTCCGGCGAAGGCGTGCAGCAGGCGCTGCTCAAGATCCTGGAGGGCACGGTGGCTTCCGTTCCGCCGCAGGGCGGGCGCAAGCATCCCCATCAGGAGTTCATTCAGATCGACACCACCAACATACTCTTCATCTGCGGCGGCGCGTTTGACGGCATCGAGAAGATCATCGAGAACCGCACGGGCAAGAAGATGCTGGGCTTTGGCGCGGACATCAAGAAGCAGGAGGAGAAGAACCTGACCGAGGTGTTCGAGATGATCCAGCCCGAGGATCTGCTCAAGTTCGGCCTGATCCCCGAGTTTGTGGGCCGTCTGCCCGTGGTGGTGACGCTGCAGCAGCTGGACGAGGAGGCGTTGATCTCCATACTGACCAAGCCGCGCAACGCGCTGTGCAGGCAGTACGCCAAGCTGTTCGAGCTGGACGGCGTGGAGCTGGAATTCGAGGACGAGGCGCTGCGCTACATCGCCAAGACCGCCATTGCGCGCAAATCCGGCGCGCGCGGTCTGCGCTCGGTCATCGAGGACATCCTGCAGGACATCATGTTCGACCTGCCCTCTCGCGACGACGTGGGTAAATGCGTGGTGACGCTGGAGGCGGCCAAGAAGGCGGCCCCGCCCCAGGTGCTGCTCACCGACGTGCCCAAGGCGGCGCGCATCGCGGCAAAGGCTGCGCCCAAGCCCGCAAGGCGGCGCAGAACCAGCGGCGGCGAGCCGGCGTAACAACTAAAAAAGCCAAGCGGACGGACGCAGCGATGCGTGGCCGTCCGCTTTTTGCTTGTCTCCCTTCCGCATAGGCCGGGCGCATGCGACGCAAAATAGGCACACATGGCGAAAACGGAGGGAAGAGAAATGTATGTAGCGCTGATCCTCATTCAGCTCGCGGTGAGCCTGATCATGGGATGCTATTTTCTGCGGGCGATGAAGCGGGAAAAGCAGGTCGAGGGACGGCCCATGCCGGAATCCGCGCGGGAGATGGAGAAGCTGCGCAAGATGCGCGAGATTCACCTGAACCTGCCGCTGGGCGAGCAGGTGCGGCCCAAGCAGTTTTCTGACATCATCGGGCAGGAGGAGGGCATTGCGGCGCTGTGCGCGATCCTGTGCGGGCCCAACCCGCAGCATGTGATCATCTACGGCCCGCCGGGCATCGGCAAGACCTGCGCCGCGCGGCTGGTGCTGGAGCACGCGAAGAAGCAACCCGATTCCGCATTCGGGCCGAACGCGCCGTTTATCGAGATGGACGCGACGTGCGTGCGCTTTGACGAGCGGGCGATTGCAGACCCCCTGATCGGCAGCGTCCACGACCCCATCTACCAGGGTGCGGGGCCGTTGGGCGTGCAGGGCGTGCCGCAGCCCAAACCCGGCGCGGTGACGCGGGCGCACGGCGGCGTGCTGTTTCTGGACGAGATCGGCGAGCTGCATCCCATGCAGATGAACAAGCTGCTCAAGGTGCTGGAGGACCGCAAGGTGATGCTGGACTCGGCGTATTACTCCGAGAGCGACCGCAGCATCCCGCGGCACATCCACGACATATTCAAAAACGGGCTGCCGGCGGACTTCCGACTGGTGGCGGCCACGACGCGGCGGCCGGAGGAGCTGCCGCCCGCGCTGCGCTCGCGGTGCATGGAGATCAACTTCCGCGCGCTGACGGCGGAGGAAACGGCACTGATCGCGCGGAACGCCGCAGAGAGCGCGGGATTCACGCTGGAGGTGGGCTGCGACGAGCTGATCGGGCGGTACTCGCCGGGCGGGCGCGACGCGGCGAATCTGGTACAGGTGGGCGCAGGGTTGGCGCGAAATGACGGGCGAAAAGAAATTACGATTGAGGACATCCAGTATGTGCTGCGCACGGGCAGCTATGCGCCGCGGATGGAGCGCAGCGTCTGCGGCGGCAGGAGCGTGGGGCGCGTCAACGGGCTGGCGGTGACGGGCGGCGGCAGCGGCGCGGTGCTGGACATCGAGGCGGCGGCGTTCCCGACGCACGGCAGGCTGGGCGTCTGGCGGGCGACGGGCATCGTGGAGCAGGAGCAGCTGGATGCGGGCGCGCGCAAGATGGTGCGGCGCTCCACGGCGTCGGGCGCGGTGGAGAACGTGCGCACGGCGCTGCGGCTGCGGGGCATCGACGTGGACGGATATGACGTGCACATCGACTTCCCGGGCGGTATGCCGGTGGACGGGCCGTCGGCGGGCGTTGCGATGGCGGTGGCGGTGTATTCCGCTATCACCGGGCAGGCGGTGGACGGCAGCATTGCGCTGACGGGCGAGGTGGGCATCGGCGGGGCGGTGCTGCCCGTGGGCGGCGTGTCGGAGAAGGTGCGCGCGGCGGTGCGCGGCGGCGCAAGGCTGGTGCTCATTCCCCGGGAAAACGAGGAAAAGGCTTTTGAGCGCATGGAGCAGGTGCGCTGCATCGACACGCTGGACGACGCGCTGCGCATCTGCATCGGGGAGGAGACGGCGCAGCAGCAGATCGCGGCGGCGTTTGCGCCTGCATCTGCGGAGGTGTTGACGGCGCAAAAGGCATGAGGCACTGGAACAGGGAAAAGGACGGTTCGACCGTCCTTTTTGGCGTTTTGGGGCGGAAGCGGTTGACAGGAATGGAGAGAAATGTATAATAAGTATAACAAGTAATACTTAGGAGGATTGAGCATGAAAAAGCGGGGGCCGCAGGGCAAGTTCATGGCGACGGTGAAGGTGGGGCCGAAGGGGCAGATCGTGATCCCGAAGGAGGTGCGCGACATGTTCGGCGTGGAGCCGGGGGACACGATGGTGCTGCTGGCGGACGTCAAGCGCGGCATCGCGCTGCAGAATTCCAGCGTAATGGGCGACATCATGGAGAAGATCATGAAAATACCGGGCGAGATCATCGAGGACGAGGAGGAGTGAGCATGACGGTGCTGCGGGTGGAGGGGCTTTGCAAGCAATACCCCAAGTTTCAGCTGAAGGACGTGAGTTTTTCGCTGGAGAAGGGCAGGATCATGGGATTCATCGGCAGAAACGGCGCGGGCAAGACCACGACGCTCAAGTCGCTGCTGAATTTTGTGCACCCGGATGCAGGGGAGATCGAGTTTTTCGGCAATACGCTTGCGCAGGACGAGCGGGGCATCAAACAGAAGCTGGGGTTTGTGTCGGGTGGCGTGGAGTTTTACCCGCACAAGAAGCTGGACGCCATCACGCGCGTGACGCGGTCCTTTTACGACAACTGGGACGACGGGGCGTGCGCGGAGTACATGCGGCGCTTTGCGCTGGACGGGGACAAGACGCCTGAGCAGCTGTCGGCGGGCATGAAGGTCAAGTACGCGCTGACGCTGGCGCTGTCGCACAACGCACAGCTGCTGATCCTTGACGAGCCGACGAGCGGGCTGGATCCCGTGTCGCGCGACGAGCTGACGGATATTTTCCTCAGCCTTGTGCGCGAAAAGGGCGTGAGCATACTGTTTTCCACGCACATCACGTCGGATCTGGACAAGTGCGCGGACGACATCGCGTACATCCGCGGGGGCAGGATCGTCGAGGTGTGCGAGCTGGACGCGTTTGTGGACGGCTGGCGGCTGGTGCGGTTCTCGGAGGGCGAGGTTGCAAAGGAACTGATGCCGCTGCTCGTGGGCTGCAGGCAGGGCAAGAAGGAGTTCACGGCGCTGGTGCGGGCGCAGGACGCTGGGAGGCTGTCTGCTGCGGCGGAAAAGGCGGATCTTGAGACCATCATGGTGCATCTGGAAAGGGAGGGAGAGGCATGCTGAAGCTCATCAAAAAGGAATTCGCACTGGCCGTGCATCCCACGGCGTGGATCTTTCTGGCGCTGTCGGCGATGCTGCTGATCCCGAATTATCCGTACTATGTGGTGTTTTTCTACACGGGGCTGGGGCTGTTCTTCACCTGCCTTACGGGGCGGGAGAACCGCGACATCGATTATATGCTGCTGCTGCCGCTGCGCAAGCGCGACGCGGTGACCGCGCGGTTCGTTTCCACGCTGGTGCTGGAGGGGCTGCAGCTGGTGGTGGCGGCGGGGTTCGCGGTGCTGCGCAGTTTCCTGCTCAGGGAGGGCAATCAGGCGGGCATGGACGCGAACACGGCGTTCTTCGGGCTGGCGCTGGTGCAGCTGGGGTTGATGAACTTGGTGTTCTTCACGCGGTACTACCGCAGACCGGAGAAAGTGGGCAGCGCGTTCATCGTGACGAGCATCGTTTGCTTTGCATACATCGGGATAGCGGAAGCGGCGGCGTTTGCGGTGCCGTTTGTGCACGACGTGCTGGACGTGCCCGATCCTGCGAACCTGCCAGTGAAACTGGCGGTGCTGGGCATCGGCGCGGCGGTATTTGCGTGGCTGACGTATCTTTCCTACCGCAGGTCGGTGCGCAGCTTTGAGGCGCTGGACTGCTGATTGCAAACGGTCGGAGGCGCTGGTATAATGAAGGGAGGAAATAAAACCGAACAGGCGGAGGGATGGACCATGATGGACGTGAACGCGCTGGCGTTTGAACTGACCCGGCGCTGGTGCGACAAATTGCTGGAGATGCAGATCACGGAGCGCAAGGGCAGGGGCGTGTACGGCGGCATACTGTGCGAGGCGTGCGGCTACATCCATGGGCGCATCGGCGACCTGGTGTACCCGCTGGCGGCGCTGTACGCGCGCACGGGGCAGGAGAAATACCTGCGCGGCGCAGAGCTGGCGCTGGACTGGACGGAGCGCAATATGGCGCGGCCCGCGGGGTTTCACGTCAACGACAGCTTCAACACCTGGCGGGGCATCACGCTGTTCTACGTGATCGCGCTGGGCGAGACGTTTCTGGACTACGGAGAGAAGCTGCCCGCGAAATTGCGGGAAAAGTGGATGGACGGGCTGCTGCGCGCGGCGCGGGCCTGTGCGGACGATCCTCTGTTTGCGCCGGGACCGGGCGCGGCGGGGGCGGTGAACTACCCGGTGGCCTATCTGGCCGCGATGGCGATCGTGGGCAAGGTCACGGGCGAGGCGCGCTGGATGGAGCTTGCGCGGGCGCGCGAGTCTCATGTGCTCAGCTACATTTCGCCGGACGGATGGCTGTTCGGCGAGGGCGGCGGGCGCATCGTGACGGAAAAGGGCTGCCGGAACATCGACCTGGGGTACAACGTGGAGGAGTCGGTGTTCCATCTGGCGCTGTATGGCAAGCTGGCGGGGCGGGAGCAGTTCACGGAACTTGCAGCGGAATTGCTGCGGAAGCATGCGGCGTTTCTGCTGCCCGACGGCGCGTGGGACAACTCATGGGGCTCGCGCGCGGTGAAGTGGACGTATTACGGCAGCCGCACGTCGGACGGGTGTCAGCCCGCGTGCTCGCTGCTGCAGGAGCGCGATCCGCTGTTTGCGGAAGTCTGCCTGCGCAACACGGAGCTGCTGGCGCGCATGACGCGCGACGGGCTGCTCACGGGCGGGGCGATGTACTCGGAGGCGGGGTATGAGGCCTGCGTGCACCATTCCTTCTGCCACGCAAAGGCGACGGCGTATCTGCTGGCGCATCCCATCCGGCCGTTTGAGCGCTGTGCGCTGCCGCGCGAGGCGGCGCAGGGTGTGGAAAAAGTGAGGGATGCGGGCGTGACGTGCATCGCGCAGGGAAACTGGCGCGCGACGATGCAAAACAGCGACTGCCGTCTGCTGGCGGGGCAGGAGATCACCGGCGGGTCGGTGACGCTGCTGTACCACATGGGCGCGGGGCCGCTGCTGGTGGGCAACGGCGTCAAGCTGGGCATCCCCGAGGTGACGAACATGCAGATCCCGCACGACATGGAGGGTATTTGTCAGACGGTGCGGCTGGAGAGCGGCGCGTTCAGCAGCCAGCTGTGCACGGAGGCGGCGGTGCGCGTGGAGGAGATCGCGGAAGAGATCGTGTACACCGCGCAGGGCAGGTTGTCGGACGGGCGCGGGGATTTACAGGGTGAATATGGCCTGAAATACGCGTTTGCGAGCGATACGGTGCGCATCGACGCGATGTGCGCGCAGGACGCGCGGCTGTGGGTGCCCGTGATCTGCCGTCCGGGAGCGGAGGTGGAGCGGACGGAAAACGCGGTGCGGTTCTGCGTGAACGGGCATCGCGTGACGGTGCGCGCGGATGCGGAAATCCGATGGATCGAGGGTTATGAGCATGACTGCATCTTCAACCCGGCGGGCGGGTTCTGCTGTCTGCCGCTCGCGGTAGATGTGACCGAAGGACGGCGCGTGGCTGTGGAGCTGCGCGTGGAATAGAACAAGAGACAGAATAAGACCCATCCGCGGAAAAGCTGCGGATGGGTCGTGCTTTTTGATGTTTATGCGTCTGCGCAGAGGGCGCGCAGGGAGGTGACGACGGTCATGGGGTTGAGCGCGGATTTATCGGCGATGTAGGCGGAAAGGCGGGCGAGGGCGACCTCGTCGGTGGGCAGGCCGAGCGCGGGGAGCGTGGTGGGGCAATGCAGCACCTCGCGCAGGAAGGTCTCGATGCTGCGGCCCGTGTAGCCCGCGACGGCGCCCGTGAGGCTCAGCTCGAGCAGCACGCCCACGCCTACGATCTCGCCGTGGAGGAAGCGCTGGCGCTCGGCGGGGAACAGGCAGGTCACGCCGTTATAGAAGTGGTGCGCGACCTCGCCGATGCGGCGGGTGCTGCCGGTGGCGGTGATCTGCGCGGTGAGGTAGAGGTTGGCGTAGAGCATCTCGGAAAACGCGGCTTCATCGCCGTGCAGCGCGGCGTCCGCCTGGGAAAAGTAGACGTCCATCAGGTGAAGAGCCTGCGCCATCATGCTGCGCCAGCGCATCTCGGGCGGGTTGTCGGGATAGAGGCAGGCCGAGGCGGCCTCGGAGAGCTTGGCGATGCTGCCGGCAATGCCGGAACACAGCAGGCGCTGCGGGGCGGCGGCGAGCAGGGCTTCGTCTACATAGACGCCGTCGATGGGGCGGGGCAGCGTGGTCTTGCCCGTGCGGCGGCCCTGCTCGTCGTAGAGCGCGATGAGCGTGGTGGCGGCCGAACAGGTGGCGGCGGAGGTGGGGATCAAATAGAGCGCGCGGCCGGACAGCGCGGCTACGGCCTTTGCGGTGTCCATCGCGCTGCCGCCGCCCGCGCCGAGGATGGCCTGTGCGCCCAGAGAGACGGCCTGCTTTGCGATGCTTTGCGCCTGCGACCAGACGGTAAAGGGGCTGGTCAGCGCGATTTCATGGATGGACGCGCCTTCGACGTGCAGCTGGGGGCGGATCTGCGCAAGCGCGCGGGGGCTTCCCAGCAGGCAGAGCGTTTCCAGCCCGCGAAGGTCCTGACACAGGCGCTCCAGCGCATCCTTTTGCTGCACATAGCGCACAAAACCTTGTTCTGCGATCACGGCTGATCCTCCGCTATGCCCAGTATCTTGCCCAGGCGCTCCAGCAGTTCTTCGCGGCCCGCGCGGGTGACGGAGGAGAAGGGCAGCACGTCCCAGGGCTGCACGCCCAGCGCGCGGCAGATGGCCAGGATGGACTTCTGCTGCTGCGCGCGGGAGAGCTTGTCGCACTTGGTGGCGATGACGGTGCAGGGCAGCTGATTGTGCTGGATCCACGCCTGCATCTGCAGGTCATGCTGGCCGGGGTCGTGGCGGATGTCCACAAGATGCAGAATGTGGCACAGGTGCTCGGAGCCGCTCAGGTAGCTGTCCATCATCTGGCCCCAATCCTCCTGCATGGAGCGACTGACGCGGGCATAGCCGTAGCCGGGCAGGTCCACGAGGTGGAAGTCGTCGTTGATGCGGAAGATGTTGACCAGGCGCGTCTTGCCGGGCTCGGCGGAGACGCGCGCCAGCTTGTTCTGGTTGCACAGGCAGTTGATGAGCGAGGACTTGCCCACGTTGGACTTGCCCGCGATGGCGATCTGCGGCAGGCCCTCGCCCTCAAAGCGCTGGTTTCCGGTCAGAGAGGTGACAAAAGTTGCTCGTTTGATGCGCATAAGGGACCCTTTCTAGTTGGCTTCAGCGTGTGTTTCTTCAAAGACGATGCGCAGCACCTGCTCGAGTGTGGACACGGGCGTGAAGGTGAGCGCCTCGCGCACGCTCTGCGGCACTTCCTCGAGATCCTGCTGGTTGTCCGCGGGAAAAAGCACGCGCGTGGCGCCCGCGCGGTGGGCGGCGATGGACTTTTCCTTCAGCCCGCCGATGGGCAGCACGCGGCCGCGCAGGCTGATCTCGCCCGTCATGGCGATGCGCTGATCCACGGGCTTGCCCGACAGCGCCGAGTAGATGGCGGTGACCATGGTAACGCCGGCGGAGGGGCCGTCCTTGGGCGTGGCGCCCATGGGCACGTGGATGTGCAGGTCGGTATTCTTGTGGAAGTCCGGGTCGATGCCCAGCTCCTGCGCGTGCGCGCGGATGTAGGAGACGGCGGCCTTTGCGCTCTCCTGCATCACGTCGCCCAGCTTGCCCGTCAGCTGCAGCTGGCCGCCGCCCTGCATGGCGGTGGCCTCGATGGTGAGGATCTCGCCGCCCACGCTCGTCCAGGCAAGGCCGGTGACGCAGCCCACGAGGCGCTTGCCGTCCACCTTGTCATGCAGCGCATGGGCGGGGCCGAGCAGCTCCCGCGCGCGCTTTTCGTTGACGCGGAAGGACTTGCGGCCGTCCATCTTGGCGATGGCGGCCTTGCGGCAGACGGTGCCCAGCGTGCGCTCCAGCGTGCGGACGCCCGATTCTGCGGTATAGTCGCTGATGATGGTGCGCAGCGCACCGTCGTCCATGCGCAGGAAGCTGCGGTTAAGGCCGTTTTCCTTGAGCTGCTTGGGCAGCAGGTGACGCTTGGCGATCTCCAGCTTTTCCTCGGGGGTGTAGCTGCCCAGCTCTATGACCTCCATGCGGTCGAGCAGCGGGCGGGAGACGGTGTCCAGCGAGTTTGCGGTGATCACGAACATCACCTGCGATAGGTCGAAGGGGATGTCCAGATAATGGTCGCGGAAGGTGTTGTTCTGCTCGGAATCCAGCACCTCGAGCAGCGCTGCGGCAGGGTCGCCGCGCAGGTCGGAGGCCATTTTGTCGATCTCGTCGAGCAGCATCACGGGGTTCATGGTGCCCGCCTGCTTGACGGAGGTGATGATGCGGCCAGGGATGGCGCCGATGTAGGTGCGCCGGTGGCCGCGGATCTCCGCCTCGTCCCGCACGCCGCCCAGCGACATGCGCACGAAGCTGCGGCCCAGCGCCGAGGCGATGGACCGGGCGATGGAGGTCTTGCCCACGCCCGGAGGGCCCACCAGGCACAGGATCGTGCCCTTGAGCGAGCGGGTGAGCGCGTGCACCGCGAGGTACTCCAGGATGCGCTCCTTGACCTTTTCCAGGCCGTAGTGGTCGCGCGCCAGTATTTTGCGCGCATGGTCCAGGTCGTAGTCGTCCTCGGTGTAGACGCCCCAGGGCAGGTCTGCGATGGTCTCAAGGTACGTGCGCGAGACGTTGATGTCGGGCGAGCCGGGCGTCATGGTGGACAGGCGGGACAGCTCCTTGTTGAGCTTTTCGCGGATGGCGGGCTCAAAATCGATCTTTTCCAGGCGCTCGGTCAGATCCGTGACGTCGGTCAGGTCGGTATCGCCCAGCTCCTTGCGGATGACCTTCATCTGCTCGCGCAGGAAGTATTCGCGCTGATTTTTCTCCATCAGCTGCTTGACCTTGGCCTCCAGCTGCATTTGCAGACCCACCTGCTCGGTCTTTTGGGCAAGGTAGATGCACAGCTTTTCGATGCGCGCGGGCACGCTGACGAGGTTGAGCACCTCAAGCTGCTCGGCCAGCGTGTCCAGCGCGTGAGCGGCGATCATGTCGCAGAGCTTGTCGCAGTCCTCCACCTTGTCCAGGTATTCCACGGCCTCGTCGGGAACGCGGGGGGAGACCTCGGCAAACTTGTGGAAGAAGTCCAGCAGCACGCCGCGAGAGGCATTCATCAGAAGCGCGGCGCTCTCCTCACGGGGAAAGTCCTGCACTTCAGCATGCTGGCCGGTGGGCAGGTTCTGGATGGAAAGAAATTTGGCGCGGCGCAGGCCCTCGACCGTGATGCGGACGGGGCCGTTGGGGGCGCGCAGTATGCTCTTGATGCGCGTGATGGTGCCCACCTTGTTGAAGGCCTCAAACTCGGGCACGCCCACCGCGTCCACCTGGTGGGTGACCAGAAAGACCTCGCGCCCCTCGTTCATGGCGCCCTCAAAGGCGGAAAGATTGCTGATGTCGCTCACCTCAAAGGCGGCGTTCATGTACGGAAAGATGACGAGCTTGTGCAGCGGAACGAGGGGAAGCAGCTGCACAAAGCCGTCCACGCGATTGGTATTGTCACTCATAAGCCAAAGAAAACCTCTGTGTATCTGTAAATTCTGTATTTCGCCGGATTATTGACCGTAAAGGGAGCGAACGTGGGCAAGGGACTCGTGCGTGCCGATGTCAAAGCAGGGCTTGTCCGTAACATGCGCATAGACGGGCATGCGCGGCACCAGCCACACCGGGAAGTTGCCCGGCGCATCGGGGCTGTTGCCCTGGGCGAGATAGTCGCGGATCATGCGCATGACGCGCGCGGGATAGAGATAGAGCGCAAACACGCCGTTCTCGGACGGCGGCTCGGAGGGCTTTTCGATGAGCTGGAGCACGCGGTGCTCGCCGTCCAGCACAGCCACGGCGAAGCGGCGCAGCGTATCCATGTCGTCCATGCGCTGGGCGAGCAGCAGCGGGCTGCGGTCGTGGGAGACATAATCTGCATAAAAATCGGCATAGTCGATCATCAGCAGGTTGTCGCCCGCAACGATTAGGCAATCGTCGTCCAGCCCCGTGCGGTCCATCACAAACGCGATGTCGCCGATGGCGCCGCGCTTGGTGCCGTCGTCACAGGTGCCGTCGTTGAGCACGTGCAGGCGCGGATCGCCGTGCGACTCGGCCCAGGCGCTGAAGTGGGGGTAGAACCGGTCGTTGGACACGACGTAGATCGCGTCGATCTGCGGGATCTTGTTCAGCTGGTTGAGAATGTGGTCCAGCAGCGGCATGCCGCCGACGGAAAGCAGGGCCTTGGGATAATCCCTGGTCAGTGGGTACAGCCGCGTGGCATAGCCGGCGGCCAGAAGGATCGCCTTCATTGTGCAAAGCCACCTCCCGAGTATAATTCTCTATCATCTATTATAGCACAAGTTGCTTGCGGCAAACAACATTTCGGTTGTAAACTCTCGCGTTTTCTATTAAAATAGGGTGGAAGGGCTGCAAGGGAGGAGATCATTTGGCAAGGAAGATCAGACCGGCGAAGCTGAACACGTCCGCAACGCGCGTCAGCCGCAGGAGCCACACGGTAAAGCATGCAAAGCTCAAGCTGACGATCGCCATGCTGGTGGTGCTGGTGGTGCTGCTAGGCGCGTATGAGCTGGTGACGCACCTGCGCACGGACTTGAGCCGCGGCGGCATGGAGGTCGTGGTGGGCTCCAACCTGATGGCGTGCATCGACCCTGCGGACATCCCCGGCGAAACGCCGCTGCTCGATGCGCTGGAGGAGGTTGCGGTGCGCCCGGCCAGCCGGCAGGTACTGGTGCTGACGGGACCAGAGCTGAACATGGAGCTGACCGCCGCGCAGGCGCAGGAGCTCGCGCTGTACGCGGAAAAGGGCAGCGTCGCGGTCAGGAGCGGAGGAGAGGCGCTGGGCTGCGTGCAGCGCGTCTACCTGCCCACCGACGAGGAATCGGTGCAGCCTCTGCCGTAAATAAAACTTTCCTGCTTGAAGTAAGCCGCCTTCGGAAATGCTATGGCATAGCACAAAGCATTTTCGGAAGGTGGTTTTCTTTATGTCGCTTGGCAGAATACTGCTGCTGGCTGTGTCGGTGCTGGTGCTCTTCGGGGTGGGTCAGCGCGTGCTCGACCGCATGCGTCTGAACGACCGGCAGGCGCTGCTCGTGATCGCGGCGATCCTGGTGGGAGGCTTTCTGCCCTCCATACCGCTGGGGAGCAGCGTCTCGGTCAACATCGGCGGCGCGCTGGTGCCGCTGGGGCTGTGCATCTACCTGTTCATCCGCGCGGGCACGGCAAAGGAGCGGTGGCGCGCGGTCATCGCGTCGGTGCTGACGGCGGCCGCCGTGCTGCTGATGGGCCGTCTGCTGCCCGACGAGCCCGAGACGATGCCCTTTGACGTCAACTATGCCTACGGCATCGTGGCGGGCATCATCGCCTATCTGCTTGGGCGCAGCCGCATCTGCTCGTTCATCGCGGGTGTGATGGGCGTGCTGCTGGCCGACATCGCACAGGCGGTGATCAATGGCGTGCGCGGCGTGCCCGTGAACCTGAACCTGGGCGGCGCGGGCGGTCTGGACGCGGTGGTGCTGTCGGGCTTCATCGCAGTGCTGCTCAGTGCGCTGGTGGGCACGCTGATCGAGCGCGCGACGGGCAAGAGCGAGCGCCATGCGCGCATCGTGGACGGCAGGCAGGTATTTGCCGCGCGCGGAAAGGAGCGGAAGCCATGAAAAAGCTGTGGATCGCGCTGCTGATCGCGGCGCTGCTGGCGGCGTCGCCCGTTTCCTGCGCGCACGCCGAGACGGAGCAGGACATCTGGACGCTGGTGACGCAGGAGGGGCAGCGGCTGACGCAGATCGCCGCGCCGGTGGCGGTGGGCGACGAGTACATCGCGCAGGATAACCGCACGTACCGCGTGACGGCGGTGGATGAGAGCACGCACAAGGCGACGGTGCAGGAGACGGGGCAGGAGGCGGCGGTGACGCAAGCGTTCTACCCGGCGGTGCGCGTGCTGGCTGCGGAAAAGCGCGTGGGGCTGTACTGCACGCACTCGGACGAATCCTACGAAAACGGGGACGGCGCGTCCTCACTGGAGACGGGCTGGGCGGGCATCCACGACGTGGCGGCGACGCTCAAGAGCTGGCTGGAGGACAAGGACGTGACGGTGGAGTTCAACACGGACTCCTTCCTGCCGCACGACGCGGGGGCCTACCGTCGCTCGCGCGCGGCGGCGATGGAGCTGGTCAAGAGCGGCCCTGCGGCTATCTTTGACATCCACCGGGACGGCATCCCGGACTCTACGGAGTATGAGACGGAGGTCGAGGGGCAGAAGATCACGATGGTGCGGCTGCTCGTGGGGCGCTCCAATCCGAATTCCGCGCAGAACAAGCAGTTCGCGGTGCAGCTCAAGTCCGTGGCGGACGCGGCGTATCCGGGGCTGATCAAGGACATATTCATCGGCAAGGGAAACTACAATCAGGAGCTGACGCCCGACTCGGTGCTGCTGGAGTTCGGCACGCACACGTCGGATAAGGCGCAGGTGCTGGCGTCTACGCAGTACATGGCGGACGTGATCAACATGACGGTGTTCGGCGGGGCGCAGGGGTATTCGCGCAAGGCGGAGGGCGTCGCGCAGCCCGCGCCCAGCGGCGCAGTATCGCCCCCGCAGGGCGGTCAGGGCACGGTGACGCAGCAGAGCGCGCAGACCGAAGCGCCGAAAAAGAGCGGGAGCGGCATCTGGATCGCGATCACCATCATCGTGGGGCTGGCGGTGGTCGCGGTGGTGGGCTTTGGCGCGCTGTCAAACGGCGGATTCTCCGGGATGGGCGAGCGCATGAAGCGCTTTTCCTCGGAGGTGACGGGCGGCCTGTTCGGCAAAAAGCCGAAGGAATAGGCGCGGCGGGACGGATGCGGCGGTGTGCGCGTCCGCCCCGTTTTTATAGAAGTTAACGGGAGGAACGTTGACAAGCATCGGGATTTGGCGGATAATAATTAGAACCGAATTTTGTCTGCAGGAGGACTGAAATGGGACACAGGATCAAGAGCGTGCCGCCCGAGAGCCTGGGCGCGGAGCTCGGACTCGTTCCCGGCGACGAGCTGCTGCGCATCGGCGGCGAGGAGGTCGTGGACGTCATCGACTATCAGGCGCTGATCTCCTGCGAGGAGCTGACGCTGACCTACCGGCACGAGGGCGAGGAAATGGAGGTCTCCTGCGAGAAGGAGGAGTGGGAGGAGCTGGGCGTGGAGTTTGAGGACGACATGCTCGTCACCCGCGTGTGCAAAAACCACTGCGTGTTCTGCTTCATCGACCAGATGCCCAAGGGCTGCCGCAAGTCGCTCTACGTCAAGGACGACGACTGGCGCATGAGCCTGATGATGGGCAACTTCGTGACGCTGACCAATGTGGACGACAAGGAACTGCAGCGCATCGTGCGGCGGCATGCTTCGCCGCTGTACATCTCCATCCACGCCACCGACGGCGAGGTGCGCAAAAAGATGATGCGCAACCCCAATGCGGACCGCATCATGGCGCAGCTCAAGACCCTGCAGCGCGCGGGGATCCAGTTCCACGGGCAGATCGTGCTGTGCCCGGAGCTCAACGACGGCGCGGTGCTGGAAAAGACCATTGCCGACCTTGTGGCGATGCACCCGGCGGCGCAGTCGCTGGCCATCGTGCCGGTGGGGCTGACGGGGCACCGGGAGGGGCTGTACCCGCTGCGGCCCTTTACCGCGGACGAGGCGGACGAAGTGGTGCGCACGGTGCAGCGCTGGCAGAAGAAGTGCTACAAGGAGCTGGGCACGCGGTTTGTGTACGCCTCGGACGAATTCTACTGCATTGCGGGGCGCAAGCTGCCCAAGGAGGAGTCCTACGAGGACTTTGCGCAGATCGAGAACGGCGTGGGGCTGTTCGCGCAGCTGAGGGCAGAGTTTGACGATGCGATGCAGGGCGCGCAGGAAAGCCCGGATAAGAAGCATTTCGTGATGGCCACGGGCGTGTCGGCGGCGCCGCTGCTGCATGAGATGATCACGGCCTACCCGTTTGAGAACCTGAAGCTGGACATCATCCCCATCGAGAACAGGTTCTTCGGCGGTGCGGTGACGGTTGCGGGGCTGACCACGGGAAGCGATCTGGTGCGGGAGCTTGCTGGCGTGCAGTGCGACGCGGTGATCATTCCGGAGAACATGCTGCGCGCCGAGCAGGATCTCTTTTTGGACGATATGAGCTTAGAGCAGGTGCAGCAGGCGATCGGCGTGCCGGTGCGCGTCGTGGAGAACAACGGCGCAGCGCTGGCTGATGCGCTGCTGAACGGATTTGGAGGATAGACCATGGCAGTCAAACCCATCATTGCCGTCGTCGGGCGACCGAACGTGGGCAAATCAACCTTTTTCAACAAAATGGTGGGCGCGCGCGTGTCCATCGTGGAGGACACACCCGGCGTGACGCGCGACCGCGTGTATGCCGACGCCTCGTGGCAGAACTACGACTTTACGCTGGTGGACACCGGCGGCATCGACCCGTACTCCGACGATCCGCTGCTCAAGCAGATGCGCAGGCAGGCCGAGATCGCCATCGAGACGGCGGACGTGATCCTGTTCTTTGTCGACGGCAGGGATGGGCTGACCGGGCCGGACTACGAGGTGGCGGATCTGCTGCGCCGCACCAAGCGCCCCGTGCTGCTGGTGGTCAACAAGATCGACACGCCCATGCGCGAGCTGGACAAGGCGGAATTCTACGCGCTGGGCATGGGTGAGCCGTACGCCATCTCCTCGGTGAACCTGCTGGGCATCGGCGACCTGCTGGAGGAGATGTGCCACTACCTTCCCGACCCGCTGGCGCCGGAGGAGAAGGAGGAGGAGGGCCCCGTCAAGATCGCGGTGGTGGGGCGGCCCAACGTGGGCAAGTCCTCGCTGGTCAACCGTATACTCAACGAGGAGCGCGTGATGGTCTCCGATATTGCGGGAACCACGCGCGACGCCATCGACACGCGGTTTGTCGATGGCGAGGATGAGTTCATCATCATCGACACCGCGGGCATCCGCAAGAAGAGCAAGATCGAGGACGCGTCGCTGGAGCGGTACTCCGTCATCCGGTCGCTGACCGCAATCCGCCGCTGCGACGTGGCGCTGATGCTCATCGACGCCGCCGACGGCGTGACCGAGCAGGACGCGCGCATCGCGGGCTACATCCACGAGGAGGGCAAGGCCTGCATCATCGTGGTCAACAAGTGGGATTTGGTGGACAAGGAGACCGGGACGATGGAGAAATTCACCCGGCAGATCCGCAATGATCTCAAATTCCTGGACTACGCGCCCATCCTCTACATTTCGGCCAAGACCGGCCAGCGCGCCAACCGCGTGGTGGACGAGGTGCGCCGCGTGCACGCCAACGCCTCCAACCGCATCACCACGGGCGTGCTCAACGACGCGCTGCACGACGCGATGAGTGTCACGCCCCCGCCCGCGGAGAACGGCCGCCGCCTGCGCATCTACTATGCGACGCAGCAGTCGGCCAACCCGCCGACCTTCATCCTCTTTGTAAACGACAAGGATCTGCTGCACTTTTCCTACGAGCGCTACCTGGAAAACCACTTCCGCAAGACCTTCGAGCTTGCGGGCACGCCCATCCGCATCTGGACGCGTGAAAAGAAAGACAAGGAGGAGCTGGGCAAATGACGGCTGTGAAATGGATCATCGTGATCGTGGGCGCATACCTGCTGGGCTGCATCCAGACGGGCGTCATCATCTCCCGCGCGCAGAACGTGGACATCCGCTCCAAGGGCTCCAAGTCCACTGGCACGACCAACATGTTCCGCGTGCTGGGCGCAAAGGCCTCCGCGCTGACGTTCGTGGGCGACTGCCTCAAGGGCGTGCTGGCCTGCCTGCTGGGGCTGTGGCTGCTGGGCAACGCGGGCGCGTCGATGGCGGGCATCGCGGTGGTGGTGGGGCACATGCTGCCCGTATTCTCCAAGTTCAAGGGCGGCAAGGGCGTTGCCACGTCCATCGGCACCTCTTTGGTGCTCAACCCGATCCTGGGCCTGTCGCTGCTGGCGGGTGGGCTTGTGGGCATCGCGATCACGCGCGTGGTGTCGATCTTCTCGCTCGTGTGCCTGGTGCTGTTCGGCATCATCAACCCCTTCTTCTGCAACGGCGATGTGTTTGAGATCATCTATTCTGTGGTCATCGCGCTGCTGGTGGTGTGGGCGCACCGCAGCAACATCGTGCGCCTGTTCAACGGCACTGAGATGAACAACCGTCTGGACTTTTCCCGCAAGAAAAAATAGCTCTGTTCCGACGGAAATGGAAACATTTTGCCTCAAAGCATAGTTTTGGTTGGCGTAAGAAAGGGTTTTGCGGCCCAAAGTTAACGCAATCCTTGCAATGCCGGATGAAATGCGGTATAATAGAGTAAACTAATGATGCTGACGAACTGTGAGAAGGCAGAAACTGAACGGGAGGGACTACTATGGCAGCGGAATGCAAGATCAAAAATGAATTGGGCACCATCAGCGTTGTGGAGGATGTGATCACCACAGTTGCGGGTTATGCGGCCATTGAGTGCATCGGGATCGTGGCGATGGCCTCCAAGCGCGCCACCGACGGCCTGGTCGAACTGCTTGGCCGGGAGAACCTCAAGCGCGGCGTGCGCGCCGTTCTGAATGAGGACAGCGTGTCCATCAACCTGTATATCATCGTGGAATACGGCGTTTCCATTGCGGCGGTCGCAAAGAACGTCGTCGAGACCGTCAAGTATCGCGTGGAGAATCTGATCGGCGTTAAGGTCGATCAGGTCAACGTGACGGTCGAGGGGATCCGCGTAAACTAGAGCGCAGCAGCAGCCGCATGCCCGGGCATGTCCGGACATGCGGCTTGTTGGCATCGTGTGATAAATAGGCAGTAATTGCGTCTGGAGGTAAACCAATTGACCTTTCTTACGAGTATCGACGGCCATCTCCTAAAGGAGATGCTCATCGATGGCGCGGCCATGCTGGAAAAGAACAAGGCTGCGATCGATGCACTGAACGTGTTCCCCGTGCCCGACGGCGATACGGGCACCAATATGTCCCTGACCATCATGAGCGCCGTAAAGGAGCTTGCGGGCGTGGACAGCGAGGACGCCTCCGTGGTGGCTGCGGCCATCGCGCGCGGTGCGCTTAAGGGCGCGCGCGGCAACTCCGGCGTCATCCTCTCGCAGCTGTTCCGCGGCTTTGCCGAGGGCGTCAAGGACTGCCCCACCGTGGATGCAAAGACCTTTGCCCAGGGCATGAAGCTGGGCGTGGACAAGGCATATAAGGCCGTGATGAAGCCCAAGGAGGGCACGATTCTGACCGTTGCGCGCGCCATTGCGGAGAACTCCGCGGTGTGCGCCGAAAAGAGCGGCAACATCTACACCTTCATGGACGAGATCATCACCGTGGGCAACGAGACGCTCAAAAAGACGCCGGAGATGCTGCCCGTGCTCAAGCAGGCGGGCGTGGTGGACTCGGGCGGCGCGGGCCTGATGGCCATCTACCTGGGCTTTAAGATGGCGCTCAACGGCGAGGAGATCGAGAGCGTGACCGACCTTGCCAAAAAGATCACCGCGCTGGCGGGCCAGGAGGCGGCGCAGCTGCCCACGGGCACGGGCGCGGCGATGGACGAGGGCGAGATCGAGTTCGGCTACTGCACCGAGACCTTCATCACGCACCTGAAAGAGGGTGTGACGATGGACGATGTGGATCAGCTGCGCAGCAAGCTGATGGAGTTTGGCGACTGCGTGCTGGTGGTGGGCGATCTGGAGCTGGTCAAGGTGCACTGCCACTCCAACGACCCCGGACGCATCCTGCGCTACTGCATCAAGCTGGGCGAGCTGGACAACATCAAGGTGGAAAACATGCGCACCCAGCACCGCACCATCATCGAGGAAGCCAAGGCGGTGCAGGAGAAGCACACGATTGAAAAGGAAGTCGGGTTTGTTGCGGTGTGCGCGGGCGACGGCATCGCGGCGCTGTTCAAGGACCTGACAGTGGATGAGACCGTGATGGGCGGGCAGACCATGAACCCCTCCACGGACGACATCGCACAGGCCATCTACCGCTGCAAGGCGCAGACCACCTATGTGCTGCCCAACAACAAGAACATCATCATGGCGGCGCAGCAGGCGGCCGAGCTGATGGAGGACCGCACTGTCGTGGTCATTCCCACCAAGACCATCCCGCAGGGCGTTGCGGCGATGATCGCCTATGTGCCCGATGTGACGCTCGACGAGAACCGCGAGCGCATGACCGAGGCGGCGGGCTCCGTGCGCACGGGCTCTGTCACCTACGCCATCCGCGACTCCGTGTTTGACGGGCAGGAGATCAAGGAAAACGACATTCTGGGCCTGAACGAGGGCACGGTGGCCTGCGTGGGTCAGGACGTTGCGGACACCACCATCGAGCTGATGCGCGCCATGGTGACCGAGGACGACGAGCTGATCACGCTGTTCTACGGCGCAGACGTGTCCGAGGCGGACGCGGAGGCCCTGCGCGGACGCATCGAGGAAGCCTTCCCCGACTGCGATCTGGAGATGCTCTCGGGCGGTCAGCCGCTGTATTACTATCTGTTTTCCATCGAATAAGCGTTATCCGGAATCATCGACGGCTGTCCAAGCGGATTTGGGCAGCCGTTTTCCGTTGAGAGAAAGAGGGGGAGCGCATTGCGCATTGAGGAGCTCAAGGGCGTGGGCAAGGTGCGGCTGGAGGCGATGCACAAGGCGGGCCTGACCGAGGCGGAACAGCTGCTGTGGCGCTTTCCCAGGGACTACATTGACTACGACGACCGCACCAAGGTGGATCAGCTGCGCTCGGGGCAGCGGGCGGTGTTTGCCGCGCGCGTGAAAAAGACCTCCACCGCGCGGGTGCACGGCATGACGCTGACCACCGCCACGGTGTTTGACGAGACGGGCGAGGTGCAGTGCGTGTGGTTCAACCAGCCCTACCGCGGGCGCGCGCTGGAGATCGGCGCGGCGTTCCTGTTCGTGGGGATGCCTGCGCGCAGCAGGGGAAAGCTGTGCGTGCAGTGCCCGCAGATGGCGCCCGTAGCGACGCACGGCATCCGGCCGGTGTATGCGCCCGTGCGGGAGGTGCCGCCGGCTGTCTATGAAAAACTGGTGCGGCAGGCGTGGGAAGGCGCGGGCGAAGCGCTGCCCGATCCGCTGCCCGAGGGCTTGCGCGCGCGGTTTGCATTGCCCGGATATGCGCAGGCGGTACACGGCATCCATTTCCCGCAGGACCGGGAGGAGCTGGCGGCATCGCTGCGGCGGCTGTCGTTTGACGACCTGCTGCTGATGCGCATCTGCATGGCGAGCCGGAACCGGCGGACGGGCACAGGGCGCGCGCTGAAAGCTAATCTGACGGTAGTGCAGCCCTTTCTGGACGCGCTGCCCTACCGGCTGACGGGCGCGCAGGAGCGCGTGCTGCGGCAGGCGCTGGCCGACATGGAGAGCGAGCGGCCCATGGCGCGGCTGGTGGAGGGCGACGTGGGCTGCGGCAAGACCGTGATCGCGTTTGCGCTGCTGTACTGCGCGTTTGAAAACGGCGTGCAGGCGGCCATGATGGCCCCCACCGAGGTGCTGGCGCAGCAGCATTACAACGAGGCCTGCCGTCTGCTGGGGCCGCTGGGCGTGCGCGTGGTGCGGCTGATGGGCGCGGTCAAGGGCAAAGAGCGCAAGGAGACACTGCGCGCGCTGGCGGAAGGCGAGGCGGATGTGGTCATCGGCACGCACGCGCTGATCTCGGAGGGCGTGGAATACAGGAACCTTGGGGTGATCGTGACGGACGAGCAGCACCGCTTCGGCGTGCGGCAGCGCGTGGCGCTGGAGCGCAAGGGCAGGCTGGATCCGCATGTGCTGGTGATGAGCGCGACGCCCATCCCGCGCACGATGGCGCTGGTGCTCTACGGCGATCTGGACATCTCGGTGGTGGACGAGCTGCCGCCCGGGCGCAAGCCGGTGCTGACGCGCGTGGTGCCGGAGGAAAAGCGCAAGGGCATGTACGGCTTCATCGCGCAGGCGGTGGGGCAGGGGCGGCAGGCGTACGTGGTGTGCCCGCTGGTGGAGGAGAGCGAGGCGATGGACGCGGCGTCGGCCTCGCAGACGGCGCAGGAGATGCGCGAGGCGATGCCGGGCGTGCGCATCGAGCTGATGCACGGGCGCATGAAGAGCGAGGAGAAGGAGCGCATCCTGTCCGCGTTTGCGCAGCACGAGTGCGACATCCTGGTGAGCACCACGGTCATCGAGGTGGGCGTCAACGTGCCCAACGCCACGGTGATGGTCATCGAGGACGCGGAGCGGTTCGGGCTGGCGCAGCTGCATCAGCTGCGCGGGCGCGTGGGGCGCGGACAGGAGCAGAGCTGGTGCTTCCTGATGGCGGAGCCCTCCGAGCGCATGCGCACGCTGGCGGGCACCAACGACGGCTTTGTGATCGCGCAGAAGGACCTGGAGCTGCGCGGCCCGGGCGAGATGATGGGCACGCGGCAGAGCGGCATGGCGGATGAGCGGCTGATGGCGCTGGCGGGCGATCCGGTGCTGATGGAGCAGGTGGGGCAGGCGGTGGAGGACGTCTTCGCCCGGCCCGACGACGCAGAAAATCAGGCGCTGATGCGCTATGCGCGCGAGCAGATGGAGCTTCGCGGCATGATGGTTGCCCGGAATTGAGGCAATATCGGGAAATGGGAGGGATTTTCGATGAAACCGGAACAGTGTCTGCATGATATTGCCCAAATGGGGCTGAACCTGTACGATGCGGCGTTTTACACCGATGATGGCGTTTTTGCCCGCAGATTTCAGCCGTGCAACGCCTGCAACGACAGCTATTCCGTGGCAAAGGTGTTTGTGATGACGGCGATCGGCATCCTATGCGACCGGGGGAAGCTGGACGTGCAGGACGACATCGCGGACCTGTTCGCAGGGGAGATTTCGCGGGAGGCATCGGCGCGCTGGAGCGGCGTGACCGTGGAGCACGCGCTGACGCACACGATCGGGTTTGACGAGGGCTTTCTGGACATCGATGTGGAGGACGTCTGCGCGTATCCCACGGACGACTATCTTTCCATTGTGTTTGATCATCCGCTGCGACACAAGCCGGGCACGCACAGCCAGTATTCCGACGCGGCGTTTTATCTGCTATCGCGCATGGTGAGCCGCGTGGCCGGGGAAAACGTGGACGCGCTGCTGTATGACGCGGTGATTGGGTCGATGGGCTTTCGCGAGGTCGCATGGAGCCGCTGTCCGCACGGGTATCCCATCGGCGCGACGGGGCTGTACATCCGCGCGGACGACATGGTCAAGCTCGGCTGGCTGTATCTGAACCGCGGTATGTGGAACGGAAGACGCCTGCTGTCCGGAAGATGGGTCGATATGGCACTGGAAAACGAGTATGAACTGCACCCGGCGGCGGGCGGGCTGATCGGCAAGGGCGGCATGTACGGGCAGGGGCTCTATTTCTCTGAAAAGGGGCGCTTCGCCGTTGCGTGGCACGCGTTTGAGAACGGCAGGCGCATGAGCGCGCTGATGGAATACCTCAGTGCACTTCAGTGAGGAAAATGTCTCCTCGCAGGGCAGAATCTGCTTGAATCGAACTTCACGCGATGGTACAATAGATGCGACAATACCGTTGATGGAACGAGGAGGAAACTACATGGCTGCAAAATTCCTGAACACGCCCGACACCACCGCACAATTCGACCCGCAGGACATCGAGCTGAACAACCGTCTGTCGCTGCTGTCCTACCTGGGGATCCTGGTGCTCATCCCCATCTTTCTGGTGAAGCGGTCGCGCTTTGCGAAGTTCCATGCCAATCAGGGGCTGGTGCTGCTCATCACGGACGTGGCCATCAACCTGGTGCTGACCATACTCAAGCTGATCGTGGGCGCGCTGCGCTCGGGGCTGATGTCGCTGCTGTACCGCGTCGCGGGCGGCGGCGTGATCGTGACGCTGGGCTCCGTGTTGGGCGGCGCAGTGAACGTGGTGTTCTGGCTGATCACGGTGCTGGTCAGTGCGGCGCTGATCGCGCTTGCGGTGCTGGGCATCATCAATGCCGTCAAGGGCAGAGCGAAGGAGCTGCCGCTCATCGGCCGGTTCCGCATCCTCAAGGGCTTCTGATTAACAAATTGTTCATTTTTTATTTGCATACCATAAACAATTATGGTAGAATATAGTCAGCAAAAGGGGTGGGCGACCACCGGAAGCGAGGAGGAACAACGATGGCAAACATTCTGGACATGCCGGATACCACTTCCTACTACAGCAGAAGCGACATTGAAGGCAACAAGCTGATGGCTGTGCTGTCCTACCTGGGAATCCTGGTGCTGATCCCCATTCTGGCGGCGAAGGATTCTCCCTTTGCCAAGTTCCACGCGACGCAGGGGCTCAACCTGCTGATCGTGAGCGTGGCCTGGTCCATCGTGTCGGGCATCATCGGCGCGATACTCGGCGCGATCGGCGTCACCTTCCTGTCCGTGCTGTGGAGCATCATCACCTGGCTGGTGAGCATCGTGATCTTCCTGACGATGGTCATCGGCATCATCAACGCGGCGCAGGGCAAGGCCAAGGAGCTGCCCATCATCGGCGGTTTCCGCATCCTCAAGTAAGCAAATACTGTGAATCCGCCCCTTTGCAGGCTGTGCAGAGGGGCGGATTTTTTGTCAGAGCAGCCGTTCTTTGATGAGGGCCACGGTTTCTTCGACGGGACGCGTGCCGTCGACGCGGAGCAGGGGACAGGGCAGAGTGCGCGCCCAGGCTTCCACATAGTTCTCCGGGCGGGCGATGACCTGCTGCAAAAACGCGGTCTCCTGCGCATGGAGATCGCCGCCGGGCAGCATGCGGTCGCCGAATTTGCCGAGGGAGCGCTGCCGGACGCGCTGCAGGCGCAGGGCGCGCGGAACTTCCACGAGCACGGCAAGGCGCAGCTGCGGCAGGAGCGCATCGTCGAAATTGCCCTTGACGCAGGCGAGCACGAAGTTCGGGTGTGCGGCGACGCGCTGCATCAGCAGGCAGCAGGCCTCTTCCCGGGAGCGGGGCGCGGCATACACGCCGTCGGGGAAGAACAGATCCTCGTGGTCGATGAAGTGATAGCGCAGTGATTGCGCAAGCGCGCGGCCGATGGTGCTCTTGCCCGCGCCGTTCAGCCCGCAAAGCAGGATGCCGTTGCCCATGCGGCGCTCCTCCGTTTCGGTAGATGATGGACAGAGCATAGCACAAAGACAAGCGCGTGTCCACCCAGCGCGCAGGGGATTTTCGTTTTCCGCACTTGACGGGAGGAAGAGCGGCGGTTATGATAAAGAGGTGAGAAACACGACGAAAGGTGGAGGCAACCATGCTGTTTTTCGGAACCGGAGCCGCTGAGCTCTATCCCAATCCCTTCTGCAATTGCGAATTCTGCGAATCCCTCCGCAAGACCGGCGAGGCTCCGCGCAAGCGCTCCTGCCTGCTGATGGATGCGCACAACATGATCGATTTCGGGCCGGAGGCGCTGGCGGCGGCGCAGATGTACGGCGCGCGGCTGTACGACGTGGACAACCTGTTCATCACCCACAGCCACGAGGATCATCTGTGCTTTTCCAACATTGAGGTGCTGTCCATGACGCCTCAGCGCGACGAAAAGCCGCTGCACGTGTACCTGAGCGAGTCGGCCTGCGACTTTGTGCAGCGCTACATGGCCGCG
The DNA here is from genome assembly GCA_034113365.1 of Candidatus Spyradocola sp. Classification (GTDB taxonomy): domain Bacteria; phylum Bacillota; class Clostridia; order Christensenellales; family UBA1750; genus Spyradocola. The sequence continues at coordinate 27,939 of JAXEXP010000022.1, forward strand.
CTGCGCACCGTGTACGCCCGCGGCGAGACCGAGCTGGAGGCGCTGATCAAAAAGGGCAAGGTGGTGCTGCACCCGGTCAAGCCCTACACGCACTTTGCGGTGGGCGACATGGACGTGTTCACCATCGAGAGCAACCACATGGCGCACGGCAGGGATGAGCACGCGCTCAACTATGTGTTCACCAAGGCGGACGGCAGCAAGCTGATGTACGCCGCGGACACCGGGCTTTACAGCGCGGAGAATCTGGAGACGCTGCGGGGCATGAAGGTGCAGGTGCTGGTGATGGAGGGCACGTTTGGCGACCTGCACGTGGAGGGCGCGCGCGCCACGCATCTGAACGCGGAGAACTTCGTGAAGCAGCTGGAGAACATGCTGGAATATGGCGTCATCACCAAGGATACGATGGTGTACATGACGCACATCAACCAGGTGCAGCACTTCAACCACGCCGCCTATCAGCAGTACATGGACGAGCACGCACCCGTTACGGTGGCCATAGCCTATGACGGCCTGCGCGTATGACCCATGAACATAACAAAAAAATAACAACGGCTATTGACAAGAGCCGCCCAATATGCAATAATAAATTGATGCATATCAAACAAAGCGGGGAATGTATATGGCGGCAGTCGGACTGATGTTTCAGGTCAGCGCGATCCTTCGCGGCACATCCTATGACCGGTTCCGCGCCTGGCGGCGCATCGTGTTTGAAGAATACGGCAATGAACTGACGCCGGAGACGGGGATGGAACTGAGCATGAGCCTGCCCAAAGTAGCGGTGCGCCGCCTGTGCCGCATGCAGGGCCAGCCCGTCACGCCGGCATACGAGCGGAAGCTGCTGAACCGCTTCAATGAGTATTACTTCGTGTACCTGGACACCGAGCAGCACGAGGAGCTGGTGCGCCGGCGCACGAACATACTCGATTTTGCGCGGGAGAAGGGCATGCGCACCTGTCTGATCGCGCCGCGCTTTGTGGGAGAGATCCCGCAGCAGTACCTGACGATGTTCGACCACATCTGCCGGGCGGACTACGGGGAGAACTTCTATCTGCAGGCCGCGGGCGAGATGGGCATGACGCCGCAGCAGACCGTGCTGGTGCTCTCAGACGCCGACGATGCCGATTACGCGCGCGTCAGCGGCATTCAGAGCATGGTGGAGGCGGAGCAGTTCGACAGATAGGCGCAGGAGGTCTTGCAATGCAGAGCATACGATCATCGAGATCCCCGCGATGAAGGCGGCCTATTCCGGCCCGCTGACGGACGGGGAGCGCTTTGCACGCTTCAACGAATGGTTCAGCGCGTACCACGCGAGCCTGCCCAGCGAGCTGGCGCCGCGGGATTTCATGTGGTACAACGAGCGGCTGGGCGCGCAGGAGTGGTTCTATGCGCTGCCACAGGGCGCGGACGAAGAGGAGATCCGCAAGGCGTTCGACGTGGTGGAGCTGCCGCACGGGCTGTTCGTCGTGGCGTCCTGTCTGGACGCCGATCTGGATGGGGCTGCGGACTGGATGCGCACCCGGCAGCAGCTGCTGGACTGGGCGGAGAACAGCGAGCGGTTCCGCGCGTATGCCAACGCGCCCGGAAAGCCGGAGCGCTACCCCATGTTCCATATCACGTCGCCCGGGCGGCTGATCCCGGAGGGCATCTCCATCGAAGATCTGTATCTCCCGATCGAGGAGAGGTAAGTCTGGGGTTTGCGCGTCTGGGAGTTGGTCGCGGGTGACGGACACCTCATCAGTCGCCTGCTGGCGCCAGCTTCCCCTCAAGGGGAAGCCTAGGATGTTCTCTTCATATTTCTGCGTATATGAAAATAGCTTCCGCACGATTGGATTTCGCGCGGAAGCCTTTTTTATGGGAAAAATCAGTTGCGGATGTCCTCGACGGGCTTGAGGTCGATGAACTTCAGGAAGTCCTGAATGTGCTCGTCCCAATACTCCCAGGTGTGCGCGCCGGGATGCTCCTCGTAGGTGTAGTCGAAGGGGTTGCCGGGCAGGGACTGGAAGAAGTCGCGCGTCGCGTGCGCGGAGGCGATGGTGAAGTCCTCGCTGCCCTCGGAGTGGAAGATGCGCGGGCGGGGGAGGTTTTCATCCAGTATGCGCTGCGCGGAGCCCATTACGTCCTCCTCGGTGCCCTTGAGGGTGGAGAAGTCCGTGGTGCCGTAGGTGATCATCATGCGCGCGGCGCGCTCGGGGTTGTTGGTGATGTTGCGTTTGATCGCGCCCGCGGACAGGCAGCCGATGGCCGCGTAGTTCTCGGGATTGGCAAGGCCGATCTTCATGCAGCCCTCGCCGCCCATGGACAGGCCGGCGATGAAGTTGTCCTCGCGCTTGTCGGACAGCGGGAACATGGAGCGCATGATGGCGGGCAGCTCCTTGGAGATGTAGGTGTAGTACTTGCCGCCGTGCTTCATGTCTGCGTAGGAGGACAGGTGTGCGTTGGGCATGACCACCGCAAGACCCAGCGGCGCGGCGTAGCGCTCGATGGAGGTGCGGCGCTGCCAGATGGTGTGGTTATCGCTGGCGCCGTGCAGCAGCCACAGCGTAGGATGCTTGTCGCCGGAGGCCACCGCCGCCATGCCGATCTGCTTGGTGGCGCGCTGGGGCAGGATCACGTCGCACGCAACGCACATGCCCAGAGATTCCGAGAAGAAATTGACATGAATGAGTGCCATGATGCTCTACCTCCTTATTTCTTGATGGGCAGCCAGGAAAGCACGGTCTGGATCTTTTCGTCCCAGTACTTCCACTGGTGGTCGCCGGGGCTCTGCTCGTAGGTCAGCGAGTAGCCCAGGCGCGAGAGGTGATCGCGCATGCGCACGTTCTGGTCGTAGAGGAAGTCCTCCGTGCCGCACCACATGTAGACCTTGGGCATCTTTTCGGGATGATTCTTGGCCAGGCGCTCGGCGACGGCGAACAGGTCGTTGTCGCTGCCGCGGATCTGATCCTTGGGGCCGAATATGTCCTCCCACAGCTGCGCGTGGGGATCGCCGGGAACGGCGTCGGCGCAGTCCGCAGCGTCCACGCCGCCGGAGAGCGACGCCACCGCGGAGAACGTGTCGGGCGCGAGCAGGCCGCACTTGAGCGCGCCGTAGCCGCCCATCGACAGGCCCGCCGCAAACGTATCCTCCCGCCGCGAGGACATGTTGGGGAAGAAGGTGCGGCATATGGCGGGCAGCTCCTGCGAAAGGAAGGTCCACCATTTGTAGCCTATATGCATATCGGTATACCAGCCCAGCTGTGTGGTGGGCATTACGACGGCGATGCCGTAATCGGCGGCGTAGCGCTCGATAGAGGTGCGGCGCTGCCATATGGTGTGGTCGTCGCTCATGCCGTGCAGCAGGTAGAGCGTGGGGTATTTGCCGTCCGAGCGCTTGCCCTCCATGCCTATCTGGCCG
>JAXEXP010000023.1:0-37772 GCA_034113365.1 Candidatus Spyradocola sp.
TCCTGGCTGCCCTTACGACAACGCTGCTATGGAGAATTTCTTCGGAACCTTGAAAACGGAATGTTTGTACCGCGCTCACTTCACCTCTCGAGCTGATGTTGAGCAACTCGTTTCAGAGTATATTCATTTCTACAATTTCGAGCGCATTTCACTCAGAAAGGGCCTCACCCCGGTTGAAATCCGGGGCAAGGCCGCGTAAACTGTTATTATCTACAACAGGTCGTTTATTTCTTTGTCTGCTGTTCAGGGAACAGTCCACCGCATCGTCCCTTGGAAATCGCTTTTCAAATCGAAAACCGCCCTTACCATTCCTCCAGCTGTCTCTGTTCCCATTCCCCGGAGTACGCATCGTAAATGTACGATTCGCTGCCGCCATCCGCCCATACCCAAACGATATACTTGCCCTGTGCCAAACCCCGCCGCTCATCATAATAGGCAATATGCGGTTTTCCGGAAGCCTCCCACGCCTCTCCGCCTTCTCTTGCCAGCACGGCATCGACCGCTTCCGCGTATGTGTGCCTGGGCAGGCAGGCCAGCAAGCAGCCCGTAGTCATCAAATAGAGCAAAAGCACAACGGCAACGAGCGCACCCATGACTTTTTTCGTATTGCTGCGTCTGAGAACAAGCATCGAAATGCAGACCAGGATTCCGGTCAAGATCGCATAAACCGCATAAATAAAGGAAAGGCTCAGTATTCCCTCGTATTTTTCCTGGATCCATGCCCAAAGGAAAATGGCACATATCTCGAGCAAAACACAGCTGCCCAGAAGCTCTCTCCTTCTTGCTTTCATCGCCGTGCACCCATCCTTTTTGTCAGTACAAAAACCCGCCCAGATGCGAAAGCGTGCGGGACGCGGCGCGCGAGCCCTCGTTCATCGCCGCGGTCACATCGCCGCTGCGCGCGTATTCGCACAGGAAGCCCGCGTGGTAGCTGTCTCCGCAGCCCGTGGTGTCCACGATCTCCTTCACCGGCACCGCAGCTACGCGGTACTCCTGCCCGCGCAGGTACGTCACGCTGCCCTTTTCCGCCAGCGTCGCGTTGAACACACCGTCATACCGCTCCGACCAGCCCTTGAACACCGGCAGCAGGCTCTCCTCGCCGCTGATGAAGAAATAGTCGATCCACGGCAGCAGCGGCTCCAGCTTTGCAAGGTCGCGCTCCACGTCAAAGTCTACCGCCAGCTTGAAATCGCGGCTTTTCCGCAGCGCCAGCACGTCGTCGAAGTTCGCGCAGCCAAAGTTTAAGAACACCGCGTCCGACGACACGATCTGCTGCACGTCCTGCTCTGTGAGCTGATAGGTCTCGTACACGCCGCCGTTCCACGAGTCGGGCTTGTAGTAGCGGTCGCCGTCCTCGGTCAGGTAGGTCTTGTTGCAGGCGGTCACGCCGCCGGGGATCACATGGATGCAGTCCTTCCCGATGCGCTTGTTCCGGATGGATTCCAGCACGGTTTTGCCGCACTCGTCGTCGCCGATCGCGCCCAGCAGGTGCACGTCGATGCCCGGGTATTCGCAGGCCACCGCCGCAAAGTTCAGGCATTCCCCGCCCGGCCGGATCTCACCCGTGTGCATGAAGATGTCCCCGCACATCGTGCTCATCGCCGTGATCTTCATCGCTCGCCCTCCTGCCGCTCCAGCTGGAGCAGATATTCCTCCAATATGTCCTCCATCTGCGCCAGGCTCTCGGCCGTGTTGAAGCGCAGCCGCGCCTGCGCCGCACCGCGCAGGCCCTTGAGGTACCACGCCATGTGCTTGCGCATCTCGCGCACACCGATGTAGTCGCCCTTGTGCGCCGTGAGCTGCCGCGCGTGCTCCAGCGCCATGTCCACGCGCTCGCGCGGCGTCACGGGCAGCGGCTCCAAGCCCTGCCGCGCCCGCGCCCAGTCGCGGAACAGCCACGGGTTGCCCATCGCGCCGCGCCCCACCATCACCGCATGGCAGCCCGTCTGCCGCAGCATCCTCTGCGCGTCCGCCACGCTCTCCACATCGCCGTTGCCGATCACGGGAATGGACAGCCGCGCCGCCAGCTCGCCGATAGCGTCCCAGTGAGCATGCCCCGCGTACATCTGCTGCCGCGTGCGGGCGTGCAGCGTCACTGCGGACACCCCGCAGTCCTGCGCCATCCTGCCCGCCTCAAGGTAACAGACGCTGCCTTCATCCCAGCCCATGCGCATCTTGACGGTCACGGGCAGCGAAGCATGCTTTACCACCTCGGTCAGCACGCGCTCGGCGTTCCTTAAGTCCTTCAGCATCGCGCTGCCGTCGCCGCCCGACACGATCTTGGGCGCAGGGCAGCCCATGTTCACGTCCAGCGCAAAAAAGCGGCTCTCGCTGAGCCGCTCCGCCGCGCGGCCCATGAAGTCCGCGTCCGAGCCGAAGATCTGCAGCGCGCAGCGTTCGCCGGGGCTGGTCTGCCTAAGCTGGATCACGTCCTCGCGCTCCCGGGGCGTGAGCAGGTAGCCCTTTGCGGACACCATCTCCGTCACGGTGGCCTGCGCGCCCATCCGCGTGCACAGCCCTCGGTATACATAGTCCGTCACGCCCGCCATGGGCGCGAGCATCAGGCTGTTTTTCTCAATCAGCAAGCTGTGCATCCTCCTGCCCGACGTCTTCCACTTCCTGCACGTCCACGATGATCCAGCGCTCCTCGCTCTTGCGCAGCGTCATGTCATAGGTGCCGCCCTGCCACTCGGGCGGACGGATCTTGTTGGGATTGGCCAGCTGCTCGGGCGTCTGCAGCGAAATGGGCAGCTCGCCGTCGATGGTGGCGGTCTCGCTCACGCGCACGGTGGCCGTGTCCTCCCAGGGCACGGTGTGCAGCTGCTCGATCTCCACCTGCGCGTCGAAGCTGTTGATGGTGTAGTCCAGGTAGGTGGTGTCCTTGAGCAGCTCGTCGCCCGCAAGGTAGTTTTCATCAAAGAACTTGGGCAGCTCCTGCGCGTCGGAATAGCCCAGCACCACGCCCGTGCGCATCTTCATGCCGTCGCTGACGAGTATCGAGATGTTGGCATAATCCATTGCAAAGGTGAAGGAGGCGGTGCACAGCGACACCACCACCACCACGATCAGCGTCCACTTGAGCAGACACAGCAAAAAACGCAGTACGTATTCCATATTACCCTCTCGATCCGACAAGTATCGTCCGTTTCCCATCTCTATTTTACACCATCGCGCCCGGAAAGTAAATCCACGCGCGACGAACCGGCTATTCTATTAACGCGCCTCCTCCCCGCTGCGTTCCACGAGCCCGTTCAGCGCCTCCAGCGCGTCGCCCAGACCACCCACCGCGTCGATCAGCCCGCAGCGCACCGCCGCCTCGCCGTCCAGTATGGTGCCCACGTCGTTTGCCATGTCCTCGCGCGCCTCCAGCATCTGATAGAACCGCTCCGTGGGCAGGTTGGAGTGCCCGCAGACGAAGTTCACCACCCGCGCCTGCATCTGCCGCAGATAATCGATGGACTGCGGCGCGTTGATCACCATGCCCGAGATGCGCACCGGGTGCAGCGTCATGGTCGCCGACGGCACGATGAAGGACCGCCGCGTGCACACCGCCAGCGGCACGCCGATGGAATGCCCCCCGCCGATCACCAGCGACACCGACGGCTTGCGCATGCCCGCCACCATCTCGGCGATCGCCAGCCCCGCCTCCACGTCGCCGCCCACGGTGTTGAGCACCAGCAGAAAGCCCTTGACCTTCTCGTTCTGCTCGATGTCCACCAGCAGCGGCAGTATGTGCTCGTACTTGGTGGACTTGCTCTGCTCGGGCAGCACCATGTGGCCCTCGATCTGCCCGATGATGGATATGCACGCAATGGGGCTGTCCTGCCCCAGCTGCGCCGTGCCCACCGCTTCGATGTTGTCCACTTTTCTGCTCTTGTTCTCGTTTTCGTCCATAAAAAAACACCTCCACAGGCAGTATGCCCGCAAAGGCGCTCGGTTATTTCCTGCACGATTCCGGCGCAATCGTGCTATACTAATCAAAAAGGGCATTCTCGCCGGAAAGGACGCTGCGCATGTTTCTCTACCACTACTATCCCCGGGGCTGCGAACCCTTCCGCAGCCTGTCCGACCTGCCGCAGGCGCGCGCCGACGCCGTGCTGGACGAGCTGCGGCAGGCACATCCCGACAGCTTCGCCGCCAAGCGCCCGCCGGACTACATGGCGCGCCGCCGCCGCGTAGAGGCCATCCTCCGCGAGGAATTCCGCAAAAAGGGCGGCAAACTGCTGCGCGACACGCCGCACTATCTGACCGTGGAGCACAGCCCCTTCCTCGCCTCGTGGTACGAGGACTGCGCGGTCCTGCGCATCCCCATCGAGGAATTCGACCTTGCCACCGTCTCCTTCACCTACGGCGACTCGCACCCCACCTTCAGCGACCGCGTGGACGACGGAAAAGAATACCGCAAAACGCTCTACACCTACCTCGAGATCTTGCGTATCATCGACAAATACGGCCTGCCGCAGGATTGGAACCCCGATGGCGCCTATGGCCCGGAGCGCTACGTCGAGGCGCACGTCTGGAGCGACGATCCCATCGACCGCTACCGCCGCTAGGGCTGCATGCCCTCAAACGCCGCAAAGCTCAGCGGCTCCTCCAGCTCGCCCACCACCGCCGTGCAGTACGGCGCGCAGAAGATGCGCCGCGCCACGTCGTTGACCTGCTCCAGCGTCACCGCGGCCAGCCGGTCCATGATCTCCTCATAGGAGCGCGTGCGGTCGTAGAGCAGCAGCACGTTGCCGTTGCCGCGCATGCGCGAGGCGCTGCTCTCCTGCCCCATCACGAAGCTGATGCGGCAGGACTCCCGTGCCTTTTCAAACTCGTCCGGCGTTACGCCGTCCCTGACCAGCCTGCGCACCTCCTGCGCCATCAGGTCGGTCACCTGCTGCGCCGTCTCGGGCGAGGTGCCCGCGTACAGCTCCATGCCGCCCACGCCCGAGTAGACGTTGGCATAGCTGTACACCGAGTAGGCCAGCCCGTGCTTTTCGCGGATCTCCTGAAACAGCCGCGACGACATCGACCCGCCGAACAGCGTGGTCAGGATCAGCTGCGGATAGCTCTCGGGCGAGTCGCCCTTGAACGCCGGGTACCCCACGCAGATCTGCACCTGCTCGGTGTCCTTCTGGCGCACCAGATGGTTGGACAGCTCGGGTGCGGGCGCAAGCGGCGGCGTGACCGCGTCGCCCGTCCAGCCACCGAAGTACTTTTTCAGCAGCGCCACGACCTGCTCCCAGTCGTAGTTGCCCGCAACCGACACCACGGCGTTTTTCGGCGTGTAATGCCGCGCCATGAACGCAAACAGCTTCTCGCGCGTGATGCCGCGGATGATGTCCTCGGTGCCCAGGATCGGCTGCCCCAGCGGATGCCCCGCGTACTGCGCGTCGCAAAGCACCTCGTGCACCAGATCCTCCGGGCTGTCCTCGCACATCGCGATCTCCTCGATCACCACGCCCTTTTCGCGCTCCAGGTCCTCCGCGGGGAAGTCCGGGTGCAGCACCAGATCCGCCAGCAGCGCAATGCCGCGCTCCAGGTGCTCGTCCATCACCTTGGTGTAGAAGCAGGTGCTCTCCTTGGAGGTGAAGGCGTTGGTCGCGCCGCCCAGCCGGTCCATCTCGTCGGCCAGCGCGGCGGCGTCCTTTTCCTTTGTGCCCTTGAACACCATGTGCTCCACAAAGTGGGAGTAGCCGTTCTCCTCCGGGCTCTCGTTGACCGCGCCCGTGCGCACCAGCACGCCCACGGCCACCGTGCGCAGGCCTTCCATCCGCTCGCCCACGATGCGCAGCCCGTTGTCCAGTGTCGTCAGGTCATAAGCCATTGCTACGATTTCTCCTTATCCGATCTCATAGAACAAAAGGGGACGACTGCGCATCGTCCCCTTGCGTGTTTACGTTGAATTACTCCTCGGTCTTGTGGTCGTCCCTTCTGGGCTCGCGGCGGTTGCCGTTGGAGCGGAAGGGGTAGTTGCCCTTGGGGGCGTCGCCGCGGTCGCGGCGGTCGTGGTCGCGGCGGGGCGCACGGGGCTTGTCCTCGATCACCATGTCGGCGCGCACGAGGTTCACGCGGCCCTGCGAGTCTATGTTGGCCACGCGCACCTTGACCTCGTCGCCGATGTTGAGCACGTCCTCCACCTTCTCCACGCGCTCGTTGGAGAGCTTGGAGATGTGCAGCATGCCGTCCTTGCCGGGCAGCAGCTCGATAAACGCGCCGATGGGGATGATGCGCACCACCTTGCCGGTGTACTCCGCGCCCACCTCGACGCCGTTTGCGATGCCCTCGATGATCTTCTTGGCCTTCTCGGCGGCCTCGGCGTCGGGCGTGGCGATGAACACGCTGCCGTCGTCCTCGATGTCGATCTTGACGCCGGTGTCGGCGATGATCTTGTTGATGACCTTTCCGCCGGAGCCGATGACCTCGCGGATCTTGTCGGGATTGATGCTGAAGGTGATGATCTTGGGCGCCCACTTGGACAGCTGCTCACGGGGCTGGGAGATGGTCTCCATCATCTTGCCCATGATGTGCATGCGGCCCTCATAGGCCTGCGCCAGCGCCTGACGCAGGATGGGCTCGTCGATGCCCTTGATCTTGATGTCCATCTGGATGGCGGTGATGCCGTCCTTGGTGCCGGCGACCTTGAAGTCCATGTCGCCCAGGAAGTCCTCCAGGCCCTGGATGTCGGTCAGCACCGCGACCTTGCCGCTCTCCTGATCCTTGATCAGACCCATCGCGCAGCCGGCGACGGGCTTCTTGATCGGAACGCCCGCGTCCATCAGCGCCATGGTGGAGCCGCAGATGGAAGCCTGCGAGGTGGAGCCGTTGGACGAGATGGCCTCGGACACCACGCGGATGGCGTAGGGGAACTCCTCGGGGGAGGGGATCATGGGCTCCAGCGCGCGCTCAGCCAGCGCGCCGTGGCCGATCTCGCGGCGGCCGGGCGAGCGCAGGGGACGCGCCTCGCCGGTGGAGTAGGGCGGCATGTTGTAGTGGTGCATGTAGCGCTTGGTGTCCTCGGCAAAGATGCCGTCCAGCGTCTGCACCTCGCTCATGGAGCCCAGCGTGCACACGGAGATGACCTGGGTCTGGCCGCGGGTGAACACCGCAGAGCCGTGCGCGCGGGGCAGGATGCCCACGTCGCTCCAGATGGGGCGCACCTGGGTAAGCGACCGACCGTCGGGGCGGATGCCCTGATGGATGATCTTCTTGCGCATGACCTCCTTGTTGAGGTAGTACAGCGCATCGGCGATCTCGCCCTCCTTCTCGGGGAAGGTTTCGGCGAAGTGCTCCAGCGTCTCGGCCTTGACCTGCTCCTCACGCGCGGTGCGCTCGGCGCGGTCGAAGGTGTCGAACGCCCACTCGGTCTTTTCGTATGCGTACTCGCGCACGGCGGCGGCGACCTCGTCGGACACCGTCACCAGCGGGAACTCGCGCTTTTCCTTGCCGATCTCGGCGATGATGTTCTCCTGGAAGGCGACCAGGCGCTTGATCTCCTCGTGCGCGAACAGGATGGCCTTGAGCATCTGCTCCTCGCTGACCTCGTTGGCGCCCGCCTCCACCATCATGATGGCGTCCTTGGTGCCGGCGACGGTCAGGTGCAGGTCGCTCTTCTCGCGCTGCTCAACGGTGGGGTTGAGGATCAGCTCGCCGTCGATCAGGCCCACCATCACCGAGCCCGTGGGGCCCGCAAAGGGGATCTCGGAGATGCCCAGCGCGATGGAGGAGCCCAGCATCGCGGGGATCTCGGGGGTGCAGTCGTTGTCGTTGGACATCACCGTGGCAACCACGTTGACGTCGTTGCGCATGCCCTTGGGGAACAGGGGGCGCAGCGGGCGGTCGATGAGGCGGGAGGTCAGTATGGCCTTCTCGGTGGGACGGCCCTCGCGCTTGATGAAGCCGCCGGGGATCTTGCCCACGGAGTACTGCTTCTCCTCAAAGTCCACGCCCAGAGGGAAGAAGTCGATGCCGGGACGGGGCGTCTCGGCGACGGTGGCGCACACCAGCACGGCGGTGTCGCCGTAGCGCACCATGACGGAACCGGCGGCCTGCTCGGCGTAGCGGCCGAACTCGAAGGACAGCTTTCGACCCGCAAGGTCGATCTCGTAGATCTTGTGTTCCATTTCTTGGGCTCCTTTCGTATGCATCGCCCGCGAGAGCCTGCACGCCTCAACGTGCGCGGAGTTTGTCCAGCGCTCGAGCCGCAAGCGTTCGGCAAACCCCACGCCGCACGCGGCAAAACCAAAGCTGCACGCGGGCAAATGGTTCTTGATGTTTTTCTGAATATAGCAGAGAGCCGAAAAGCCCTGCGGAAGACTTTTCCGCATGACTTTTCGGCATCCCCGTCGCCCGCGATTACTTGCGGACGTTCAGCTCGGCGATCAGAGAACGATAGCGAACGATGTCCACCTTCTTGAGGTAGTCCAGCAGACCACGGCGCTTACCGACCATGATCAGCAGACCACGGCGGGAGTGGTGGTCGTTCTTGTTGTTCTTCAGATGGTCCTCGTTGAGGTGGTTGATGCGCTCGGTCAGCAGCGCGACCTGCACCTCGGGGGAACCGGTGTCGCCCTCGTGGCGGCCAAACTTCTGGATGATCTCCGTCTTTCTTGCCTTGTCCATTTTGATGTCCTCGCTTTTCTGATTTTCGTCAATCGCCGTCGAACCGAGCGGCGCGTCGTGCGTGGCGCGGCCCCCAGTTCGCGGTTCAAGCCACGTTATATTTTATCACGTCTCCCCCGCCTTGTAAACGCCTTTTTCAGGGGATTTTTTCTTTTAACAAACTCAGAAACCTCCGCCGATCTCCGAAGCCGTCAGGAATTCTCCCGCGCGATGAGTTCAATCCTCTTCACCACCCGCATGATGGGCGCAGCACTCAGCTCATAGCAGCTGGCCGAGCGAAAGCAATTCGACCCACAGCCCCTGGGCAGCGCTTTCTGAACCGTGGGCTGATACCCAAAGGGCGCAAGAACCGCCTTGATCATGCGGCCAACCACAGACCGGGTGAATCGATCCTGCAAACAGAACTCAGCAGAATTCATGTTGCCGCAGAACGCCTCCAACTCCGATACGCATCCAGCAAGCGCAGGTTCGCCCTTCTCCGCCGCATCGATCATCGCAATGATGCTCGCATCCCGGGACAGAAAGTCAAACACCGCCTCTGCATTCATGCCGGACGCGAGCCCCGAGCAGTTGGGGTTGTTTCTGAGGAAATCAATGTAACTCGCCTTGCCAGGAGTTCTTCCATAACAATGTGCCTGCTTGAAGTATTGTGATCCACAGTCCGCGGGAAGGGGTTTCTCCACCGTGGGCTGATATCCATACGGAGCCAGAATAGCCTTAATCATTCGCCCGATCACAGTGCGGGAGAACCGATCGTCTGCGATGTTGAACGTAGTGAAACGCATCGTCTCACAACAGTATGTTTCTAGATCTTCAACACATCCAGCTAGCGCAGGTTCACCCTTTTCAACGGTGTCAGCCATTGCCACGATGATCGCATTCCGAGACAGGAAGTCGAACACAGCTTCGGCGTCTTTGTCTGCGGTCAATACAGTCCAGTTCGGGTTGATGGTTAAGAATTCGGCATAGGTCGTTTTCACGGTAAGCCCCCTTCGTGCATCGCATTTCACATATATAATTATTACATATGTGAGTCGGAATGTCAACCTCCTTCTAAAAAAACTGCTCTCCAATGCAGAGAGCAGTTTTGAATCTCGAAATCGCTAATCGTTCGGCGTCCTGGAGATCTCCTCCAGATAGCCATTCTGTTCAAACGGCAGGATCGCCGGCGCCTTCTCCCCGGCGCGCACCATTTCGCGCTTGAGGATCTCCGCAAGCTGCGCGCGCACGTCGGCGTAGGCCGGATCGCCCGCGAGGTTGTGCTTCTGGTGCGGGTCGTTCTCGTCATCGTAGAGGAATACCTCCATGTATTCCGCAGAGCCCGCGTCCTTCCAGCCGTCGCGGCCCACCGCGCCCACCTCGTACGTCCACTTCTTCGTGCGGATGGCGCGGCCGACGTGGCTTTCGCTGATCTGCATGAAGGCCACGTCCTCCCAGTCGCCGCCGTCCGCCGCCTGATGCAGGTCGCGCCCCTGCATGCCCGGCCACGGTTCGATGCCCGCGCAAGCCAGCAGCGTCCGCGGCAGGTCGAGCAGCGACACCACGCGGTCGCACACCTTGCCGCCCTCAAAGCCCGGCCCCGCGATCACCATCGGGATGTGCGTGCAGCCGTCGTGGCAGGAGCGCTTGTATTCCATGTTGCGCGTGCAGAAATGGCTGCCGTGGTCGGCGGTGTACACCACCACGGTGTTCTCCAGCTCGCCGGTGGCTGCAAGCTCGTCCAGCAGGCGGCCGAAGTTCTCGTCGCAGGCATTGCACGCGCCCAGATAGTCGGGGTAGTTCTCGCGCCAGTTGCCCGCCGTGCCCGCAAGGTCGCCCGGCACCTCGTAGTCCGCGAACTTCTCCTTGCTGCCCACCGGCCCCTCATAGCGCTTGTGGTTGTTCTGGTGATGCGGCTCAATGTGCGACAGGAACAGGAAAAACGGCTTCTCGCGGTCCCGATCCGAGCGCAGGAACTCCACCGCGGCATCCGTCACGCCCTCGGCGCGGTACTTGTGGAACTCATACTTGCTGCCGTCGGCGTTGAACAGGTGCCCGCCGTAGCCGTCCGAGGTGAACTCCAGCACGTCGCTGGCCACCCACCAGTCGCGCCAGCCGCCGCGCCGCTCGGGCGGGATGGGCTTGGTCTGGTAATCGTCCACGCCGTCGGTGGAGGCCAGGTGCCACTTGCCCACATAGGCCGTCAGATACCCCGCGTCGTGGAAGGCGTCCGCCAGCGTCGGGATGCCCTGCGGCAGCGCGATGCCGTTGACGAAGCACCCCATCTGCGTGGGGTACAGCCCGCTTTGCAGCGCCGCGCGCGCCGGCCCGCACACCGGCTGGCAGGTGAACGCGTTTTCAAACCGCACGCCCCGCTCGCACAGCTCGTCCAGCCGGGGCGACACGTCCAGCTTCTGCCCATAGCACCCGCAGGTGTCCCACCGCTGCTGATCCGTAAAGTAAAACAGTATGTTTGGCCGCTTCATTTCCGCAAAACTCCTTTCATCGCCCGTTTACTGTATTGTACGCCCTGCGCGCATCCGCCGTCAACTGCCGGTTAAAGCGCGCCGATCCATTCCGCGTGCCTGCCGTCGCGCAGGAACACGGGCAGGCGCTCCAGCGGCGCGTCGCACACGATGCGCTGACCGCCGTCGAAGGTCTCGCCCGTGTGCAGGTCGGTCCAGCGCGCGCCCGCGGGCAGGTAGACGCTGCGCTGCCGCGCGCCCGCCTCCAGCACCGGCGCCACCAGCACGTCCGCGCCGAACAGGTACTGATCGCGCAGCTCCCAGCAGACCGCCTCGTCCGGGAATTCGAAGAACATGGGCCGCATCACGGGCGCGCCGCTCGCCGACGCCTCGTCCATCGCCTGGCGGATGTAGCCGCGCATGCGCTCGCGCAGCCCGATGCACCGCAGGAAGATGCGCTCGTTCTCCTCGCCGTAGGACCAGATCTCGTTGTCCGCGCCGCTGAACTGCCGCGGCGAGCCGTCCGCCCGCGTGACGGTCTGCTTGGGCAGGCGGTTGCCGTGCAGGCGCATCACCGGGCAGAAGGTGCCCCACTGGAACCAGCGCACCAGCAGCTCGTGGAACGCGGGGTCGCGGATGTCGCCGCCCGCAAAGCCGCCGATGTCCGTCGTCCACCACGGAATGCCCGCGATGCCCATGTTCAGCCCCGCGCACACCTGCCGCCGCAGCGCCTCGAACGTGGAGTGCACGTCGCCCGACCACACCAGCGCGCCGTAGCGCGCGCTGCCCGCCCAGGCGCAGCGCAGCAGGTTCACGGCCTCGCGCTGGCCCTCGCCCCGCTGCCCTTCGTAGAAGGCCCTGGCGTACAGCTGCGGGTAGAGGTTGCCCACCTGCATCGCGGGGCCCAGGCTGTAGCGGTAGTTGTCAAAGTCGTAGGCGCCAAACTCCGGCTCCGCCTCGTCCAGCCAGAAGGTCTCGATGCCGTAGCGGTAGTAGTTCTCGCGGATCTTGCGCCACAGCCACGCCCGCGCCTCGGGGTTGGTAAAGTCGAAGAACATCACGTTCTCCTCGCCCTTGATGTACTGCACGTCCATGCCGCGGTCGCTGCGCGCCAGGTATCCCAGCGCGTTGAGCTCCTCAAAGTTCTCGCTCTGGTACGCCACCTGCGGCCACACCGACACCATCAGCTTCATGCCGTAGCCGCGCAGCTCCTCCACCATGGCCCGCACGTCCGGCCAGAATTCCTCGTCAAAGCGGTAATCGCCAATGTAGGGCCAGTGGAAGTAGTCGATCACGATCACGTCCACCTTGACGCCCCGCCTGTGGTATTCCCGCGCCACCTGCAGCAGCTGCTCCTGGTTCCAGTAGCGCAGCTTGCAGTGCCAGAAGCCCAGGCCATAGTCGGGCATGCGGGGCGCGTGGCCCACCGCGTCGGCGTACTGCGCCTCGATCTGCGCCGGCGTGCCCCCCGCGCAGATCCAGTAATCCAGCTCCTGCGTGTCCTCCGCCACCCACTGCGTCAGGTTGGTGCCAAAGCTCGCCCGGCCGACGGCGGGGTTGTGCCACAAAAAGCCGTATCCCCGGCTGGAGAGCAGGAAGGGCACGCTGGCCTGCGAGTTGCGCTGCGCCAGCTCCAGCACCGCGCCCTTGAGGTCCAGCAGCTCCTGCTGGTACTGCCCCATGCCGTACAGCCGCTCGCCCTCCTGCGCCGCAAACTCCACCGTCAGCTTCACATCCCCGCCCGGTATGGGCTTGTAGACGCGCGGACGCAGCTTGAGCGCGCCCGTGCCCCCGCGCTCGGCCAGCAGCAGCTCGCCCCGGCCGTTGTAGAAGGCCAGCGTGATGCGGTCGGGCTCCTGCGCATGGCGTACCACCGCGCGGATGTCCCCCACTGCGATGCTCGCCTCCTCCTGCCCGATGCAGATCTGCGCCTGCGCGCCCTCCTGCGGCAGCAGCGCCCAGTCCCGCAGCCCGGGCTGCGCCATCCACCGCCCGCACACGCGCAGCGCGTTGCGCCCCCACGGCATCAGCCACAGATTCTCGCCCTGATAGCGCACCTTCAGCACGCCGTTTTCTTCCCGGAAGATGTCCATTGTCCCACCCCTGCTCTGTGTATTGGTTTCCGTGTTCCTGCCTAACATATTCGCCCCGCGCCGCCGCGAATCCTCTCCCGCCTCCGCCCGCAGAACTCCCAAGACAATAAAACAGCGCCTGTATTTCTTGCATACAGACGCCGTTCTTCGTTCATGGGGCCGAGGCCCTCTTTTTGTGCTAAAACCGCTTCGCCTTCTCCACGTCCCGCGTGATCTGCGCCGACAGCGCGTCGATGGAGTCAAATTTCCTTTCGTCGCGGATGTGCGCCACGAAGCTCACGCGCGCGCCCTCGCCGTAGAGGTCGCCGTCAAAGTCCAGCAGATAGGCCTCCAGCGTGGGCGTTTCGCTGCCCACCGTGGGCTTGATCCCCAGATTGAACATCGCGCGGTAGGATTGATTCCCGATCTGCGCATAGCCAAAGTACACGCCGTATTT
This sequence comes from Candidatus Spyradocola sp., assembly GCA_034113365.1. Taxonomy (GTDB): domain Bacteria; phylum Bacillota; class Clostridia; order Christensenellales; family UBA1750; genus Spyradocola. The sequence goes on from JAXEXP010000023.1 coordinate 13,581, forward strand.
GGGCAGCAGCTTGCCCTGCGGGATGTCCACGTTGATGGTGGGAAAGCCCATGCGGTGCCCGATCCTGCGCCCGTGCACGATGGGCCCGCCGATGGAGTACGCGCGCCCCAGCAGCACCGCCGCGCGGCGCACGTCGCCCGCCTGCAGCAGCGTCCGGATCGCGGTGGAGGACACGTCCATGCCCGCCACGCGCACCTTGGGCACCACGTGCAGCACATAGCCCAGTTCGTGCGACAGCTCGTCCAGCAGCGCGATGTTGCCCGCGCCGCGCGCCCCAAAGGTGTGGTTTTCGCCCACCACGATGTGCCTTGCGTGCAGCTTTTCCACCAGCATGCGCACATACTCCTCCGGCTCCTGCGCCGCAAACTCCCTCGTAAAGCGCAGCATGCGCAGCTCGTTCAGCCCGCAGTGCGCGGCCAGCAGCGCCTTTTCGCCCGGCAGCGTCAGCAGCGGCGGCGCGCCCGCCCCCACCACCGACAGCGGATGGTTCAGGAACGTCACCGCGCAGGAGGTCATCTCCTCGCACATCGCGATGGTCTGCGCCACCTCCAGCACCGCCTGATGCCCCAGGTGCACGCCGTCAAACGTGCCCAGCGCCACCACGCGCGCCCCATCGACGCCCGCGTCATTCGTATAGCATCTCATGGTTCTCTCATCCTCGTTTCCGCTGCCTCACCGCAGCAGCATGCACTTAAACCGGATCGCGCCCTCCTGCACCACGCCCATGCCGGCAAACTGCCCGCCCAGGTACACGCGCAGCAGCGTCCCCTCGTCAAACTTCTGCTTCCAGCCCTCCATGCGGATGGCGTTGCCGTTGCGCACCGCGCGCTCCAGCTTCTCGCTGACCGTGACGCGCAGGATATGCCCAAGCGGCGCGTCACAGGGCAGCAGGGCCGCGTTTCCCGCCAAAAACTCCTCCGGCGTCACCGCGCCGTCCATCGTAAACATCCCCGACTGCGTGCGCAGCAGGAAGCTCATGTGCGCGCAGGTGCCCAGCGCCCGCCCGATGTCGTGGCACAGCGTGCGGATATACGTCCCCCGGCCGCAGTGCACGTCGATCAGGAAGCGATTTTCGCCCGTCTGCGCGATGTAATCGATGGCGTCGATGCGCACCGTGCGCGCGGGAACGGCCACGTCCTGCCCCGCCCGCGCCGCCTGATACAGCTTGCGCCCGTCCACCTTGATGGCGGAGTACATCGACGGCACCTGCTCGACGTCGCCTATGAACTGCGGCAGCACGGCGAGGAACTGCGCCTCGCTCACGCCCGGCCCGCGCTGGATCACCGCGCCCGTCGCGTCCTGCGTGTCCGTCGCCGCGCCCACGCACACCTCCGCGCGGTAGGTCTTTTCCTTGTCGCTGACGTAGTCGAACAGCCGCGTGGCCGTGCCGATGCCGATGGGCAGCACGCCCGCCGCCTCGGGGTCGAGCGTGCCCATGTGGCCCACCTTCGCGCCCTTGGGCAGCGTTTTTCGCACCATCACCACCGCGTCCGAGGACGTCATGCCCGGGGGCTTGAGCAAATTCAGAAATCCGTCCGTCATTTCACCGCATTCGCGAGCGCCGATCCGATGACCGCGCCCGCCTCCTCCATGGTCTTGCCCACAAAGCTGCAGCCTGCCGCGCGCACATGCCCGCCGCCGCCGAACTTCACCGCCACCTGCGCCACGTCATAGGGCGCACGCGCGCGCAGGGAGCACTTGATAAACCCGTCGCGCTCGCTCAGCATCGCCACCGCGCGCACGCTCTCGATCTCCAGCGCGCAGTTGATGATGCCCTCGCCGTCCTCCTGCGCCGCCCTGCACTGGGCAAGGTCGCGCTGCGTCAGACGCAGCAGCGCCACGCGCCCCTCATTCGTCAGCTCCAGGCCGTTCAGCACGCGCCCCAGCAGGCGGATGTGCCCCTCGGTGCTGGTGCGGTACAGCTTTTCCGTGATGACGCTGGGCTGCGCGCCCGCGTCCACGCACACCGCCGCCGCGCGGAAGGTGCCGCCGCTGACGTTATCAAAGCTGAAGTTGCCCGAGTCCGTGCTCATGCCCGCCCAGAGGCACATCGCCGCGTCCTGCGGGATGCTCCAGCCGTACTGCCCGCACAGCTCGGTGACGATCTGCGCGGTCGCGGCGGCCTGCGGATGGATGACGTACACCGGCGCAAAGGGCACGGTGGTGGGGTGATGGTCGATCATCGCGGTGCGCTTGGCGTGGTCGAACACCTTTGCCGCCTCGCCCATGCGCTGGCGGTCGGACACGTCCACCGCCACGCACAGGTCGTACACCGCGTCGTCGGGCAGGCGCACGCCGTGCAGCGCGTCCAGGAACAGGAAGCGCTCGGGCACCTCGTCCTGCGCGTAGACCACTGCCGTCTTGCCCATGCCCTCCAGCAGCACCCGCAGCGCGGCGGCCGAGCCCAGCGTGTCCATGTCGGGCGACACATGGCACACCAGCGCGACGCTGCCCGCCGCCTCCAGCTCGCGTCTGAATTGCTCGATCATTCTTTCTCTTCCTTATCTTCGGTCGAAATGCTGCGCAGCAGCTGGTTGATGTGCACGCTGTACTCGATGGAGTCGTCCAGCTCGAACGCCAGCTCGGGGATGGCGCGCAGGATGACCTCCTGCCCCAGCTGATGCCGGATGAAGCCCGACGCGCTGCGCAGCGCCTTGAGCAGCTCCTTCTTCTCCTGCTCCGAGCCCGTCATGGCGCTGATGCTCACCTTGCAGTGCTTGAGGTCGCGCGCCAGCTCCACCTTTGTGATGGAAAACACCGCGGGGATGCGCGGGTCCTTCACCTGATTGCGCAGTATGTTGTCCAGCCCGCGGCGGATCTCCTCCGCCTGACGGTCCACTCTGTCAAATCCTGCCATAATTCTCTCCTTCAATCTCAAACCTTATGGTTCGTCAACCATGCAGCGGTTCGCAAAATCCATGTGGTATAGCTTTTCCCAGTGGTTGACGTTCAATGTTCCTCTGCCCAGCCGGATGGCCAGTATGCGGCAGTTCTCGTCCTGCTCGTTGTTCGCCGTGTCGTACCACGCGGCGAACGCGGCGACCTGCGGACTGCGCGCGATCTGGCGCATTTTGTTGGTATTGCGGTAGGTCACGGCGTAGAACGCGCCGTCCTCGTAGATGGGGCGACAGGCTGCAAGCCCTCCGCAAACTCCGTCAATGCGGCTCATCCCTCCGCGCACTGCCTGAAAAACGGCGGCAGACGACCTTTCCATCGCCCGCCGCCGCAGCGTTTCGATTACTTTTCGATCTCTTCCATCACGAAGCACTCGATGACGTCCTGCTCCTTGATGTCGTTGTAGCCCTCCAGGCCGATGCCGCACTCGTAGCCCGCGGCGACCTCGCGCGCGTCGTCCTTGAAGCGCTTGAGGGAGTCGAGGTTGCCCTCGAACACCACCACGTTGTCGCGAAGCAGACGAACTTTGCCGTTGCGGCGCATGATGCCGTCGGTGACCATGCAGCCCGCGACCGTGCCCACGCCCGACACCTTGAAGGTGTTGCGGATCTCGGCGTGGCCGAGTATGACTTCCTTGAACTTGGGGGCGAGCATGCCCTTCATGGCCGCCTTGACTTCCTCGATGGCGTCGTAGATGATGCGGTAGAGGCGCACGTCCACGCCCTCGCGCTCGGCCATCGCGCGCGCCTTGGCGTCGGGACGGACGTTGAAGCCCACGACGATGGCGTTGGAGGAGGTGGCCAGCATGATGTCGCTCTCGTTGATGGCGCCCACGCCGCCGTGGATGGAGCGCACGCGCACCTCGTCGTTGGACAGCTTCTCCAGCGAGGAGCGGACGGCCTCCACGGAGCCCTGCACGTCGGCCTTGATGATGACGTTCAGGTCCTTGATCTCGCCCTCCTGCATCTGGTTGAACAGGTCGTCCAGCGTGGTCTTCTGCATGGCCTTGATCTGCGCGGCGCGGATCTTGTCGCGGCGCTCCTCGGCCACCTGGCGGGACAGCTTGTCGTCCGAGGAGACGTAGAGCAGGTCGCCCGCGTCGGGCACGTCGTTAAAGCCGATGATCTCAACGGGCATCGAGGGGCCGGCTTCGGTGATGCGCTGGCCCTTGTCGTTGACCATGGCGCGCACTCTGCCGTAGGCCGTGCCGGCTACGATGGTATCGCCCACGTGGATGGTGCCGTTCTGCACCAGCAGGGTGGCTACGGGGCCGCGGCCCTTGTCCAGCCGCGCCTCGACGATGGTGCCTCTGGCGGGGCGGTTGGGGTTGGCCTTGAGCTCCTTCATCTCCGCGGTGAGCAGGATGTCCTCGAGCAGGTTCTCGATGCCGAACTCCGTCTGCGCGGAAACCGGCTCGCAGATGACGTCGCCGCCCCAGTCCTCGGGCACCAGCTCGTGCTCGGTCAGCTCCTGCTTGACGCGGTCGGGGTTGGCGGTGGGCTTATCCATCTTGTTGATGGCCACGATGATGGGCACGCCCGCGGCCTTGGAGTGGTTGATGGCCTCCACGGTCTGGGGCATGATGCCGTCGTCCGCGGCGACGACCAGCACGACGATGTCGGTGCACTGCGCGCCGCGCATGCGCATCGCGGTAAAGGCCTCGTGGCCGGGGGTGTCCAGGAAGGTGATCTGCTGGCCGTGGATCTCGGCGGTGTAGGCGCCGATGTGCTGCGTGATGCCGCCCGCCTCGCCCGCGGTGACGTGGGTTCTGCGGATGCAGTCCAGCAGAGAGGTCTTGCCGTGATCGACGTGGCCCATGATGGTGACCACCGGGGGACGGGGCAGCAGGTTCTCCTCGGAATCCTCCTCCACGTTCTCCTCCATCAGCATCTCCTCGGAGGTCTTTTCCATCTTCATCTCAAGCTCTATGCCGAACTCCGAGCAGACCAGCAGCGCGGTGTCATAGTCCAGCTCCTGGTTGATGGTGGCCATGATGCCCAGCAGCAGCAGCTTCTTGATGATCTCCGCCGCGGGCTTGCCAATGCGCTCGGACAGGTCCTTTACGGTGATCTTCTCGGCAGTCATGTACGCCTTCTCGATCTTGACCGGCTCGGGACGCGCCTGCGCCGCCTGGCTCTTCTTGGGCTTCTTGCTGCGGCGCCATTCGTCGTCCAGCCCGCCCGCCGCGCGCACGGTCTCCTTCATGATCTGCTTCTTCTGCTTGGGCGCCTTCTTCTCGGGATCGTGCTGGCGGTTGTAATTGTTCTTATTGGGGTCGTAATTGCTGACGCGCTCCTTCTCCATCACGGGCAGCAGCTCGGGGCCCTTGGAGCGGCCGGGATTGGGCCGCTGCTGCGGACGGCGCTGCTGCGGCGCGTCGGAATCCTTGTCCTTGTCGCGCGGGGTGAAGGGGCGGTTGCCGTCGCGGTTGAACGGCGGACGGCTCTGCTGCCCGTCGCGGTTGTACGGCCTGCGGTCGCCCTGCTGGCCGTCGCGGTTGAAGGGTCTGCGCTCGCCCTGCTGCGCGCCCTGCGGGGGCACGAAGTTGGGGTTCTGGCGGTTGACCAGCGCGTTGGGGTCGTTGGGGTTGGGCACAAAGGGCCTGGGCGTGAACGCGCCCGGGCGCTGCGGCCTGCGGTCGCCCTGCTGCGGGCGGTTCTGCTGCGCGCGCGGGGCCTGACCCTGCGGGCGCTGCTGCGCGGGCTGCTGCTGTGCCTGTGCGGCAGGCTGCTGCGCCTGCGGCTGTGCGGGCTGCGCTGCCTGTGCGGGGGCGGTATTGGCCTCCTGCGCGGGGGCGGCTTCGCGGCGCGCGCGGTCGCGCTCGGCAAGCACGGCGGCGCGCAGCGCCTCCTCCTGTGCGTTTGCCGCGGCGATGCGGTCGGCCTCAGCCTGCTTGCGCTCCTGCTCCTCGCGTGCGCGGTCGGCCTCTTCCCTGGCCTTGGCCTCCTGCGCGGCGAGCTTTTCCTCCAGTTTGCGCAGCGCGGCCAGGGTGTCCGCGGTGCCCTTGCGCGTGCCCGCGATCCTGTCCAGCAGCTCCTGCGCGCCCGCGCCCAGCTGCTTGGCTGCGTCCGTCACTTTGATCTTGGTCATTCTACTACTACACCCCCGTGTTCACATTCGTCATACTTGCCGGCGATGGCTTTGGCAAAGCCCGCGTCGCACACAGCGACCATCGTCCTTCCGGGCCTGCCGATGCTCGCGCCCAATTCCTCCACATAGAGCAGCGGGAGTGCATATGCCGTGGCAAGCCTGCCCATTCTGTCCATTGTGTTTGCCGATGCGTTTTTGTCCGCCAGCAGAAGCGCCGCCTGGCCCTTCTGCGCCGCGGCCCGGACCGCGCTCTCGCCCGATACGACCCTGCCGGCCTTTGCGGCCAGCGAGATCATGCCGCGCACTTTATTGCACACGCGCATCCAACTCCTTTGCCAGCTGTTCGTACACCGCAGGCTCGATGGAGGCCTCCAGTGTGCGCTCGAGCACCTTGCTCTTGCGCGCCTTTTCCAGGCACGCGCTGTCGGGGCAGACGTACGCGCCGCGCCCCGCGGCCTTGCCCGTGCGGTCCAGCATCACCTGGCCCGAGGGCTGGCGCACCACGCGGATGAGCTCCTTTTTGGGCTTCATCTCGCGGCAGCCGACGCACATGCGCATGGGGATCTTCTTTTGCTTCAAAGGCTACACCCCCATGCTCTCTTCCATCTGCGACTGGGACTTGATGTCGATCTTCCAGCCGGTGAGCTTGGCGGCAAGGCGCGCGTTCTGGCCCTCCTTGCCGATGGCCAGCGACAGCTGGTTGTCCAGCACCACGACCTTGGCGGCCTTCTCGTGCTCGTTGACGAACACGCCGACCACCTTGGCGGGAGAGAGCGCCTGCGCGATGTACTCGGCGGGGTCGGAGGACCACTTGATGATGTCCACCTTCTCGCCGCGCAGCTCGTTTACGATGCTCTCGACGCGGGTGCCGCGCTGGCCGACGCACGCGCCGACGGGATCCACCGCGCTGTCGGAGGAATAAACCGCCATCTTGGTGCGGTAGCCCGCCTCACGGGCGATGGACTTGATCTGCACCACACCGCTCTGGATCTCGGGCACCTCCATCTCAAACAGGCGCTTGACCAGGCCCGAGTGCGTGCGGGACACCATCACCTGCGGGCCCTTCTGCGCGCGGTTGACCTCCATGACGTAGACCTTGATGCGGTCGCCAACGTGGAACTCCTCCTCGGGCATCTGCTGGGAGGGCTCGAGCACGCCCTCGGTGCGGTTGAGGTCCACATATACGTTCTTGCCCTCGATCCGCAGCACGATGGCGGTGAGGATCTCAGCCTCTTTTTCGATGTATTCGTCGTAGATCACGCCGCGCTCGGCCTCGCGGATGCGCTGCACGATGACCTGCTTGGCCGCCTGCGCCGCGATGCGCCCGAAGTTGCGCGGGGTGACCTCCACCTCCACGATGTCGCCCAGCTGATACTTGTTGTCCACCGCCGCGTTGTCAATGGAGATCTCCAGCTGCGGGTTTTCCACCTGCTCGACGACCTTCTTCTGGGCATAAACCGCCACCTCGCCGGTGACGGCGTCCAGCGTCACGCGGGCGTTGGAGTTGGAGTCAAAGTTCTTCTTGTAGGCGGACATCAGCGCCTGCTCGATGGCCTCCAGCAGCACTTCTTTCTTGATCCTGCGGGTCTTGCACAATTCGTTCAACGCTTCGACAAACTCTACATTCATGCCTCTTACTCCTCCTCAATGTCCTCATATTCGATGACGGGCTTTACATAGGCGCAGTCCTTGCGGGCAAAGCGCTTTTCGCCCGCCTCCGTCATAAGCACGACCTGGTCGCCTTCCAGCCCCAGCAGCTGCCCCTGAATGAGCTTGACGCCGTCGATCGCGCGGTAGAGCTTGACCTCCACCGTCTCGCCCTTTGCCTTTTCAAAGTCCTTGTCGCGCTTGAGCGGGCGGTCCACGCCGGGCGAGGAGATCTCAAGGTAGTCGTACTCCAGATCCTCCAGCTCCCCCATGATGGCGTGGTGGAAGGCCGAGCAGTCGTCCAGCGACATGCCGCCCTCTTTATCCACAAAAATGCGCAAAAAAGCCGCGCCGTGCTCCTTTGCAAGCTCGACGTCGACGAATTCGTATCCCATTTTTTGCGCGAGACGCTCCGCAATCTGACCAGCCGTTGCCGTCACGCTTTTTTTCGCCAATGTAGTTCCTCCGATGGAATCGTGTAAGTCCTTGGCACAATAGTAAAGAGCGGGAAAATGCCTCCCACTCTCACCTTCGCCGCGATCCTCTTTCAGTATACCACCGTTTTGCCCTAAATACAAGTAAAAATCGTGAAATCTGCGCGCCGGTTTCCGCATTTTGCGAACAAAATCCGCCGCAGGATTGAACGCGGAGCACATTTCGTGCTATAATCCGTGCAGAAACACCCCGTATCACACAGAAAAGAGAGGTGGGTCCGACATGAAGAACGACGGAACGAACCTGATCTGGTACCGGCAGGGCGCCGTGAGCTGGAACGAGGCGCTGCCGCTGGGAAACGGGCGGCTGGGCGCGATGGTGTACGGCGACCCCGTCAACGAGCGCGTGTGCCTCAACGAGGACACGCTGTGGAGCGGCTACCCGCAGTACCACGACAGCCCCCGGGCTTACGAGGCCTACAAGCAGGCGCAGCAGCTGGTGATGGACGGCAAAAACGCCGAGGCGCAGCGCATCCTCGAGCAGCAGTTCACCAACCGCCCCACGCAGGTGTATCTGACGCTGGGCGACCTGCTGCTGCACCTGCGCCACGCAAGGGTGCAAAACGCCGTGCGCGCGCTGGACCTCTCCACGGGCATCCACACGGTGGAATACGACGCCGACGGCGCGCATTTTGTGCGCGAGACGTTCGTAAGCGCCCCGCACGACGTGCTGGTGATGCGCCTTGCCTGCGATCACCCCGGCGCGCTGGAGTTCGACTTCACGCTCTGCCCCGCGATGGACGCGCAGGTGGCCTATAGCGACGCCAGCGTGTCGGTGCAGGGCCATTGCCCCACGGTGGACTGGCCGCTGGGCGTGTGGCAGGAGCCGTCCTATTACCTGAAATACGGCGATACCGACGCAACGCGCGGCATGGGCTACTATGCGCAGGTGCGCGTGCTGACCGACGGCAAAACTTTCCGCGACGCGGGCGGCGTGCGGGTGGAAAACGCCTCGTATGCCACGCTGCTGTTTGACGCGAGAACCTCCTTTAGCGGCTGGGACAAACACCCCGTGCTCGAGGGAAAGCCCTATGTGGAGCCCTGCCTGCGCAACCTGGACACCCGCGCCCGCCAGCCCTATGCAGCGATGCGCAACGAGCATATCGCCGACCACCGCATACTCTACGACCGCGTGAGCCTCGACCTTGGCGGCGGGCAGGAGAAGCTGCTGCCCACCGACGAGCGCCTGTACCGCCACGAAAACGGCGCGGATGACCTCGCATTGTACGCGCTGTACTTCAATTTCGGGCGGTATCTGACCATTGCGGCGTCGCGCGAGGGCACGCAGGTGACCAATCTGCAGGGCATCTGGAACCACTCCATCACCCCGCCGTGGTGCTGCAACATGACCATCAACATCAACACCGAGATGAACTACTGGCCCACGCTGATGGTCAATCTGCCCGAGTGCGAGCGCCCGCTGCTGAACATGATCCGCGAGCTGGAGATCAGCGGCAGGCGGACGGCGGCGGCGTACTACCACGCGCCGGGCAGCTGCGCGCACCACAACACCGACCTGTGGCGCATGTCCACGCCCACGGGCAACCGCACGGAGGGCTGCGCGCGCTACGCGTTCTGGCCCATGTCGCTGGGCTGGCTGACGCGGCACGTCTGGGAGCACTACGAGTACCTGAACGACACGGAATACCTCAAAAACGAGGCCTGGCCGCTGCTGCACAGCGCCGCGGAGTTCTACGCCTCGCTTTTGATTCCGGATGAGGACGGCACGCTGATGCTGTGCCCCTCCACCTCGCCGGAGAACGGTTTTAGGCTGGACGGGCAGGTGGTGCTGGTGTCCAAGACCACCGCGATGACGCAGGCCATCGTAAAGGACGTCTACCAGAACCTGCTCAAAACCGCCGAAATTCTGGGTGTTTCGGACGATCTGACCGCGAAGGTGGCGGAGCAGCTGCCGCATCTCAAGCCCCTTGGCATCGGCAGCGACGGCGAGCTGCTGGAGTGGGAAAGCAACTTTGAGGAGGACGAGATCCATCACCGGCACATCTCGCACCTGTATGCGCTGCATCCGGGGCGCGACATCACGCCCGAGGGATCGCCGGAGCTGGCTGCGGCCTGCCGCCGGACGCTGGAGCGGCGCGGCGACGAGAGCACGGGCTGGGCGATGGGCTGGCGCATCAACGCGTGGGCGCGCCTGGGCGACGGCGACCACGCGCTGCGGCTGCTGGACAATCAGCTGCGCACCGTGGAGGGCAGAAACCCCGAAAAGGCGCGCATTTCCGGGGAGATGAACTACGCAAACGCGGGCGGAACCTATCTCAACCTGTTCGACGCGCACCCGCCGTTCCAGATCGACGGCAACTTTGGCGCGACGGCGGGCATCGCGGAGATGCTGCTGCAGACCACGCCGGAGGGCGAATTGATGATACTGCCCGCGCTGCCGTCGGCGTGGAAAAAGGGCTGCGTGAAGGGTCTGCGGGCGCGCGGAAACGTGCTGGTGGACATCGAATGGGACGGCGACGACGTGCGCGTAAACCGCCGCGAGGGCTGAGTTTTCAAGCGGAAAAGGGAGGTTTTGACGCCGATGGACGCATCGAAAGAGGCGCTTTACGCGCAGATTGCGGAGCAGCTGGAGGCGCTGCTGGACGGCACGCTGCCGCCCGTATCCAACCTGGCGAACGCTTCGGCGCTGCTGTTTCAGGCGCTGCCGGGGCTGAACTGGGCGGGATTCTACCTGATGTGGGAGGGTGAGCTGGTGCTGGGGCCGTTTCAGGGCAAGCCCGCGTGCACGCGCATCGCGCTGGACCGGGGCGTGTGCGGGGCGGCTGCGCGGGAAGACCGCGTGCAGAATGTGCCTGATGTGCACGCGTTTCCGGGGCACATCGCGTGCGACGGGGCATCAAAATCGGAGATCGTGCTGCCCCTGCACGGCGCTGACGGAGACGTTGTCGGGGTGCTGGACATCGACAGCCCGCTGCCCGCGCGGTTTGATGCGGCGGATGAAATGGGGCTGCGCGAGGTGGTTTGGGTGCTGGAAAAGGTGATTTTTCAGTAGGTTTTGATGCGGAAAACCGGGGCGAAATCGTTCAATTCACCTCGGTTTTTTGTATGGGTTGAGCAGGGTTGCGGGTATGCTGGACATCGCCAATGCGCTGCATGTGCGGTTTGATGCGGCGGATGAAATGGGGCTGATTAAGGTAGTTTTTGTGCTGGAAAAGGTGATTTTTCAGTAGGTTTTGATGCGGAAAACCGGGGGGAAATCGTTCGTTTCACCTCGGTTTTTGGTGTTCTGGGGGGAATGTTGCGGGCTGGACGGACACCTCATCAGTCGCCTGCGGGCGACAGCTTCCCCTCAAGGGGAAGCCATGAGATGGACGCCGTTTATGGTTTATGTGGGTTATTTGCGGTCAAAACGAGGCAGAAATGGGGGATTTCCGCCTTGTTTTTGGGTGGATTCAGTCCTCGGAAAGGATGCTTTCCGGGTTGTTTATGAAGCGTTTGAGGAACTGGATGTTCTTGAGCTCGGGGTAGGTTTTGGGGGTGAGGGCGCCATCCTGCATTTCGTAGAGGGCGGCGCCGGGGCAGGCGGTGAGGATGGGGCTGTGGGTGGCGAGTATGAACTGGCTGCCCGCCGCGACGGCGTCCTGCATCAGGTAGACGAGGGCGAGCTGGTTGACGTAGGAGAGCGCGGCCTCGGGCTCGTCCATCAGGTAGAGGCCGCCGGGGCGCAGGCGGGACTGGAAGAACTCCAGGAAGCCCTGGCCATGGGACTGGGATTCGAGGGGGCGCTCGTACATGCTCTGCAGGGCGGCGAGGGTGCCGGCGTAGGGCTGGGCGGCGAGCTCGCGGGCGTAGTCGCTGCCATACTGGCCGGGCAGCGCGTCCAGCTCGCGGCGGGCGTACTCCTTTTCCGCCACGACGTAGTCGATGTATTTGGTGAAGCCCTCGGCGGTGAAGAGGAAGCAATGGCGGGGCTTGGATTTCATGGCGACGCGGAAGGCGTCCGCGGTGGAGCGGATGCGGCGCTGGGCGTCGGTGAGCGCGGGGGTGCCCGTGCTGATGCGCTCGGCGCGGAGCTTTGCGGCCATCAGCTCGATGAGGGTGGTCTTGCCGCAGCCGTTGTCGCCGCAGAGCATGGTGACGGGGGCGTCGAGGGTGAGGCGGTCGAAATGGGAGAGGACCTCGGTGTCGCCGGGATAACCCTCGGGGAGGGCGGTGGGGCGGCGCTCGAGGGCGGCGAGGTAGATCATACGGGGGCCGCCTTTCGCTCGGTGACGGGCTTGATCCAGCGGCCGGAGTTGAGGTACCACACGCCGAGGCAGAACTTGACGGTCTCCTCAACGGCGGTCATGGCGAACACCCAGATGAAGGGCAGGTGCCAGACGAGGCCCGCCAGCGCGACCAGCGGCACGGACAGCAGCCAGATGCTGCCCGCGTCCATGATCAGCGAGGCGCGGGTGTCGCCGCCGGCGCGGAAGGTGCCCACGATGTTCATGTGGTTGAACATGCGCAGGGGGTAGATGACGCTGTTGATGATGAGCAGCCACTGGGCGGTGGTCTTGACCTCCTCGGAGAGCGTGAACAGGTTGGTCAGCGGCACGCGCAGCGCCACGAGCACGAGGCCGAGCACGGCTGCGAACAGCGGGCTGAGCAGGCCGAAGCGGCGGGCGTCGAGGAAGCCCTGCTCGTTGTCGCCCGCGCCGATGGACTTGCCCACCATGACGGAGCAGGCGGCGGACAGGCCGACAAAGAAGGTGAAGGTGAGGTTCTCGACGGTGTTTTTGACGGCCATGGCGGAGTAGTTGCCGGTGCCGAGGCGGCCGTAGACCATGTTGAGGCACATGGTGGCCAGCGCCCAAAGGCTCTCGTTGAACACGACGGGCAGCGCCACGGGGTAGAAGCGGCGCACGGTGCTCTTGCGGATGTGGAAGAACTCGCGGATGGGCATGGCCAGCAGGTTTTTCCTGCGGTAGGAGACGATGAGCACGATCAGCGTGCACAGCCACGAGGAGACGACGGTGGCGAGCGCCGCGCCCTGCACGCCCATGCGGGGCACGCCAAACTTGCCGTAGATGAACACCCAGTTGAGGAAGGTATTGGCGATGACGGAGATGATGTTGGCGACCATGGGCAGGCGGACCTCCTCGGTGGCGCGCAGCAGCGAGCAGCCGTAGGTGTTGACGCACTGGGCCGCGTAGCCGAACACGGCGATGCGCAGGTAGAGCACGCCCTGGGCGACCACGGCCTCGTCATTGGTAAAGGCACGGATGACGGTGGCGGGGAAGCACCAGCCCACGACCATGAACAGCAGCGCGATGGCCATGACGTTGACAAAGCCCAGGCTGTAGGTGTGGCGGATGCGCGGCATGTCCTTGACGCCCCAATACTGCGAGAAGAACACGCTCGAGCCCGACGCGAAGCCGAAGAAGAACAGGAACATCAGAAACGACCACTGGCCCGCCATGCCCACGGCGGACAGCGACACCTCGCCCAGCTGGCCCACCATGATGGTATCGATGAGGTTGGCGGAGGAGGAGAGCAGGTTCTGCGCGGCAATGGGCAGCGCGAGCGTCAGCACGCCCCGGTAGAAGGCGCGGTCGCCGAAAAACTTTTTGAGCTTTGACATGTTTTTTCCATCCTGTGCGTTTTTTCTCGGATTTTTGCCCGGACGGAATCTATTGTACCAGAAAACTTGCCTATACGCAACAGTTCGGCATTGACAGCCTGCGGGAAATTGGGTATAATATGGCTTATCCTGTGAGGGAGTAGCAAGCGCGCGTGCGCGCAGCAAGTCAACATACTGGCGGGAAAACGCCTGGCTTGCTTTAATTTGCGAGACTCATGTAGAGCGGTGCGGCTGTACATGGAGTCTTTTGTTTTATAGCAAAGAACCCTGTGTGCAGCGAGGGCTGCGCACGGGGTTTTGTTTTTCAAAATATATGCTGCGGAAGGGGTTTTTACGATGGAGTGGAGCTTTTTATTCGTGTTCAACAGCGTGCTGCTGGGCGTGGGGCTGGCGATGGACGCGTTTTCCGTGTCGCTGGCAAACGGGCTGCACGAGCCGAGGATGCGCGCGGGGCGCATGTGCGGCGTGGCGGGGGTATTTGCGGGGTTTCAGGCGCTGATGCCCATGCTGGGCTGGGTGTGCGTCCACACCATTGCGCAGGCGTTTTCGTGGTTCGAGCAGCTGATTCCGTGGATCGCGCTGGGGCTGCTTTCGTACATCGGCGGCAAGATGCTCTGGGAGGGCATCCGCGGCGGCGAGGAGGAGAGCGGAAGCAAGGCGCTGAGTCTGGGCGTGCTGCTGATGCAGGGCGTGGCGACCTCCATCGACGCGCTGTCGGTGGGCTTTACGATCGCGGAATACGATTGGCTGATGGCGCTTTGCTGCGCGCTGATCATCGCGGCGGTGACGTTTGTGATCTGTATGGCGGGGCTGTTCATCGGCAAGAAGTTCGGCACGAAGCTGTCGGGAAAGGCGTCGGTGCTGGGCGGCGTGATCCTGATCGCCATCGGACTGGAGATCTTCATCAGCAGCTTTTTCTAGAGGACTGCATCAGCTGCTGCCAGGTTGGTTCGGGATAGACGGTTTTGAGCACCTGCATGGCGGGCTCAAAGCCCTCGGTGCGCAGGATGCGGAAGCCGAGGGTATGGTAGAGCAGGATGGCGTCGTGGCTCCAGGTTTGGGTGTGGAGGAGCACGGGGGCGTTGTCGGGGAAGCGGCGCAGCGCGCTGAGCACGGCGGCACGGCCCAGGCCGCGGCGCTGATAGGCGGGAACCGTGGCAACCCAATGGAGCAGGTGCGCGCCATGCTTTTCCCAGGCGGTTGCGGTGGCGACGGGCAGGCCGTCCGGGGTGCACACAAAGCACATGCGCGCCCGCAGCAGGTCGGGCTGAGGGGCGAATTCCTTTTCAAAATAGCTGAGCGCGGCGGATTCGGCATCGAATTCACCGACGCTTTTTTCTATGCGCGCCCAATGGCGCTCGTCGCCGGGGGCATAGGGTTTGACAAAAAAGCCGTCCGCGCGGGGAGGCGTGGGCGGCACGGGCAGCCCCGCCGGGCGGAGCATGGTCAGTTCGAAATAGGGTATGGATTGATCCAGCATGGCGCTAACCTTCCTCGCTGAGCACGGTGCGGATGTCCAGATCGGGCAATGCGTTCTGCAGCGCGCGGGTCAGGTGATTGCCGCCCCGGGTGGGCCGGCCGCCGATGACGACGACGCGCGCGCCCACCTTGCGGGCGTGGCTTGCCAGTGTGTTGATGACGTCGTCGTTGCGCAGCAGCAGCATATCCGCGTCATAGTTCTTGGAGATGTTGAACAGGTGCTCCAGCGCCTCGGCTTCGGAGGCGCTGCCAAGGAAGTTATCGCGCTTTTTGGCCACGTGAACCACGGACAGCTCCGCGCCCATTTCAGAGGCGATGCGCGCGCCCTCCTCGATCAGCCTGCCGCAGGACTTCTGTCCCGTAACGCAGACCAGCACGTGATCTTCGCTCGGCATGAGGCCCCTCCTCTCTTTGCTATGCGTCTATTCGGGCTGAATGGCCACGATGGACTGGCCGTGCACCGTCACCGTGTAGCGGCGGTTCACGCTGCAGCCCTGCTGGGGATATTTGTTGAGGTCATAGTAGCACAGGCGCTGGTCGTCGCCCGCGTCGTCGCTGAAAAAGAGCGTCTTGCAGTGCACGCCCTCGCGCACGGAATCCTGCGCGATCTCCGTCAGCTCGCCGGTGAACTCGTGCGTGCGGCCGCCCACGACCTCGCGCAGGTAGCGGAAGTAGGCGTAGACGGGGTAGATGCTCAGCCCCCAATAGAATATGGCCATCGCGCAGCCCAGTATGCCCAGCGCAACGCTCAGCCACTCGATGCGCACGGTGGCCATCACGACGCCTGCGGCGGCATTGGGCACCAGCACCAGCAGCAGCATGAATGCGATGCGGCGCAGCAGCTGCGCGCGGATGGAGCGGATATCCGTTTCGGAATACATCATGTCGGCTTCAGCCTGCCTTTCATCTGTATGTGCGGGGAGGCGTCCCCATGCTTATTATCGCATATTTATCCCCCGGTTGAAAAGGGGGTGCGCTCAAATCCCGCGGGTTTTTGCTTCATTTGTCGGCGGGGGCGGCTTTGGGACGGGGTTTTGCGGCGGTCTTTTTGGCGGCGGGCTTTCGCTTGGGCTTGAACTCGCGCTTGGGGAAGTCCTGCGGGGGCGCGGAGGCGGCGTACTGGCACAGGAATTCACAGTAGCGGCGGATGCTGCCCATGAACTTTTCCGGCTGCATCTTGCCGCGGGCGATGTCGTTCAGGCCCTTTTCCCAGCGGCCGGTGGTCTCGGGGGAGGCGAGCTGCTCGGGCGCGACGGAGATGAGCTTGATGCCCTTGTCCGTAGGGATGAGCGCGTTTTTTCTGCGGGTGACGTATTGTACGTCGATGAGGCGCTCGATGATGGCGGCGCGGGTGGCGGGGGTGCCCAGGCCGCGCTCCTTGAGCTGGCGGCGCAGCTCCTCGTCCTGCACGAAGCGGCCGGCGTTTTCCATCGCGCCCAGCAGCGTGTTTTCGGTGTAGGGCTTGGGGGGCTGGGTCTTTTTGCTGAGGACCTTGGCGGATTTGACGCGAACGGGCTGGCCCTTTTGCAGCGGCGGGAGGGCGGGCTCGTCCTTGTCCTTTTTGGAGCGCAGGGGCGGGTTGGCGCCGTGCCAGCCCGGGGCGACCTCGGCCTTGCCGCGCGAGAGGAAGCGGTGGTCACCGACGCGGGTGACGGCGGTCATGGAATCGTAGACATAGTCGGGGTAGAAGGCGGCGATGAGCTGGCGGACCACCATCTCATACAGCTTCTGCGCGTCGGGCGGGAGGCCGGCTCTGCGGCCGGTGGGCACGATGGCGTGGTGGTCGGTGAGCTTTTCGTCGTCATAGACGCGCTTGCCGGGATCGATGCGGTCGCCCTCGGGCGGGACGAGCGCGGCAAAGGGCTCGGGCAGGGTGTCCAGCACCTTGCGGATCTTGGGGCGCATGTCCTGGGAGAGGTGGCGCGAATCGGTGCGGGGATAGGTGAGCACCTTGTATTTTTCGTAGAGGGCCTGGGCCAGGTCGAGGGTTTTTTGGGCGGTGAAGCCGTAGCGGGCGTTGGCCTCGCGCTGGAGGGTGGTCAGGTCGTAGAGCAGCGGCGGCGGCACGCGCTTGCGCTCGGTGGAGACCTCCTCCACGGCGCCCTCGCGGCCCTTTACGGCGTCCGCGATGGCCTGGGCCTGCTCGGGGGCTGCGATGCGGGTCTTGTTGTCCGCGTCGATCCACAGGCCGGTGTAATTGCCGAAATCGGCCTGGACCTCGTAGTAGTCCTCTGGGACGAAATTGCGGATCTCCAGCTCGCGCTGGACCAGCAGGGAGAGCGTGGGCGTCTGGACGCGGCCGACGGAGAGCAGGCTGTCGTAGCGCAGCGTGAAGGCGCGGGAGCCGTTCATGCCCACGAGCCAGTCGGCGTCGGCGCGGCACTGGGCGGACAGGTAGAGGTCGTCGTATTCGCTGCCGTCCTTGACGCTGCGGAAGCCCTCGGCAATGGCCTCCTCGGTCATGGAGGAGATCCAGAGGCGGGAGAAGGGCTTTTTACAGCCCGTCATTTTATAGATGCGGCGGAAGATCAGCTCACCCTCGCGGCCTGCATCGGTGGCGCAGATGATGCGGTCGACCTGGGGGGCGTTGAATATGGTCTTGACGTGCTCGTACTGCTCGCGCACATGCTTTTCGGGGATGACCTTGAGGGGGATCTCGTCGGGGAGTATGGGCAGGGTATCGGCGCGCCAATACTTCCAGCGGGCGTCGATCTCGTCGGGGTTGAGCTGGGTGATGAGGTGCCCCACCGCCCAGGTCACGACGTAGCCGCCGCCCTTGAGGCAGCCCTTGCCGGGCGAATCGGCGCCCAGCACGCGGGCGATGTCCCGCGCGACGGAGGGCTTTTCGGCAATGACGCAGGTAAGGCCCATGGGGGTCAGCTCCTTTCCGGCGGTTTACAGCTAAAATTCGATCTCACAATAGCGGCAGAGATGGCGTTTTCCGCGATAGACTTCTTCCTCTGCGGCATCGGTTTCGTGCATCCCGCACTTTTCCAGCACGCGGCGGCTGGCGGCGTTTTCCGCAAAATAGCCTGCGGTCACTTCGCGAAAGCCCATATCGCGCAGCTCGCACAGCAGCGCCCGGACGGCCTCGGTCGCGCAGCCCTGCCCCTGATGGTCGGGATGGATCACATAGCCGATCTCGATCTCCTCGTCCCCGATCCCGCAGTCGTTGACAAAGCCGATGAGCGCGTCCTGCAGATAGACGCCGTACTCGAGGTGCGCGGTATCCTCGATGCGGCTGAAGGCGATCAGCTTTTGGGCGAGGGCTTTGAACTGCTCCGGCGAATCGTAGTCGGGAACCATGAAGGTTTGGGTGATCTGTGGGTTTGTGAGCAGCGCGGTCAGTGCGTCCGCGTCCGACGGGGCGTAGGGCTTCAGGGTCAGACGTTCCGTTTGGATCGCTGCTCTTTTGTGGATCGGCAAAGGCATCGTCCGCGCCTCCTTACAGCTCGATGGGTCGGGTTTCATTATACTATACCGCGGTTGCGTCCGCAACAAGGTACATCTTTGGAGCGCGACTTGAAACTTGTTTCTCCGTGGCTTATAATGGCGGTGAGGATATTGTGTTTTTCGGGCTATAACGCAAAGTGAGCGGAGGGATCGCAATGAGATACGAATACGCCGCGCCGCGCTGGCAGGACCCGTCCGTGCAGCAGCTCAAACGGCTGCGCCCGCACACGGACATGATCCCCTTCCAGGATCTGTCCAGCGCCTGGCTGGGGGAGCGCGAGCTGTCGGGCTTCTACAAGCTGCTCAACGGCATCTGGAGCTTTTTGTACGTCCGCGGTGAGCACAGCGTGCCCGAGGGCTTTTTCGGCACGGACTATCAGGGCGAGAGCCAATGGGACAAGCTGCCCGTGCCCGGCGCGTGGCAGATCGGCGGCTACGGGCGCGCCAACTACGTCAACATCGACTATCCCTTCCCCTACGACCCGCCGCGCGTGCCCGACGACGCGCCCATTGGGCTGTACCGCAGGGAATTCACGGTGCCGGCGGTGTGGGAAGAGGATCAGCGGCGGATTTTGCTGTGCTTTGACGGGGTGGACAGCGCCTTTACGGTGTACGTCAACGGCATCGAGGCGGGGTTCTCCAAGGCGGCGCACATGGGCGCGGAGTTTGACATCACGAACCTGGTGCAGTCGGGCAGCAACCTGCTGGCGGTGGAGGTCTACGGGCTGAGCGACGGCTCCTACCTGGAGGATCAGGACAAGTGGCGCATGTCGGGGATCCTGCGCGACGTCTACCTGCTGGCGCTGCCGCAGATCCATCTGCGCGACGCGTGGGTCAGGACGGAGTTTGAAAACGGTGGCGCGGACGGCGTGCTGGAGCTGGACGCGTTTTTGTACAACCACAGCGAGGACGACTGCGTTTCCGACTACAAGCTGTACGCGCAGCTATACGATCGGGGCGCGCGCGTGGGACAGACGCTGACCGAGGGCATCCGTATCGACGCGCGGCACGAGGAGAAGGTGAGCCTGAGCTTCCACGTGCCCAAGGTGCACCCGTGGTCGGCGGAGGCGCCGTATCTGTACACGCTGCTGGTGGTGCTGGAGGACGACAGAGGCAACACGGCGGAGGTGCAGCGGCTGGACGTGGGCTTCCGGACGGTGGAGACGAAGGGCGGCAGGCTGCTGGTCAACGGCGTGCCCGTGAAGCTGCGCGGCGTCAACCGGCACGAGTTTGACGAGAAGCTGGGGCCGGTGGTGAGCATGGAGGCGATGATCCGCGACATCACGCTGATGAAGGCGCACAACATCAACTGCGTGCGCACCTGCCACTACCCGGACGACAGCCGGTGGTACGCGCTGTGCGATCAGTACGGGCTGTACGTCATAGACGAGGCCGATCTGGAGACGCACGGCGACCACATCACGGGCTACGCTTTGTCGGACGATCCTCAGTGGAGGGACGCGTATGTGGACCGCGCGGCGCGCATGGTGGCGCGCGACCGGAACCATCCCAGCGTCATCGTCTGGTCGCTGGGCAACAAATCGGGGTTTGGCGAGAATCACCGGGCGATGGCCGCGGCGGTGCGGAGCATGGACGGCACGCGGCCGCTGCATTACAGCGAGGCGCACGAGGACCCGGTGGTGGACATCGTCAGCGCGATGTATGTGCCGCTGGACAAGCTGATCGAGCAGGGCGAGCGCAACGACGACGAGCGGCCCTTCTTCATGTGCGAATACGCGCACGCGATGGGCAACGGCCCGGGAAATCTAAAGGAATACTGGGAGGCCATCTACGCGCACGACCGGCTGATCGGCGGGTGCGTGTGGGAATGGGCGGATCACGGCCTGCTGCTGGGGCGCAGCCCGGACGGCGTGAAGCGCTACGCCTACGGCGGGGACTTCGGCGATGTGCCCAACGACGGCAATTTCTGCATTGACGGGCTGTGCTTCCCCGACAGGCGGCCGCACACGGGGCTGCTGGAGCTGAAAAAGGCGTACCAGCCGGTGCGCGTGGAGGCGGTGGATCTGGCGGCGGGGCGCATCCGCGTGACGAACCTGTTCGCCTTCCGCAACCTGGACGAGACGTACCGCGCGAGCTACCGCGTCACGGCGGAGGGGCTGCGCGTGACGCAGCGGGAGCTGCCGCTTCCCAAGGGCTTTGCGCCGGGGATGACGGTGGAGCTGGAATTGGACTATGATTTGCCGATTGCGGGGGAGAGCTTCCTGGAGGTGTCCTTTGCGCTGCGGCAGGACGAGAGCTTTGCGGCGGCGGGCACGGAGATGGCGTGGGAGCAGCTGCCGCTGCCCGTGCCGCGCACGCCTGCGCTGCGCAATCCGCTGCATTTCGGCGAGCGGTTCGTGGTCAAGGAGACGGACAACCGCACGCTGAGCGTGGTGGGCGGGGATTTCTCGCTGGAATTCTCGCTGCGCACGGGCGAGCTGCTCCACGCGGTGTTCGACGGGCGGGACGTGCTCGTCTCGCCGCTCAAGCCGGTATTTTGGCGCGCGCCGACGGACAACGACGTCAACATCGCGAAAAAATGGCGCGAATATGGGCTGGACGCTTTGCAGACGCGCGTGGAGAGCGTGGAATGGCGCCGCATCGACGATGCGACGGTGTGCGTGGCGACGCAGGCGGTGCACGGCAGCCACACGGTGGCGCCGGTGGTGCGCACGAACCTGGTCTACACCGTCAGCGCGTCGGGGTATGCGAAGGTGGAGGTGCGGTTTGAACCGCTGCGGGAGCTGCCGTATCTGCCGCGGCTGGGCGTGCAGCTGGTGATGCCGCGGCGGTACAGCCGCCTGACCTGGTACGGGCGCGGGCCGCAGGAGAGCTATCCCGACCGCTGCGACGGGGCGCGCGTGGGCATTTACAAGGGGACGGTGTACGAACAGCACGTACCCTACATCCGCCCGCAGGAGAACGGTGCGAAGGCCGACTGCCGCTGGGCGGCGGTGACGGACCTGACGGGCATGGGCTGGATGTTCATGGCGCGGCAGGGCGAGCGGTTCTCCTTCTCCGCGCACGACTACACGGACGAGCAGCTGACGGCGGCGACGCACAACGACGAGCTGCAGCGCGGCGGGGACACGGTGGTGTCCATTGACATGGCGCAGGGCGGTTTGGGCAGCGCGTCGTGCGGGCCGGAGCCGCTGGAGAAATACCGGCTGCGGCTGAACGAGCCGCGCAGCTACTGCTTCTACATCCGCCCGTTCAACCGGCAGGCGGGGTCGTACGCGGCGGCGTATCATGTGCTGCCCAGGGAGTGAGGAGCCATGGAGATACGGCAGCTGAAGCGTGAGGAGCTGGGCGAAGCGGCGCGCGTGGTGCGCGGGGCGTTTGCGACGGTGGCTGCGGAATTCGGCCTGACGGAAGAGAACTGCCCGACGAACGGCGCGTTTCTGCCGGAGGGAAGGCTGGAGGCGCAGTTTGACGCGGGCGCGTTTGACGGCGATGTGATGATCGGGTTTGCGGCGCTGGATTTATCCGACGCGGAAAAGCCCGAGCTGGAGAAGCTGTCGGTGCTGCCGCAGAGCAGGCATCAAGGTGCAGGCAAACTGCTGGTCGGCTGGGCTGCAGAACAGGCGCGTGCGGCGGGCGCTGCGGCGCTGCGCATCGGCATCATCGAGGAAAACGTGCGGCTGCGCACGTGGTACGAGGGGCTGGGCTTTGTGCACACCGGCACGCGGGTGTTTGCGCATCTGCCCTTCACGGTGGGGTTCATGGAACTGCCCATCTAGCGCAGGGTTTTGAGGAGGGGGGTCGCTCCCCTCCTCTTTTTATGGATCGGCGGGCTGTGGGCACGGGTACGGCAGACCGGCGGCAGGAACTTTTCTTCCGGCGCATTCGTCCAATGGGCAGGATCCGAAACGGATGAGGAGGGATGATAATGCGAAGAAAAGGGAATATGCTGCTGGCGGCGCTGCTGTGCGCGCTGTGTCTCACGGGCTGCGCGGCTGCGCCCGCCGAGGCGGAGGTTTACGACTGGGGGCTCGAGATGACGGCGTCGGACGTGACGGCGACCGGGGCGACGCTTTGCTTTGCGCAGTCGGGCGGCGCGCCCACCGGGCAGCTGCAGACGCGCAGCGAATACGTCATCGAGACGCTCCGGGACGGCCAATGGGCGGCGCTCGCCTACGCGGTGCCGGACGGGACGGAGATCGCCTGGACAGCGGAGGCGTGGCTGCTGCCGCTGAACAATTCCATCGAGTATGATGTGGACTGGAGCTGGCTGTATGGCGAGCTGCCGTCCGGTACGTACCGCATCGGCAAGCCGGTGATGGATTTCCGCGGCGCGGGGGATTACGACACGGCGATGGTCTATGCGGAGTTTGCCATCAAGTGATGCGGACAGAAAAAACGGGGCGGAGGATCGATGCGATCTTCCGTCCCGTTTTTGATTGCGTTATTTATGCTTCGAGCACGCTTTTCCAATAGCGCAGGAAGTTTTCGCCCATCACGCCGCGGACGTCGGCTTCCTTCCAGCCGCGGCGCAGCAGCGCATCGGCGACGGCGGGGAATTTGGAGCAGTCCTCCAGACCCACGGGCACGCGGCCGATGCCGTCGAAATCACTGCCCAGGCCGACGCTTTGCACGCCGGCGAATTCGGCCATGTGCTCGATGTGGCGCAGGACGTCGTCGAGTGTGGCGAGGTGGTCGTCGGGATAGCCGCCGCCGACGAGGAAGTCATGGCAGAAGTTGACGCCGACGTAGCCGCCGCGGCGGCCCAGCTCGGTCAGCATATCATCGGTCAGGTCGCGGGCTTGGTCGGGACAGAGGGCTCGGGCGCAGGAGTGCGAGGCGCAGGGCGCGTGCGCGGACAGCTCCAGGGTTTGCCAGAAGGTGTTGTCCGAGGCGTGGGACAGGTCGATGATGATGCCCAGGCGGTCGCACTCGCGCACCACCTCGCGGCCGAAGTCCGTCAGGCCGGTGTCCTCCTGCTCCAGGCAGCAGGCGCAGATCTCGTTGCTACGCGACCAGCACAGGCCGAACATGCGCAGGCCCAGACGATGCCACAGGCGCAGGATGTGCGCGTCGCCCTCGAGCACGTCGCCGCCCTCGACGGAGAGCATCGCAGCGATTTTCCCTGCATTCCGGGCTTTTTGCACGTCCTCCGGGCACAATGCCTGCGTAAGGACGTCGCGATGGACGCTGAGCAGCGTGTGGAAGTCGTCCACGCCCTTGGCGCCCATGTGCAGCATGGAGCCATAGCGCTCAGGCTGGCTGCTGAAGGCGGCGAAGGTCATCATGGAGACGCCGCCGCGGCGCATTTTTTCGATGGAGACGTGGTGGGTTTCATCCGTGAGGCCGCGCTGCGGGTCACGCAGCTCGAGCAGGGCGTCGTTGTGCGTATCGACGATCAGCATGGAGATTCACCTCCGGTTTTGCGGAATAGACAAACAGCGCACGAATCATCGTGCGCTGTTTGTTGGTGGAATCCGGCAACGACCTATCCTCCCGGGCCGTCACCAGCCAGGTACTTTCGGCGCGGAGAAGCTTAACTTCTGTGTTCGGGATGGGAACAGGTGGGACCTTCTCGCCATTGTCACC
>JAXEXP010000024.1:0-23144 GCA_034113365.1 Candidatus Spyradocola sp.
ACAACAAGGCGCTGACCGCCCTGCAGTCCGGCGAACCCATCGACATCTTCTTCACGGCTGACTGGAAGTCCTACGTGCGTTCCGTCACCATGAACCTGTTCACTCCCCTGAACGACGACAACGGCGAGAACGGCAACCTGCTCGAGACCTACGGCCAGGGCATCCTGTCCACGCTGAACCCCTCGTTCATCACCGGTACTCAGTATGACGGCGTCAACTACGCTGTTCCCACCAACAAGGAACTGTGCGTCCCCATGGGCTTCATCTACAACGTGGATGCTGCCAACGAGGTCGGCATGGATCCCTCTACCATCACTGAGCTTGCAGACTTTGAGCCCTACATGGCCGCCTTCAAGGAGCTGCATCCCGATCAGTACCCCTACCTCAACGATGGTTCTTGGGGCGATGAGCCCTGGGTCCCCGCTGCGGTTTCCAACCTGAACTCCAACCTGATCACCCAGAAGATCGAGTGCGACGAGAACGGCGTGTTCGACGAGACCTGGTACTCTGTGTGGGAGACTGAGGAGAACAAGGAGCACGTCGAGCTAATGTACAAGTGGTTCCAGCTGGGCTACATCCATCCCGATTCTCCGCTGTCCACCTTCGACGTCGGCACCTCTCCTGAGTTCGCCGCCGGTCAGTTCCTGTTCATCTCCGCTCCTCTGAAGGGCTCCAACATCAAGGGTAATGAGCTGGTCATCGCTTCCGGTAACCTGGATCTGAACGTGGGCGAGATCTACGGCCAGGGCAAGTACTGCGTCACCACCCATGCGGGCGGCTCCATGCTGGCTATCCCTGTCACCGCTGAGCATCCCGTGCAGGCCATGCAGTACATCAACCTGATGCACACCGACTCCACCCTGGTCGACATGATGCTCTTCGGCGTGCCCGAGGAGATGTGGACCCTGGCGGACGACGGCCGCGTTGAGGTTCTGGACTCCCAGTGGTACGGTTCTCACGGCGGCGCCTGGACCATCGGCAACACCGCGATCCAGAACGTTACCACCAACGAGGATCCCGAGAAGAACCAGCTGCTCCAGGATTACTCTGCTGACGCCATCCCGCATCCCACCCTGGGCTTCCGTTACGTCTGCCCGCCCGAGCTCGAGTCTCAGTGGGCCACCGTCAACAACGTTCAGGATGCTATGAACCGCTCGCTGCTGACCGGCGCTGTGGATCCCTCCACCGCTCTGCCTCAGTACGTTGCCGACCTCAAGGCCGCTGGTCTTGGCGACATCAAGGCGGACGTCGAGCGCGCTTACGCTGAGTGGAAGGCCGCCAAGGGCGAGTAATTAACACTCAGTTAACGTAAACGACTGAACCCGGACCCGGACGAATGTAAACTCATTCATCCGGGTCCTTTTTTGCGCGCGCGGGGAAAACGCCGCGCATTTTCCGCGCGCATATAATGGAAGTTTCTCTTGACAACACCGCGCGGAATTTATACAAATGTAAGCAAAAGTGCTGTAAAAATATGCGTAAAAATGAGTATGGATATTCATTCACATTCCGTTATTTGTATGTTAAGCGCAAATAAATAAGCTTAAATCTAGTCATATCGTACAAAAAACCGGTCGAAAAAATTTCACATTTCTATTGCATTGTGAAATTTTATGTGCTATATTATAGCAGTCTAGAGGACTGCCTGAGGCTCCAATGCTTATGGAAGCCCGGGCAAAACTAAAAGGAGGAAAAGACAATGACCAAGAAGATCGTTGCTTTGCTGCTGGCGCTGGTCCTCGTTTTCGCGATGACTGCCTGCGCAAACACCGAGACTCCCGCGGCCGATGCTCCCGCTGCGGATGCGCCTGCTACCGACGCTCCCGCTGCCGACGAGCCCGCCGCTCCCGCCGAGCCTGCTGACGACGGCGAGATCTACACCCTGACCTACTACGAGATCGGCAACCAGGACACCTCTGTGCGTCCCCAGGTTGAGGCCGCCATCTCCGAGTACATCGAGCCCCTGATCGGTGCGAACATCGAGTTCAACATCATCAGCTGGGGCGACTGGGACAACAAGGCGCTGACCGCCCTGCAGTCCGGCGAGAAGATCGATATCATCTTCACCGCCGACTGGAAGTCCTACGTCCGCTCCGTCACCCAGAACTGCCTGACTCCCCTCAACGATGATAATGGCGAGTACGGCAACCTGCTGCAGCTCTACGGCCAGGACATCCTGAACAGCCTGAACCCCGCGTTCGTCACCGGTACTCAGTTCGAGGGCGTCAACTACGGCGTGCCCACCAACAAGGAACTGTGCGTTCCCATGGGCTACATCTACAACGCGGATGCCGCCGCTGAGGTTGGCATGGATGCTTCCACCATCACCAAGCTGGAGGACTTCGAGCCCTACTGCGCGAAGTTCAAGGAGCTGCATCCCGACCAGTACCCCTACCTGAACGATGGCGGCTGGGGCGATGAGCCCTGGGTCCCCAACCAGGTCAATGGCCTGAACGGCAACCTGATCGCGCAGAAGCAGGATCCCGATGAAAACGGCAACTTCGACGAGACCTGGTATTCCGTCTGGGAGACCGACATCGACGCCAACCATGCCGCGACCATGTACAAGTGGATGCAGGCTGGCTACGTCCATCCCGATTCTCCCCTGTCCACCTTCGACGTCGGCTCCTCTGCTGAGTTCGCCGCCGGTCAGTTCCTGTTCATCTCCGCTCCTCTGAAGGGCACCAACATCAAGGCGCAGGAGATGGCGATCGCCTCCGGCAACCTCGACCTGAACCTGGGCGAGATCTACTGCCAGGACAAGGTCTGCGTGACCACCCATGCGGGCGGCTCCATGCTGGGCATCCCGGTTTCCTCCGAGAACCCCGTCAAGGCCATGCAGTACATCAACCTGATGCACTCTGACTCCAACCTGCTCGACATGATGCTCTTCGGCGTGCCCGAGACCATGTGGACGTTCGCTGAGGACGGCCGCGTCGAGCTGCTCGATCCCCAGTGGTACGGTGCCCACGGCGGCGCCTGGACCATGGGCAACACCGCTCTGCAGCACGTGACCACCCAGGAGGATCCTGAGAAGAACAAGATCCTGCAGGAGTACGCTGCTGACGCTGTGATGCATCCCTCCCTGGGCTTCCGTTACGTCGTGCCTGCCGAGCTCGAGTCTCAGTGGGCTGCCGTCAACAACGTGCAGGATGCCATGAACCGTTCTCTGCTGACCGGTGCTGTGGATCCCGCCACCGCTCTGCCCCAGTACATCTCCGATCTGAAGGCCGCTGGTCTGGACGACATCAAGGCCGACATCGAGAAGCAGTACAACGAGTGGAAGGCCAACAAGTAAGCTGAACTTCCATAGAAACTCTGCATAAGAGCTTCCGCCCCGCACGGTTTGCGCCGCGCGGGGCTTTTTGCTGCATAAGCGCACCGCATTCCAGCAAAAACTAACCCCATATTGCAGGAAGGGAGCGCAATTTGGATGAAAAAACTGGCGGTCATGCTGTCGCTGCTGCTGTTGCTGTCGGGTTGTGCCTGCTCCTATGAGGAACAGGAGCCCGCGCCCGAGCAGGCGGCGGCGACTACGCTGCGATATTACCTCATCGGCAATCAGGACAACCGCGTGCGCACACAGGTGCAGCAGGCGGTGAGCGACTATGTGGAGCCCAAGCTCGGCGCGCGGGTGGAGTTCGTGCTGGTCAGCTGGGGCGACTGGGACGCCAAGGCGCTGACCGCGCTGCAGGCTGGCGAGCACGCGGACATATTCTTCACCGCCGACTGGAAGGGCTATGCGCGCTCGGTGACCCAGGGCGCGTTCCTGCCGCTCAATGACGACGACGGCGAGCAAGGCAACCTGCTGGCGGAATATGGCCAGAACATCACGAGCAACCTAAACCCCGCATTCCTTGAGGGCACAAAGATTAACGGCTTCAACTATGCCGTGCCCACCAATAAGGAGCTGTGCGTGCCGCAGGGCTACCTTATCAACGCCGACGCGGCCGACGAGGTTGGGCTGGATCCGCAGACCATACGCACCGCGTGGGATCTGGAGCCGTACCTTGCGCGCTATAAGGAGCTGTACCCCTCGCGCTACGGCTATCTGACCGACAAGCGCTGGAGCGACGAACCGTGGGTGGATTCCTTCACCGCCGGGCTCAACTACAACCTGCTGTCCATGAAGCTCGCGCCGGAGCCTGACGGCAGCTACGACGAGACCATCTACTCCATCTGGGAGACCGAGGAGAACCGCGCGTTTGCGCAGCTGATGTATCGCTACGCGCAGGCGGGCTATATCGACCCGGACGCGTCACTTGCGCAGTATGACGTGCTCAACGTGTTCAACGCGGGGCATTTCCTCAGCTACACCGCGCCGCTCAAGGGCGACGGCATCAAGGCGCAGGAGATGGCGAATGCCTCTGCCAACTTCGACCTGCACCTCGTGGAGGTCTATACCCAGCCCAAGGTGGTCACCACCACGCACACGGGCGGCTCCATGCTGGCCATTCCCGCCACCTCGCTGCACCCCGTGGAGGCGATGAAGTTTATCGACCTGATGCATTCCGACACCGAGCTGTTGGATATGATGGTCTACGGCGTGCCGGAAACCATGTGGACGTTCGCGCAGGACGGCCGCGTGCAGCTGATCGATTCGTCCTGGTATTCCTCGCACGGCGGCGCGTGGACGATGGGCAACACCGCACTGCAGCACGTCACCACCCAGGAGGACCCGGACAAAAACCAGCTGCTCCAGCTCTATTCGCAGGACGCGCAGCATCATACGTCGCTGGGCTTCCGCTACCTGTGTCCGCCCGAGCTGGAGCCGCAGATGGCTGCGCTCAACAACGTGGCCGACAGCTATTGCAACGCGCTGCTCACCGGTGCGCTTGACCCCGAAACCGCCCTTCCCGAGTTCATCTCGCGCCTCAAGGCCGCCGGCATTGACGCGTTGCGCGAGGACGTGCAGCGCCAGTACGACGAGTGGAAGGCCGGGCGAACTGCTCAATAACGTTATGCTGCGCTAAACGGCAGTGCAGCTCCACCCTTCAGTCCGCCGAAGGCGGCCAGCTCCCCTCAAGGGGAGCCCTAAAGCGGTGACCCGGGTCGCGTGCGCCAACTTGTATATTTGGATAAACGTTGGGAGGCTCCGGCCTCCTTTTTGTGTGCGGGAGCGGTTTGTAAAATGTCGTCAGGGCACTAGGAAAAAGGGCGAATCTGTGGTATGATTGAGCGTGGAATGTGGTTTTCAGGAGAGGTGTGCTATGGAATTTAAGGAGTATATTGCAGGCAAGATCACCGAAGCGATGGAGATCGTGTTTGGTCAGAGCGTTGACGGCGTGGAGGGCTTTTTGGAGACGCCGCCGAATCCCGACATGGGCGACTTTGCGTTTCCGTGCTTTAAGCTGTCCCGGACGCTGCGCATGGGCCCGCCTGCCATCGCGGGCAAGCTCTCTGCCGCCATTTCGTCCGACGAGGTGATCGACCGCGTCGAGTGCGTGGGCGGCTACCTCAATTTCTTCCTGCACAAGTCGGGCTACGCGCAGTCCATCGTCGAGCGCGTGCTGCAGCAGGGCGACAAGTACGGCTCCTCCGACGAGGGTCAGGGCCGCGTCATCTGCATCGACTACTCCTCGATCAATATCGCCAAGCGCTTCCACATCGGCCACCTGTCCACCACGATGATCGGCAATGCGCTCTACAAGATCTACGAGCATCTGGGCTACAAGTGCGTGGGCATCAACCACCTGGGCGACTGGGGCACGCAGTTCGGCAAGATGATCGCCGCGTACCTCAAGTGGGGATCCAGGGAAGAGGTGGAGCAGGGCGGCGTCAACGCGCTGGTGGCGCTGTACGTCCGCTTCCACAAGGAAGCCGAGGCCGACCCCTCGCTGGAGGACGAAGGCCGCCTGTGGTTCAAGAAGATCGAGGACGGCGATCCGCAGGCCGTGGAGATCTTCACGTGGTTCAAGGACGTGACGCTGCGCGACGCCGAGCGCGTGTACGACATGCTGGGCGTCAAGTTCGACTCCTACGCCGGCGAGAGCTTCTACAACGACAAAATGCAGCCCGTCATCGACGAGCTGCGCGAAAAGGGCCTGCTGGAGGAGTCGCAGGGCGCCTATGTGGTGAACCTCGAGGAGGACGGCATGCCCCCCTGCCTCATCCTCAAAAAGGATGGCGCCACGCTGTACGCCACCCGCGACCTCGCGGCCGCATTCTATCGCAAAAAGACCTACGATTTCTATAAGACGCTCTACGTCGTGGCCTACCAGCAGAACCTGCACTTCAAGCAGTGGTTCAAGGTGGTCGAGAAGATGGGCTACGACTGGGCGAAGAATCTGGAGCACGTCGCGTTCGGCATGGTGTCCTATGAGGGCCGCGCGCTGTCCACCCGCGAGGGCTATGTGGTCTACCTCGACGAGCTGCTCGAGCGCGCCGTGGAGAAGGCCCGCGTCATCATCGACGAAAAGTCGCCCAATCTGGCGGACAAGGACAAGGTCGCGCGTCAGGTGGGCATCGGCGCGGTGGTGTTCTTCGACCTGTTCAACAACCGCATCAAGGACATCGACTTCCGCTGGGAGCGCGCGCTCAACTTCGACGGCGAGACCGGCCCCTACGTGCAGTACACCCACGCGCGCTGCTGCTCGGTGCTGGCCAAGGCGGGAAAGATCACCGCTGCCCCCGACTATTCCGCGCTGGACAACCCCACCGCGCAGGAGGTCGTGCGCACGCTGGAGCGCTTCCCCGAGGTCGTGCACGAGGCCTGCCAGCGCAACGAGCCCTCGCTTGTGACGCGCTTCTCCGTGGAGCTTGCGTCCAACTTCAACCGCTTCTACTACGAGAACCACATCCTCGTCGAGGATCCCGCGCAGTCCGCTGCGCGCGTCAACCTCACCGCCGCCACCGCCTCCTGCATTCGCACCGCGCTGTCGCTCATCGGCGTGGAGGCCCCGGAAAAGATGTAGCACACGAATCGGCCCGACCAGCGAATAGGAGGAAGCGACATGAACGCCATAGGCTTTGACAACGATTTATACATCCGCAAGCAATCCGAGGCCATCCGCGAGCGCATCAGCAAGTTCGGCGACAAGCTGTACCTGGAGTTTGGCGGCAAGCTGTTCGACGACCTGCACGCCTCCCGCGTGCTGCCGGGCTTCAAGCCCGACACCAAGATCGGCCTGCTGCAGGAGTTCCGCGACCAGGCGGAGATCATATTCTGCATCAACGCCGCCGACATCGGCAACGGCAAGCTGCGCGCGGACCTGGGCATCACCTACGACATGGACGTGCTGCGCCTGATGGACCAGATGCGCCGCATGGGTCTGTACGTCTCCGCCGTGGTCATCACGCAGTACAAGGGCCAGCCCGCCGCCGAGGCCTTCCGCAAGATGCTGGAAATGCGCGGCGAGCGCGCCTACTACCACTACCCCATCAAGGGCTACCCGATGGACGTCGACCTGATCGCCTCCGACGAGGGCTACGGCAAGAACGACTTTGTGGAGACCACGCGCCCGCTCGTCGTGGTCACCGCGCCCGGCCCCGGCTCCGGCAAGCTGGCCATCTGTCTGTCGCAGATCTACCACGAGGTCAAGCGCGGCGTCAAGGCGGGCTATGCCAAGTTCGAGACCTTCCCCATCTGGAACCTGCCCTTAAAGCACCCCGTCAACCTCGCCTACGAGGCCGCCACCGCCGACCTCAAGGACGTCAACATGATCGACCACTTCCATCTGGAGGCTTACGGCACCACCACCGTCAACTACAACCGCGACCTGGAGGCCTTCCCCGTGGTGCGCACGCTGCTGTCCAAGGTGATGGGCGGCCAGAATGTCTACCAGTCGCCCACGGACATGGGCGTGAACATGGCCGGCTACGGCATCTTCGACGACGAAGTGGTGCGCGAGGCCGCCAAGCAGGAGATCATCCGCCGCTACTACCGCGCCCGCACCGACTATGCCAAGGGCCGCACGGACGAGGAAACCGTCCAGAAGATCGAGATGGTGATGAAGAGCCTCGACCTCTCGCCCGAGGACCGCAGCGTTGTGCGCCCCGCGCTCGAGCGCGCCCAGCAGACGGGCTGCCCCGCGTTCGCCATCGAGCTGCCCGACGGCAAGGTGGTCACGGGCAAGGGCGCGGGCATCATGAACGCCGACGCCAGCGCCGTACTCAACGCGGTCAAGTACCTCGCCGGCATCAGCGACGACATCTACCTGCTCAGCCACATCGTGCTCGAACCCATCGTCGCGATGAAAAAGGACGTCCAGCGCATCCCCGACCCCGTGCTCAACCTCGACGAGGTGCTGCTCGCGCTGTCCATCTGCGCCGCCACCAACACCGTGGCCGAGCTCGCGGTCGCCAAGCTCGGCGAGCTGCGCAACTGCCAGGCCCACGCCTCCTACATGCTCTCCCAGTCCAACGAGGTCATGCTCTCGCGCCTGGGCATCCAGTTCACCTGCGAGGATACCTACCCCAGCAACGATCTGTATTACGTATAAACCGGGCAGCGCCGCCCTTCGGAGCAACGAGGGACGGCGCTGTTTTTCTGCAAGGAGAGAGTATGGAGAGGAAAGCAAGCGGCATCGTCAGCCGCCATGTGTATGCTTATAGCCCGGAAAGGTGCGCGCAGGAGCTCGCCGCGCTGCACGCCGCACATCCCGAGGAGACGGAGCTGTCGCGCATCGGCAACTCCTGCCTGGGTCAGCCCATCTATGCGCTGAAGATGGGCACTTTCCATGCGAATCGGCGCGTGCTCGTGCAGGCGAGCATGCACGGGCGCGAGTGGATCAACACCCAGCTGGTGATGGCGCAGATGGAGGACTACCTGACCCAGCCGCAGTACGCGGGGCTGCTGTCTGATGCCTGCCTGGTGTTCGTGCCCATGATCAACCCCGACGGCGTGCGCATCGCGCAGGAGGGCGCGGATTGGATCGCCGACCCGGACGCTCGTGCGCTCGTGGAGCGCCTGCAGCGCGAGGGCGGCCAGCCCTTCGACCAGTGGAAGTCCAACGGCCGCGGCGTCGACCTCAACCGCAATTTTGACGCCAACTGGAATATTCACTACGACCCCCGCGAGATCGCAGGCCCGGCCTACTCCGCCTACCGCGGCCCCGCGTCCGAGAGCGAGCCGGAATCGCAGGCGCTGCTGCAGCTGACGCGCGCGTTCCGCCCCACCGTCACGCTCAGCTACCACTCCCGCGGGGAGTACGTCTACTGGTTTTTCTACCAGCAGGGCGACGCTTTGTCGCGCGACGAAGCGCTGGCGATGCGCCTGGCCGCGCTGTCGGGCTACGACTGCACACCCAAGGAGCGCGTGAACGTGGACAGCTGCGGCGGCTACAAGGACTGGTGCGTGCAGAAGCTGGGCATTCCCGCCTTCACCATCGAAAACGGCGCGGACGATTGGGGTATCCCCGTGCCCGAAGGCCGCTTCGACGAGGTCTACCAAAAGGCGAAGGAGCTGACCGCCGAGGCCGCCCGGTGGGACGTATGATCCACACCGGCACGCAAACCCTCCGCACGCCGCGGCTGATCCTGCGCCCCTTTGCCCGCGCAGACTGATGCGCTGCTGGATAGCTGGCTGTCGGGCTATGCCCGCCCGGATTTTTACCGCTGGGCCGTCATCGAGCGGGAAAGTGGCGAGTGCATCGGGCAGATCGCGTTCTGCCGCATGTGGGAGGACTGCGCCACGGCGGAGATCGAATACTGCATCGGCAGGGCGTTTCAGGGTAGGGGCTATGCGCCCGAGGCGCTGCACGCCGTGATCGGTTTCGCATTGTCCTGGGGCGGCTTCGACCGGCTGGAAGCCTACCACCGGCAGGAGAACGCGGCGTCCGGCCGCGTGCTGCAAAAGAGCGGCATGCGCCGCGCGGACACCGTGGAGCGCTTCCGGCGCGAGGGCACATCGCCGCAGGGCAAGGTCTGCTACCGCATCGACCGGGTACAAAACAACGCCCCCGTCCGCTGAAACCTGCGGATGAGGGCGTTTTGCTGTGTCTATGGGTAGTAGTTTGATATGGGTTCATCCAAAACAATGCCGCACATCCTTTGGCTTCCCATTGAGGGGGTTCAACCGGAGGGGCGAAGCCCTGGAGGTCGAGCGCTTCGGAATAAACAGTCCTGTGGACTGCCCCTCGGAGGGGCGAAGCCCTGGAGCATGAGCGTTTCGGAATGAACAGTCCTGTGGACTGTTCATGGAGAATAAGCCATGCGGAACACCGGAGCAGCCGGAACGGCTGGTTCGGTGCGCAGTCAGAAGAAGCCGACCGGAACACCGGGCTTTCCTGAAAGGGAAGCACGGTGCGCTAATGGAGGGGCGAAGCCCTGGAGGTCGAGCGTTTTGGAAGAAACAGTCCTGTGGACTGTTTCTGGAAAATAAGCCGACCGGAACACCGGAACAGTCCGAAGGACTATTTCGGTGCGCAATAAGGTGACGCCCGCAGGCGACTGATGAGGTGTCCGTCACCCGAGGCGCAAGGCATAAACGCGCAGTCTGCTGCTTTTATGGGTAGTAGTTCGGCATGGGCTCATCCGGAACGACGCCGCACATATTGAGCACGAACGGCCACTTGCCCGTGTCCTGCACGATGAAGCCGTAGATCAGCCCCATGTGCCGGTGCCAGTGCCGGAATTGCCCCAGAATCAGCCGCAGGCGCGTAAATTCGCAGCCCGGCGGGGTCTCCGGCAGCATTTCATCGGTCAATTCGCCCAGATAACGCCGGATCTTGCCGCGGATGGCGGCGTAATACCCCTCGATCTGCGCGCGGGTCAGCGCCTCGCCCTCGGGGGCGTCGTTGAGGCTGGCCAGCGTCGGGGTGTGGTAGGCGGGGTCGTGATAGTCCGGGTCGCAGGGATTGATGTACCACCGGTCCATCGAGTACAGCGTGTGGTAGACGTACTTCCACATGGGCAGTCCGTCGTAGCGCTTGTCCCACAGCGCGTCCGGTATGCACGCGATGAGGTTCTCCGTCTCCCACAGCGCGCGCTCCGTCAGCTCGCGGATGTCGTCGCAAAGCATGGCTCTCCTCCCTTTCCCCGCTCACAGCAACTGCCTGAGCGATTTGGCAAGAAGCTCCGCAAGCCGCTCGTTGCCCTCGTCGGAGGGGTGCAGGCCGTCGTAGGTCAGCGCCTGCGCCTCGGGCGGGTAGGGATAGGGGTCGGCCGCAGGGTCAAAGGGCAGGCCGACGTAGTCGGGGTAGGGCAGGTCGCGCACGCCGTCAGGGGTGCGCACGCGCTTGAACTTCACCGCGTTCTCCGGCGTGATGCCGCTGCCGTCGTACAGGTTCACGCAGGGGATGCCCTGCGCCGCGCAGGCGGACACCATCGCGAGTGCGATGCCGCGCAGGCTCTGCCCGTGCTCGGGCGCATAGCTGCCCGGCGCGTTGTTGTACGGGTCAAACAGGTATACAAAGTCCGTACGCGCGATGGGCGTTGCCGCCAGTATCTTCGCGTCGGGATTGACGGCGCGGATGCGGTGCAGCAGGTTGCCAAGGTTGCCCAATATCGTGCCCGGCGTGCCCGCGGCGCAGTCCGCCTCACTCCCCTGCGGGATGCCCTGATGCCAGTCGTTGGAGCCCAGCAGCACGGTGTAGACGTCCGCATGGGGCAGCGGCACGGTGAGCCAGTCCTTCGTGGTGGAGCCGTTGATGCCGATGTTGTGCAGCGCAAGCTCGGGCAGCCGGTCGCAGATGCGGCTCAGGTACCCCCGCGTGACGTAGTTGCCCGTTTCGTCCAGATGGTCGTTGAGATAGGTCAGCGAATCGCCGATGGCGCACCAGGTGAGCATGGGAAAGCCCCCTTATCATAAGATGCCTTCATTATAACACAGCGCGCCGCAAGAGAAAAGCGCGTTCAGCCCGACACGGCAAAGCCCCATGGATGGAGAGGGGATGCGCCTGCGCCCGGGACGGGTCCCGATCGGCGCGCTCCTGCCAGGCGTGCCACGCGCGCACGAACCTACCGTAGGCGCCCGATGCAGGCGCCGGTCACGGGCCAGCACCTGCCGCTGCAGCGGATATATTCCGGCAAAAAACAGCTGCAGTACCGCGCGGAAAAACGCGGTTTTTTATGCTTGAGAAAACGGCATCCTATTTCAAACGGCATGGATTCTGACATCCTGTTTGTATTTCTTGATTCTTATATGGATGTACAGCATGGTTTAACCTTGAAAACGTTGACAAAATAGTGAAGTTCAGGTATCATTTATCGTTACAGAACTCATGCACAGGCAGGCATGGGGATACTGTCGCAATTCTGAAGTATGGTAGGGAGGAAAATCTATGAAACTCGCGTTTTCAACTGTCGGCTGTCCCGACTTCCAATGGTCGGACATTTACTCCATGGCCAAGGACCTGGGCTTTGATGGCATCGAGGTGCGCGGACTCGGCCGGGAGATCTCGACCTTCAACATGCAGCCCTTCTCCGAGGGCGAGATCGATCAAACGGTCAAAAAGCTTGCGGAATTGCGACTATCCATCCCCTGCCTATCCAGCGGCTGCCCGCTTTCCATTGCGGAGAATCGTGACCGCAATGTCGCGGAGCTGACGGACTATATCCACCTGGCGAAGAAGCTGAACACGCCTTTTGTCCGCGTCATGGGCGACGTGGGCGCTGCGCCTGCGGGCGAGGTGGACGACGAGCTGGTCAAGGAGCAGCTGCGCGCGCTGATCCCCGAGGCGGAAGCGTGCGGCGTGATGCTGCTGGTGGAGACCAACGGCGTGTACGCCGACACCGCGCGCCTGCGCGACCTGCTGACCGACCTTGCCTCGGACAGCGTCGGCGCGCTGTGGGATCTGCACCATCCGTATCGCTTCATGGGCGAGACCCCCGAGCAGACGCTGACCAACCTGGGCTACTACATCAAGCATGTGCACATCAAGGACTCCGTCTACCGCGACGGCGTGCTCACCTACCGCATGATGGGCGAGGGCGACCTGCCCATCGCCGACATGATGCTCGCGCTGCGCTCCATCAACTACGAGGGCTTCGTGTCGCTGGAGTGGGTGCGCTACTGGAGCAAGGACATGTACGACGCGGGCGTCGTGTTCCCGCAGTACATCCACTACATGGAGGCCTACCAGGATAAGCCCGCGGCCGAGCGCAAGCTCTACACGCCCCACACCGGCGTGGGCCAGTACGTCTGGCCGCACAATACCCTCATCGACCTGACCTTCCCGCAGGTGCTCGACCGCATGGTGCAGGAATTCCCCGACCAGATCGCGTTCGACTACTCCGAGCTGGACTACAAGCGCACCTACTCCCAGTTCCGCGACGACGTGGACACCTTCGCCCGCGCGCTCATCGCCATGGGCGTAAAGCGCGGCGACCACGTGGCCATTTGGGCCACCAATGTGCCCCAGTGGTACATCACCTTCTGGGCCACCACCAAGATCGGCGCGGTGCTGGTCACCGTCAACACCGCCTACAAGATCCACGAGGCGGAGTACTTGCTGCGCCAGTCCGACACCCATACGCTGGTCATGACCGACGGCTTCAAGGACTCCGACTACGTGGCCATCATCAAGGAGCTGTGCCCTGAGCTTGCCACGCACGAGGCGGGCCTGCCGCTGCACGCCAAGCGCCTGCCCTTCCTGCGCAACGTCATCACATGCCAGAGCAAGCAGCCCGGCTGCCTGTCCTGGGACGAGGCCGTGGCGATGTCTGAGAAGGTGCCGCTGCAGGAGGTCACGCTGCGCGCCATGTCCATCGACAAGCACGACGTGTGCAACATGCAGTACACCTCCGGTACCACCGGCTTCCCCAAGGGCGTGATGCTCACGCACTACAACGTGGTCAACAACGGCAAGGCCATCGGCGACTGCATGGATCTGTCCACCGCCGACCGCATGATGATCCAGGTGCCCATGTTCCACTGCTTCGGCATGGTGCTGGCGATGACCGCCTCCATGACCCACGGCACCGCCATGAGCCCCATCACCGCCTTCTCGCCCCGCAAGGGCCTTGGGTGCATCAACGAAAAGAAGATCACCGCCTTCCACGGCGTGCCCACCATGTTCATCGCGATGCTGGAGCATCCCGACTTTGCGAATACGGACTTCAGCCACATGCGCACCGGCATCATGGCCGGCTCCCCCTGCCCCATCAAGGTGATGCAGGAGGTCATCGACAAGATGAACATGAAGGAGATCTGCATCACCTACGGCCAGACCGAGGCCTCCCCCGCCACCACCATGTCCAAGACCACCGACAGCCTGGAGGCGCGCGTCAACACCGTCGGCGGCGCGATCTTCGGCGTGGAGTGCAAGATCGTCGACCCCGAGACGGGCAAGGATCTGCCCGACAACGTCGACGGCGAGTTCGTTGCCCGCGGCTACAACATCATGAAGGGCTACTACAAGATGCCCACCGCCACCGCCGCTGCCATCGACGCGGACGGCTGGCTGCACACCGGCGACCTGGCCCGCCGCGACGAGAACGGCTACTATAAGATCACCGGCCGCATCAAGGATATGATCATCCGCGGCGGCGAGAACATCTACCCCAAGGAGATCGAGGAGTTCATCTACACCCACCCCAAGGTCAAGGACGTGCAGGTCATCGGCGTGCCCTCCAAGGCCTACGGCGAGGAGATCATGGCCTGCATCATACTGCGCGACGGCGAGACCATGACCGAGCAGGAGGTCAAGGACTACGTGCTCAGCCACATGGCCAAGCACAAGGTGCCCCGCTACGTGGACTTTGTCACCGAGTTCCCCATGAACGCCGCCGGCAAGATCCTCAAGTACAAGATGCGCGAGGCCGCCGTCCAGAAGCTCTCCCTCCAGGCCGACGCCGCCATCGAAACCGCATAAACACACCGCACAAACACAAGGCGCAGCCCTTCCCGATCCGAAGGACTGCGCCGTTCTATTTCCTTGCACCGCACCAATACTGCAAAAACCATCACGCCTGCCGCCTGTTTTATTGGATTTTTAGCCCAGAGCCCAGCTCGAAGTGGTACTTCACGATGCCCAGATCCACCTTGCTGTAAAAGCCCATGCCCGCCTTGACGGACACCTTCTCGCCGTCGCGGGTGAAGGTGAATTTCTGCTGGTTCATCGCGGTGGGGGCGAGCAGCGCCGCCTCGATGCCCGCGCGGTACCAGTCGGGGCTGTCGGGCGCAAGGTCGCTCACCGCCTGCGCGGGCTTGGAGGTGTGGGCCACGCCCTGCGTGGCGCCGTGCCCCAGCGCGATGACCAGCCTAAGCTTTTCGCCCGCGTTCACCCGGAATGCGCCGGGGATCTTCTTGTAGGTCATCGCCACCCAGCAGGTGTTCAGACCCAGCTTCTGCGCTTCCAGCACCAGGCGCTCGCCGTAGTAGCCGCAGGCCTCGTCCAGCCCCGAGCCCTTTTTGCCCACCAGCGCGATGTAGCTGGTCACGCCGCTGAACTTGCCGTAGTGCGCCATCAGCCCGTCAAAGGCCTTGGGCTCGTCCGTCACCAGCTGGATGTGCAGCCCGCTCAGCGCGTTGCACGCCTCGATCTCCTCCCGCAGCGCCGCAGCCTGCTTGTCGCCCAGCGGCTTGTTTTCGTACTGGCGCACGCTGTGCCGCGCGCGCATGGCTTCCATATCTGTCATATTGTCCCTCTCCTTTCGGTCATTCGCAGGCGCCGGAACGGTCGGGCAGGCTCTTCAGGATCGAGCGCGCATGGAGCAGCAGGTGCAGCTGCTCCTCCACGGCCTTGGCGTCCGCGTCAAAGTAGTAGTAGTTCTTCGTGCCCTCGCGGCGCATCCGGATCAGCCCCGCTACACGCAGCACCTTCAGGTGGTGCGACACCGCCGGGCGCGACAGGTGCGTGCATCGCGTGATCTCGCCCACGCGCACACCGCCGCAGCGGCCCAGCTTGAGCATCTCCAGGATCAGGTGCTGGCGGTTTTCGTCGCCCAGCGCCTGCAGCGTGCGGCGGCAGGCGGCAAATTCCGCGGTCAGCTCCGCGATCTCGGCATTCACTTCCGGCAAAGCACAGCCCTCCTTCGTTCGTCCGTTTGAGCCATTATAGCATAAGCGCGGTGCGGCAGCGCAATGGGAAAGAAAATCCATCCCATTGCCTGGGCAGGTTATTGCCGCTCGAAAACCGGTGTGCTACAATGACAGTACAGAACGCAAAAACGCCATAAGGGGGTACCTTGATGAGCCATCTCGATGCAAAAATGCACGCCGTGCACGCGGCCTCGCGGCTGTTTGCGGACGCGCCCTACCAGAACTTCCGCAACGACGCCGCAGGGCGTCAGCACGACAACCCCGCCGCGCCCCTGTACGAGCTGCGCGCGCTGGGCCAGCTGGAGTACGCCTACCGCCTGTGCAAGGCGCGCCCGGACGTGGACGCTGCCTGCGTGGAACGCGCTGCCGACGCCGCGCTGGCCAGCTTTTCTGCCTGCGGCGCGCTCACGCCCGAGGCCGCGCAGCAGACCGAGCAGGCGCTGCTGCCCCTTGAGCAGGATGCCAAGCGCTACACCGTACACCTCGTCGCGCACGCGCACATCGACATGAACTGGATGTGGCCGTGGCACGAGACCGTCGCCGTGACGCTGGAGACCTTCCGCACCATGCTGAAGCTGATGGACGAGGATCCCGACTTCACCTTCTCGCAGTCGCAGGCCAGCTGCTACCGCATCGTGGAGCAGTTCGAGCCCGAGATGCTGCAGCGCATCAAGCAGCGCGTGCACGAGGGCCGCTGGGAGGTCGCCGCGTCCACCTGGGTCGAGGCCGACAAGAACATGCCCAACCTCGAGTCCATGGCGCACCACCTGCTCTACACCAAGCAGTATCTGTCCAAACTGCTGGACATCGACCCCGCCACGCTCAACCTCGACTACGAGCCCGATACCTTCGGCCACTCCGAAAACGTGCCCGAGATCCTGTCGCAGGGCGGCGTCAAGTACTACTACCATTGCCGCGGCTTTGAGGGCGAGGCGCTCTACAACTGGCAGGCGCCTTCCGGCGCGAGCGTGCTGGCCGTGCGCGACCACACCTGGTATCTGGGCGATATGTCGCCCAACTTCGCCGCGTTCGTGCCGCAGCTGTGCGAGCAGTACGGCATCACCGAGTACCTGCGCGTCTACGGCGTGGGCGACCACGGCGGCGGCCCCACCCGGCAGGACCTGAGCTACATCCGTCAGATGCAGACCTGGCCCGTGTTCCCCCGGATGATCTTCTCCACCTACCGCGCGTTCTACGGGTATCTGGAGCAGCACAGGGATCAGCTGCCCGTCGTGCGGCAGGAGCTCAACCCCGTGTTCACCGGCTGCTACACCACCCAGAGCCGCACCAAGATGGCCAACCGCGTGGGCGAGGCGGTGCTCGCCGAGACGCAGGCGCTCTCCGCCGCCGCGCAGACGCTCACCGGCCGCAAGCCCAACCTTCCCGCCATCGAGGAGGGCTGGCGCAACATACTGTTCAACCAGTTCCACGACATACTGCCCGGCAGCGGCGTGCGCGACACGCGCGAGTTCGCAATGACCAAGTTCTCCGAGACCATGGCGCTGGCCGGCACCGAGTACACCGCCGCGATGCGCGCCATCGCCGGGCGCATCGACACCTCCGGCATCGAGGTGGTGGGCGACGCGGCGTTCAACAAGGCCGAGGGCGCGGGCGTGGGCTTTGGCTCCATGCAGTACCGCATGCCCGTGGCCGAGCGCGGCGGCGCGCTGACCCGCATCTACCACCTGTTCAACCCCGCGCCGCAGCAGCGCACCGAGAACGTGCGCATCACCGTGTGGGACTGGGCGGGCGACCTTGCCGCCATCCGCTTTACCGACGCGGCGGGTGCGGAGCTGCCCTGCCAGCTGCTCACGCCCGAGCCCATTGAGTACATGATCCATAAGTACATCGAGGTGCTGGTGCGCGCCACTGTCCCCGCGCAGGGCTGGACCACCGTGGTGATGAACGAGCAGGGCGAGGCCGCCCCGCTTGCGCTGCCCAAGGATCCCCGCCTGGAGAAGGTGGACGACTATACGCTGGAAAACGAGCTGATCCGCGCCCGCTTCGACCCCATCACCGGCCAGATGGTCTCTCTGACCGACAAGGCCACCGGCCGCGAGCTGCTGCACGGCCCCGCGGGCTTCCGCTTCATCGAGGAGGACCCCTCCAAGGGCCAGACCAGCTGGGTCGTCGGCCGCTATCAGAAGCGCGAGCCGCTGACGCAGGGCGTCCGCCTGCGCGGGCTCACCCGCGGTGCGCTGCGCTCCTGCTTCGAGCTGGAGGCGCCGTTTGGCAAGGGCAGCCGCGTCGTGGCGCAGGTGTCGCTGGATGCTGGCGCCCGCCGCGTCGATTACGACGTCAAGGTGGAGTTCAACGAGGTCGGCACCAAGGACACCATCATCCCGCAGCTGGCGTTTGCCGCGCCGCTGGGATATGATTGCTCGGAGGCGCTCTACGACGTGCCCGCAGGCGCGCAGGTGCGCAAGGCCGCCGCGCAGGATCTGCCCGCGTCCAGCTTCATGGCCGCGCTCGACCGCGACGGCGCCTCGCCGCTGGCGCTGTCCACCGACAGCAAGTACGGCTTCCGCTGCTTCGGCAACGAGGCGCAGGTGACGCTGGTGCGCGGCGCGTTCGACCCCGACCCCTATTCCGACCGCGGCGACCACCAATTCCGCGTCTGCGTCCACGCGCCCGAGGACGCCTGCCCGATGGGCCTGTCCCGCGCCGCGTTTGACGCCGTGCGACCCATCCATGTGCTCAGCGGCGGCAGGCATGAAGGCGATCTGCCCGGCACGTTCAGCTTCGTGACGCTGGGCTGGGGCGACGTCCAGCTCTCCGGCGTCAAGCCCGCCGAGGACGGCGACGGCGTCATCGTCCGCCTGTACGACATCGTGGGCAAGGGCGGCGACGCGCAGCTCACCTTTGGCGCAGCGCCCGCCTCCGTCACGCGCACCGACGTGCTGGAGACCGCTGACCTGGGCGCGCTGCCCGTGCAGGGCAATGCCGTAAAGGTGCCCGTCGCGCC
Source organism: Candidatus Spyradocola sp. (assembly GCA_034113365.1). Lineage (GTDB taxonomy): Bacteria > Bacillota > Clostridia > Christensenellales > UBA1750 > Spyradocola. Next base: position 18,888 of record JAXEXP010000024.1, read on the forward strand.
GCACGCCGTGGCCTGCCTGCGCGTGCGCTTCTGATGGCGCGCATCCGGCTGGAAAAGACGCTGCGCGGCCGCATACTGGACGTCGGCGGGGGCGGCGAGTGCATGATGGGCCGTGTCTAAGGCGCGCAGACCGTCGCCATCGACATCGATGCGCAAGAGCTCGCCGAAGCGCCCGACGTCTGTGAAAAGCGCGTGATGGACGCCCGCAGCCTGGACTTCCCCGACGGCAGCTTCGACCACGTCACCGCGTTCTATGCGCTGCTGTACATGGATGCGGAGGATCAGCGCCGCGCCATCGCCGAGGCCGCGCGCGTGCTCAGAACAGGCGGTTCGCTGTGCATCTGGGATGCCGAGACCGCGGGCGGTGCGCCGCCCTACCTTGCCGAGCTGGACGTGGACGCCGCAGGTCAGCCCATCCACGTCACCTATGGCGTCTACAAGGACGACGCGGGGCAGACGATGGAGCGCACCGCGCGCTTGTGCGAGGATGCGGGGCTGCGCGTGACGCAGGCGGAGCGGGCGGAAAAACAGTTCTTCCTGCGCGCCGTTTGTGTTTGACGGCGCGGCAAAAAGGTGATATAGTAAGCGTGTGGAACGCCCGCCGGCTTCGTGCGGACGGGCGGGCCGGATCATCCGATACCGTGGGTACTGACTCTGAGGCAATGGCGCCGAGGAAGAAGGCGCAGGGAGCCAAAGCACACGCATTTTTCCCCCGTGCGCCTGAAAAGACAGGCTCGCGGGGGTTTTTGCATGCAAAGTTCAGGAGGGATCATCACATGGAGGAAAACCTGCGCGTGGCGCTCATCAGCATCGTGGTGGAGGCCCCCGAGGCCTCCGAGCGCATCAACAGCGTGCTGCACGACTACTCTAGCTACATCATCGGCCGCATGGGCATCCCGTACAAGAAGCGCGGCATCGCGCTGATCAGCGTGGCCATCGACGCGCCCGCCGACGCCATCTCGGCGCTGTCGGGCAAGCTGGGCATGATCCGCGGCGTGAGCACCAAGACCATATTCTCCAAGCTGCCCGAGGAGCAAAAGGCATGAACGGCGGGGCGTTGATCGACCGCCTGGAGCGCGAGCGCGACCTGTCCGACGCGGAGCTTGCCGCGCTCATCGAGTGCAGCGACCCGCAGACGCTGGACTACCTCGCTGCCCGCGCGCGTGCGGTGCGCGACGCGCACTACGGCCGCAAGGTCTACATCCGCGGGCTGATCGAGTACAGCAATTATTGCAAGAACGACTGCCTCTACTGCGGCATCCGGCGCAGCAACCGCAACGCCGAGCGCTACCGCCTGAGCAAGGAGCAGATCCTGGACTGCTGCCGCACGGGCTACGCGCTGGGCTTCCGCACCTTCGTGCTGCAGGGCGGCGAGGACCCGTACTTCACCGACGAGCGCGCGGCTTCCATCGTGTCGGCCATCCGCGGGGAGTTCCCCGACTGCGCCATCACGCTGTCGATGGGCGAGCGCGGGCGCGAGAGCTTTCAGCGGCTGTTCGACGCGGGTGCAAACCGCTATCTGCTGCGCCACGAGACCGCCGACTGCGATCACTACGCGCGGCTGCACCCGCCGGAGCTGACGCTGCGCAACCGCATGCAGTGCCTGCGCGACCTGAAGGACATCGGCTACCAGACGGGCACGGGCATGATGGTGGGCTCGCCCTTCCAGACCACGGACTGCCTGGTGCGCGATCTGCGCTTTATCCAGCAGCTGCAGCCGCAGATGGTGGGCATCGGGCCGTTCATCCCCCATCACGACACGCCCTTTGCACAGTATCCGGCGGGCACGGCGCGGCAGACGCTGACGCTGCTGTCCATGCTGCGGCTGATGCTGCCCTGCGCGCTGCTGCCCGCCACCACGGCGCTGGGTACCATCGACGGCGACGGCCGCGAAAAGGGCATGAACGCGGGCTGCAACGTCGTCATGCCCAACCTCTCGCCCCGGGACTGCCGGAGCAAATACTTATTATATGATAACAAGATCGCCACGGGGGACGAGGCCGCCGAGAGCCTGAATTCCCTGAAAAAGCGCATGGAACGGGCGGGCTATGAGATCGTGACCGACCGCGGCGATTACAGGGACGCATAAAGGAGTGAGCAAAATGACCATGAACGCGACGCCCTCGGGCAACCGCACGCACATCGGCATCTTCGGCCGCAGGAACGCGGGCAAATCCAGCCTCATCAACGCACTGACGGGGCAGAAGCTGGCCATTGTATCCGACATCAAGGGCACCACGACCGACCCGGTCAGCAAGGCGATGGAGCTGCTGCCGCTGGGGCCCGTGGTGCTGATTGACACCCCCGGTCTGGACGACGAGGGCGAGCTGGGCGCAAAGCGCATCGAAAAGGCGATGCAGGTGCTGCGCAAGACCGACATCGCGCTGCTGGTGGCCGACGCTGCCGAGGGGCTGGACGGCGCCGACCGCGCGCTGATCGAGCGCATCCGCGCGATGCAGATGCCCTATCTTGTGGTGTACAACAAGTGCGACGAGGCCGACTGCCCGGTGGAGGACGCGCAGCACAGCGCCTGCGTATCCGCGCTGACGGGACGGGGCATCCATGCGCTCAAGGAGCGCATCGCGCACCTGACGCCCGAGGGCAGCGAAAAGAAGCTGCTGGGTGACCTGCTCTCCCCGGGGGACGTGGTGGTGCTGGTGGTGCCCGTGGACGAATCCGCGCCCAAGGGACGGATCATCCTGCCGCAGCAGCAGGCGCTGCGCGACGTGCTGGACGCGCACGCCACCGCCGTGGTGTGTCAGGACACCGACTTAAAACGCACGCTGGAGGGCCTGGGTGCCAAGCCTCGCATGGTGGTGACGGACAGCCAGGCCTTCGCCAGCGTCTCGCGCGACACGCCCCGCGACGTCCCGCTGACCTCCTTTTCCATACTGATGGCGCGGTACAAGGGCTATCTGGACGCCGCGCTGCGCGCCATGCCCGCGGTGGAGGGCCTCGCGGACGGCGACACCGTGCTCATCGCGGAGGGGTGCACCCATCACCGGCAGTGCAACGACATCGGCACCGTCAAGATCCCGCGCTGGCTGCGCGCCCACAGCGGCAAGGACATTGCCATCAAGACCTGCTCGGGGACGGAGTTTCCGGACGACCTGTCTGAGTTCAAGCTGGTGATCCACTGCGGCGGCTGCATGCTCAACGAGCGCGAGGTGCTCTATCGCATGCGCGAGGCCGAGCGGCAGGGCGTGCCCTTCATCAACTACGGCCTGCTCATCGCGCACATGCAGGGCATACTGGAGCGCGCCATCGAGGTGCTGCCCAAGTGAAGATCGACCGTCTGCTGGAGATCGTGATCCTGCTGCTGGGCCGGGAGAGCGTCACCGCGCGGGAGCTGGCCGAGCACTTCGGCGTCACCGTGCGCACCATCCAGCGGGACATGACCTCCATTGCGCTGGCGGGCATCCCGCTCTACGCCAATCCCGGCCGCAGCGGCGGGTATTCCATATTGCCAGAGTACCGCCTGGACGGTCAGCTGATGAAGCCGGAGGACTGCAAGTGGATCGCCCGCGCGCTGGACAGCCTTGCGACCTCGTATTCGGGCTATCCGCTGGAGAAACTGGCCGATCAGTTCAACGCGATGGCCGCCCGCAGCGGCGCGCCGCACATCTACTGGGATCTGGCCGTGACGAGGGAAAACCGTCAGGTACAGGACACCAACGCGCTGCTGGAGCAGGCCATCGGGGAGAAGCGGCTGGTGCGCTTCCATTACCGCAACGCGGAGGGCGCGGAGAGCGACCGGCAGATGCAGCCGCTGGCCATCCACTACAAATGGTACGCCTGGTATGTGTTCGGCTACGACCCGGCGGCGCAGCGCTACATCACCTGCAAATCCGCCCGCATGAGCGCCGTCCGTCTGACGGAGGAATTTGTTGATGTCGATCACGGCGACGTGCGCGAGAGGATGCGGCAGTCCGAGCAGGCGTATTACGCCACCTGCGTGCCCGTCGACATCCGCTTTGCGCCCGAGCAGCAGGGGCTGATGGCGGAATACTTCCCCGACTGCGCCGCGGAGCGCCTGAGCGACGGGGAGTGCCGCATCATACTGAACGTCCCGCAGAAGGAGCGGCTGTGGAAGGCGCTGCTGCTGTCGTTTGGCGACAAGGTGCGCGTTGCAGGGCCGGCGGAGTATGTCCGCGAACTGAATGACACCGCCCGCGCATTTCTGCGCAGCCAACAGGAATAACGGGCGGGGGGATAGACCCCTCAGGGGGGGAGGGCGGGGCCGCCGCCGGCGGCCCC
>JAXEXP010000025.1:0-3531 GCA_034113365.1 Candidatus Spyradocola sp.
GCAAACACGGCTGCGGGCGGCGGCGCGTGGGGGTGGGTGGGCGGGTACTCCGGGGGAAGTTTGAAGGGGGGCTGCAGCCCCCCTTCAATCCCCTAGCGCGCCAGCCATTCCTCGGCCAGTATCGCGTACAGATAGGTGTCCTTCCAGATGGGGTTTCCGGCCTCATCGCGCTTGAAGAACACGTTTTTCAGCAAGCAGCCCTCGCGGCGCATGCCCAGGCGCTCGCACAGGCGCCAGGACGCTGGGTTGAGCGGGTCCGCATGGGCGGTGACTCTGCGCACGCCCCGGTTGCGGAAGGCGTCGTCCACCACGGCGCGGGCGGCCTCGGTGGCGTAGCCCTTGCCCTGGTAGGCGCGGTTGAACACCCAGCCCACGTCGTAGGTGTCCTCGCCCTCCTGCCCGAACCAGATGTTGCCGATCACGCGGCCGTCCAGCACCACGGCGGTAAAGCCGGGGTTGGCCACGCGGTTGACGGCCTCCTGCGCGCACTGCTCGCGCGTAAAGGGGTCGTAGGGCTCGAATTTCACCACCTCGGGGTCGGACAGGTACGCGTACAGATCGTCGGCGTCGCCCGCTTCAAATGGGCGCAGCAGCAGCCTTTCGGTCCGGATGGTCATGCAAAAGACTTCCTTTCTGTGTTACAGCTTGACGCGCTCGCCGCCCTGATCGGCGGAGGCCACCTCGGCCCAGGCGATGCGGATGGTCTCCATGGTGGAGGCGGGCGTGCAGCGCTCGGGCGCCTTGCCGGTCTTGAGGCAGTCCATGAAGTAGAGGATCTCGCGGTAATAGCCGTCGTCGGCGGGCATGTCGGGGGTATAGGCCTTGCCGCCCACGGGCATCAGCGTCAGGCCCTGGCGGGTGAGCACCGCGCAGCCCTTTTCAAAGTTGACGCGGAAGATCATCTCAAAGCCGAAGTCGTCGCCGTTGATGGTCCAGTCGTCCTGGGCGTTGATGACCTTGCCGTCGGGGTAGTAGTAGTTGGTGGACACGGCGTCATAGCCGCTGCCGGGGATCATGTTGACCGCGGAGGTGGACACGGCCTCGGGCGTGCCGAACAGCCAGTTGATGGTGTCCACGTCGTGGATGTGCTGATCCAGCAGCGCGCCGCCGCTCTTGTCTTTCTTGCGCAGCCAGTCCTCAAAGGACCAGATGGGGGTGGAGCCGCCGCGGAAGAACATGCCCGACACCACGCGGCCCCATTCGCCGGAGTCCACCAGCTTCTTGAGCTGCTCGTAGGCGGGCCAGAAGCGCAGGCACTGGGCGACCATCAGCGTCTTGCCCGAGCGCAGCTGCGCGCCGATCATGCTCTCGCACTGCTGGACGTTGAGCGCCATGGGCTTTTCCGACAGCACGTGGAAGCCGTTCTCCAGCGCGGCGATGGCCATTTCGGCGTGCAGATAGGTGGGCACCGCAAAGTCGATGTAGTCCATCTCCTCCTTGGCCATCATTTCCTTGAAGTCAGTGTACTTGTTGTAGTGCGCCTCGTACTTCTCCTGCTTGATCTCGATGTTCAGATCGGTGTTCTCCTTGCGCTCCATCTGCTCGGGGCGCACGTCGCACACCGCGACGAGCTGCACGTCCGCGCCCTCGCGCATCAGACGCAGATAGTTTGCCAGATGTCCGCTGCCCATGGCGCCCACGCCAACCAGTCCAACCTTCAACATGTGTTTGTACCTCCCAATTCTTCTGTTTGTTCTATTTCCACAGGAAAACCGTGTATTCGCAGTCCAGTTCAAACCCCAGCCGCAGCGCCATGTCGCGGGAGGGCGCGTTCTGTGCGTCCCAGTGCACGGCGACGCCGCGGCGGCTGCAGTCGCGCAGCATGGCGTCGGCGCAGTGCAGCGCCAGCCCGCGCCGGCGGTGCGCAGGGTCGGTGGAGATGTCCAGCTCCACCTCGCTGCCGAGGCTCAGGAAGCTGGACGCCGAGGCCACGACGCGCCCCCGATGGAGCGCCACAGCGCCCGCGCCGCGCTCGGCGAACTCGCCCCAGTCGCGGTACCAGCGCCCGTGCCCGAAGGGCTGCGCCGCGAACTCGCGCACGCCGAACAGCCGTACCGCATAGCCCTCGGGCAGCGGCGGCAGGGCGATGGGCGCATAGTCCGTCATGTGCTTCATGTGCCAGCGCGTGTAGGCGTCAAGGCCCCTTTGCGCAAGGAGCTGCGCCCAGCTGTCCGTCAGGCACACCAGCTGGCGGCCGGGCAGCTCGTCCGCGCGCGCGTCCAGCAGCTCGGGGCAGGCGGGGCCGTCCAGGAAGGTGAACAGCGCGTCATGGACGGCGCTCTCCCCCTGCCGCACGACGCTTCCGAACGCTCCCGCCTCGCAGGCGCGCAGCAGCAGCGGCCGGGCGGTCAGCACCGCGCCCATCAGGAGAGGATCAGGTCCATGGCGCGGCTGGTGCGCTCGACGACCGCCAGCATGTCCTGACTTGCGATGTTCATCTCGGCGGTGACGGCATTGTCATAGCCCGCCTCGCGCAGCGCCTTGACGGCCGCGGGGAAGTTGACGTCGCCGGCCAGCAGGTCGCAGAAGCCGTCCAGCGTGCCCACGGAGCGCTTGTAGTCCTTGATGTGCACGCGGCTGATGCGCTGCCCCAGCACCTCGATCCAGTGCTCGGCCTCGCCCGTGCGGATCACGTTGCCGATGTCAAAGTACGCGGCGACGGCGGGGCTGCCCACCTCGTCGACAAAGCGCGCGAACTCCAGGGGCGAGAGCAGGAAGTTGTTCCAGACGTTCTCCAGCGCGACGGTGACGCCCGCCTGCTCGGCATATGGCGCGACGGCGCGCACGCCCTCCAGCGCGCGGGCGTAGGCGTCGGCATAGCTGACGTTGTCAGAGCCGCCCCAGAAGCCGCGGCCCACCGCGCCGGGCACCACGAGGATGGCCCCCACGCCCAGCTCGGCCGCGCAGTCCAGCTGGCGGCGCACGATGTCCTGCGCCTTTTCGCGCACGGCGGGGTCGGTGGCGGTCAGCGGATAGCCCCAGTACAGGCCCGAGGCCAGCGACGGCAGGATCATGCCCTCGGAATCGGCCAGCGCGCGCAGCGCCTTCGCGTCCGCGGAAAAGCCCTGCAAAGACAGCTCGCCTTCCTCGTTGAAGGAGGGCTCAAAGCCCGCAAAACCGGCCTTTTTGGCGGCCAGCAGGCACTGGGCGGCGGAATAATCGCCCGGGAAGGACCACTGGTTGACAGACTTGAACATAAAAACACCTCTTTCCGTTGTTGTGTAAACGAGTTTGTTGTTTCGAAGTGTGCCGCGCGCCCAAAGCCTTCCCCTCTCAGGGGCAGGTGGCTTTCGTCGCCGTGGCGGCGAAAGACGGATGAGGTCGGCTTCGCGCCGCACCCGCCCCAACGCAGCATTTCTATAGGAAGCAATGCGCTGCTTCATGTAGATGCACGTTCAGGAGGATGTTGCGCGCGGGGGACACCTCATCAGTCCCTGCGGGGACAGCTTTCCCTCAAGGGGAAGCCTAGGAGACGTTCGCGGGGGTCGGGGTTCTGGCGGGGTGTAGTGCGCAGCGGACACCTCATCAGTC
>JAXEXP010000026.1:0-5617 GCA_034113365.1 Candidatus Spyradocola sp.
CCGCTCACGCCGCCGTATTCGTCCACGACGATGGCGATGTGGTTCTTCTTCTGCTGCATGGAGCGGAAGAGCACGTCGGTGCGCACCGTCTCGGGCACGAAGTTGGGCGTGTGCAGCATCTGCCGCAGCGGGCGGTTGTCGTCCACTGCGCGGTAGAGCAGGTATTCGCGCGTGCGCAGGATGCCGATCACGTCGTCGATGGTCTTGTCGTACACCGGGATGCGCGACAGTCCCGAGTCGCGGATGGTCTGTAGGATCTCCTCGTCGGTTGCGTCGTCGGGCAGCGCCACCACGTCGGTGCGGTGGGTCATCACGTCAAATGCCGTGTGGTTGTTGAATTCGAATATGTTGTCGATCATCTCGCCCTCGGACTCGGTGATGGTGCCCTTTTCCTCACCGATGTCCGCCATGATGCGGATGTCCTGTTCGGTGACTTCGTTGCGCTCTGCGTTCGGATCGATGTGCATCAGCCGCAGCACACCGTTGGTGGAGACGGTCAGCAGCCACACCAGCGGCTTTGCGATCACGGCAAAGCCCAGCAGCACGTTGCAGACCATTTTGGCCACCGCCTCGGTCTTTTGCATCGCCACGCGCTTGGGCACCAGCTCGCCGAATACCAGCGTAAAGTAGGAGAGAATGACAGTGATCAGTATGACACAGACGGAATTGAGGACTTCTGCATCCAGTGACGCAAACGCGGAAAAGCCCGTCAGCCATTGCACCAGAGGCCCTGCGAAGTTATCCGCCGCAAATGCCGAGCCCAGGAAGCCGGCCAGCGTGATGGCGATCTGGATGGTGGACAGAAAGCCGGAGGGAGAGGATACCAACTTGAGCATGCGCACCGCGTTCTTGTCGCCGCCCTCGGCTTTCAGACGCAGCTTGTTCTCGTCCAGGTTGAGTACCGCGATCTCCGCCGCGGCAAAGAATGCGTTGATGGCGATGAGTACGATCTGCAGAATCAGTTGCCCCCATATAGGGTCCACAAGGAATTCCCCCTTTAGGATATAGATTGCATTCATTATATCACAAATCGGAGGAAATGTAAAAGAAATTGCGGGATGTTACGTTAAATCAGTAGAAAGAAACGCGCCGGTCGTCAGCGCGTTTCGCATTGCTTCCAGGCCGTGACCACCGCCTGCACCGTCTCTTCCAGCGTCTGCCCATCCGCGTCGATGATCACGTCCGCGTGCTTCTCGTAGTGCGGCGCGCGGTAGTCGTACAGGCTGCGCAGCGTCTGCCCCGGGCCCATCGCGATGCCGCGGGTGGCCATGTTGCTCAGTCGCCGCTCCAGCTCCTCGCAGGGCAGCCGCAGGTAGAACACCACGCCGTTCTTCTCCAGATGCGCCATCGCGCGCTCCTCCAGCGCCACCGAGCCGCCCGTTGCGATCACGGTGTTGCGGTAGTCGATGCCCAGTATGCACTCTTCCTCCTTGTAGAGGAAACCGTCGGTGCCCAGCTCGTCCACCAGCTGCTGCAGCAGCTGCCCGCAGCGCGCCTGCATCACAAGGTCGGTATCCATAAAGGGCATGCCCAGCGCCTTGGCGCACAGCACGCCAACCGTGCTCTTGCCGCTTCCCGGCATGCCGATCAAGATCAGGTTCTTCATCGCAAAATCCATCCCTTTCCCGGAAATTCTCCACCATTATACACAACGCACACCCCGCCCGAAAGAAAAAACGTGTAAAAAAGAGGCGGAGCGCAAATGCTCCGCCTCACAGCCCGTTTCGTGCTTAGAAATCCACCTTTTCGCCATTGTAGCAGGCGATGAGTATCTTTTTGAGATCCTCGGGCGAGGTGGCGCGCGGGTTGGAGCCCGTGCAGGGGTCGCCATAAGCGTTCTCCGCCACAAAGTCCAGCGTGCTGCCAAACTTTTCCTCGGTCACGCCGTTCTCCTTGAAGGTGGGGGCGATGTCCACAGTGCGGTTGAGCGCCTCGATCTTCTCCACCAGCGCATTCACCAGCTCCTCGTCGCTGCTGCCCGCAAGGCGCAGGTAGCGCGCGATGTCGGCGTAGCGGTCCATGCAGGCCTTGGCGTTGTAGCGGATGACGTTGGGCAGCAGGATGGCGTTGCAGCAGCCGTGCGGGATCTCGTACTGCGCGCCCACCTTGTGCGCCAGCGAGTGGGCGATGCCCAGCAGCGCGTTGGAGAACGCCATGCCCGCCAGGCACTGCGCCACGTGCATCTTGCCGCGCGCGTCCGCGTCGCCTTCGTAGGAGGCGGGTAGGTAGTCGAAGATCATCTGGATGGCCTTGAGCGCCAGCGGGTCGGAGAAGTCCGAGTGCAGGCCGGCCACATACGCCTCCACGGCGTGGGTCATCGCGTCCATGCCCGTGTGCGCGGTCAGCTTCTTGGGCATGGTCATGGGGATGTCCTCGTCCAGGATCGCGATGTCCGGGGTGATATTGAAGTCCGCCAGCGGGTACTTGACCAGCGTGGAGTAGTCCGTGATGACGGAGAAGGCCGTCACCTCGGAGGCCGTGCCCGAGGTGGAGGGGATGGCCACGAAAATGGCCTTGCTGCGCAGCGCCGGGATGGTGAAGGGGTCCTTGATGTCGTCGAAGGTCTTTTCGGGATGCTCGTAGAACACCCACATGGCCTTGGCCGCGTCCATGGGCGAGCCGCCGCCGATGGCCAGGATCACGTCGGGCTCAAACTCGCGCATCATCTGCGCGCCGCGCATCACCGTCTCCACCGACGGATCGGGCTCCACGCCTTCAAATACGCGGGTCTCCAGGCCGGTCTCGTGCAGAATGCGCTCCAGCTTGTCCAGGAATCCGTTCTTCTGCATCGAGTGGCCGCCCACCACGATGATGCCCTTCTTGTAGCCCTTGAGCGCCGTGCGCAGCTCCTCCATGGCCCCCTTGCCAAAGTACAGGTCGCGGGGCAGAGTAAAACGTGCCATAGTGTTCAACTTCCTTTCTGTGCAGGTCTTTTCGGACGGCTTTGTGCCGTCTCTCTGTAACCAAGCAAAGCATACTATATTGATAAATAAATGTCAATATTGTCAATGTAAATTAACGGTATAATTTTAGAACAAAACGATCCTGTGGTGAAGACGCATCTATCCTGTCCTGATTGCTATAAAATTATGTATCATGGCGCTTTTCAAATCCAGTCAGATTTTGTATAATAACAGAAAAGGTGGCTCGGAGGAGGAACAACGATGGAAAACAAGGTGCTGTATTGCAAGAGCTGCGGCGCAGCGCTGAACGTGGAGCTCAACCGCCCGTTCATCTACTGCATCTACTGCGGCACGAAAAATATCATTGAGGACCAGCAGATGCGGACGGACATCACCATGGGCAATGTGCGCGTCAAGGCGCAGACCAGCTTGGAGAGCATGCTCGCCTCGGCGCAATACGCCTTCCAGGCCGAGCAGTACGACAAGGCCAACGAGATCCTCATGGCCGTGGTGATGAGCGGCGTGGCCGACCACCGCGTCTACCTGCTCAAGGCGCGCATCGACCTGAAGCTGGACAAGAACCGCATGCTTTTCGAGGACATCCGCGCGCTGCAGCGCATGGAGGCCCGTCAGAGCGCAAAGGGCGAGGTGACCGCCGCCGTGCGCACCCTGATGCAGTCCCGGGGAAAAGCCGGTGTGAACCCGCTTCACATCGCAACCTTTCACGAGGATATGGAGATGGTCAAATACTGTGTGGAGCACGGTGCGGATGTCAATCTCGTAGCCGGTATGAACCGCGTCACGCCCATCTCCATCATGTTCGTACCCGTTTCGGCCAAGCTGTCCCGCCTGGACGGTACGCCCTTTGTCCGCAACAAGCAGAAGGTGAAGGAGATCCGCCGCTACCTGATGCAGCACGGCGCGCACGACGTCTACCGCATGGGCTTCTAAGCGCTGAGTTTTTATTCGCGCGGCCTGAATGAAAATACAACCCGAGCAAGGCTGCCCCCGAATTCCTGCGCCTGCGCCCGATCCGGGTCGGCAGCAACAAGTTTTTATGAAATTTCGCAAAAAATTCCTTGCAATGGAAGGGCTCCATTATTATAATAATACGGTATTAGCAGGTGAGGCTCTGTGTGTGGAGCCCACTGGAAAGAAAGGAAGATATCATGAGCTACGTTGATTCCGTACTCGAAACGGTCATCGCCCGCAACCCCGGCGAGACTGTTTTCCATCAGGCGGTGCGTGAGGTGCTGGACTCCCTGCGCCTTGCCGTGGACGCCAACCTCGCCTACCAGAAGAACGGCCTGCTCGAGCGCCTGGTCGAGCCCGAGCGCGTGATCATGTTCCGTGTGCCCTGGGTCGATGACAAGGGCAACGTGCAGGTCAACCGCGGCTTCCGCGTGCAGTTCAACTCCGCCATCGGCCCCTACAAGGGCGGCCTGCGCCTGCATCCTTCCGTCAACCTGGGCGTCATCAAGTTCCTGGGCTTTGAGCAGATCTTCAAGAACAGCCTGACTGGCCTGCCCATCGGCGGCGGCAAGGGCGGCTCCGACTTCGACCCCAAGGGCAAGTCCGACCGCGAAGTCATGGCCTTCTGCCAGAGCTTCATGACCGAGCTGTACCGCCACATCGGCGCGGACGTCGACGTGCCCGCGGGCGACATCGGCGTGGGCGCCCGTGAGATCGGCTACCTCTACGGCCAGTATAAGCGCATCACCGGCCTGTACGAGGGCGTGCTCACCGGCAAGGGCCTGACCTACGGCGGCTCCCTGGCCCGCACCCAGGCCACCGGCTACGGCCTGGTCTACTTCACCCGCGAGATGCTGGCCGAAAAGGGCCTGGGCTTCGAGGGCAAGAAGGTCGTCATCTCCGGCTCGGGCAACGTCGCCATCTACGCGGCCGAGAAGGCCATGCAGCTGGGCGGCAAGGTCATCTCCATGTCCGACTCCAACGGCTCCGTCTACGATCCCGACGGCATCGATCTGGCGCTGATGAAGGAGATCAAGGAAGTCAAGCGCGGCAGAGTCAAGGACTACTGCGCTGCCAAGCCCGGCTCCACCTACATGGAAGGCCAGCGCGTCTGGTCCATCCCCTGCGACATCGCGCTGCCCTGCGCCACCCAGAACGAGCTGGACGGCAACGACGCCAAGGCGCTGGTCGCCAACGGCTGCGTCGCCGTGGCTGAAGGCGCGAACATGCCCTCCACCCCCGAGGCCATCGAGGTGTTCCAGAGCAGCGGCATCCTCTACGCGCCCGGCAAGGCGTCCAACGCGGGCGGCGTGGCCACCTCCGCGCTGGAGATGAGCCAGAACTCCCAGCGCCTGAGCTGGTCCTTCGACGAGGTCGACAAGAAGCTCGAGGGCATCATGGTGGGCATCTACAACAACGCTTCCTCCACCGCCAAGGAGTTCGGCGTTGCAGGCAACCTGGTCGCGGGCGCCAACATCGCCGGCTTCAAGAAGGTCGCCGACGCCATGCTCGCCCAGGGCATTGTGTAATCCGCCAAATCCATAGCAAAGAAACTCCCGGAGCCGCATAACTCCGGGAGTTTTTCCATAACCTTTGGCTTCCCCTTGAGGGGAAGCTGGCGCCCGCAGGCGACTGATGAGGTGTCCGTCCAGCCCTGCACACCCCCAGACGCACCAAACAAAACTCCCGGAGCCGCATCCCCCGGGAGTTTTTCCATAACCCTTGGCTTCCCCTTGAGGGGA
>JAXEXP010000027.1:0-27598 GCA_034113365.1 Candidatus Spyradocola sp.
TGTCACCTCCAAGCCCACGATGGCTGTGGCGCAGCAGGCTGCCAAGGACAACATCCCCATGATCACCGCGACCGGCACCGCCGCGGACATCACCCCCATCGGCCAGAACGTGTTCCGCGCTTGCTTCATCGACCCCTTCCAGGGCGAGGTCATGGCGTCCTACGCCGTGAACAAGCTGGGCGCGAAGACCGCCGCCATCCTCTACAACGTGGCCGACGAGTACTCTCTGGGCCTGACCGAGTCCTTTGAGCAGTACGCCGCTGACCTTGGCATGCAGGTCGTTGCCAAGGAAGGCTACAACAAGGGCGACGTGGACTTCAAGGCACAGCTGACCAACATCGCGGCGGCCAACCCCGACGTGCTGTTCATCCCCGTCTACTATGAGGACGTCGCGCTGATCGCCGTGCAGGCCAGCGAAGTGGGCGTCAAGTCCACCATGCTGGGCGGCGACGGCTGGAACGGCGTGCTGCAGAAGATCGATGCGTCCAACGTCTCCGTGCTGGACGGCGCTTACTTCTGCGGTCACTTCTCCGCGGACAGCGACGATGCGACCCTGCAGGCGTTCCTTAAGAACTACAAGGAAAAGTACGGCGAGGAGCCGAACATGTTCGCCGCGCTGGGCTATGACGCCGCGCGCATGATGTATGCCGCCATCGAGAAGGCCGGCTCCACCGACTCTGACGCCATCATCGCCGCGATGAAGGATCTGCAGTTCGACGGCATCACCGGCTCCATGACCTTCGACGAGAACCGCAACCCCATCAAGTCCGCTGCGGTGCACACCATCGAGGGCGGCGACGAGATCTTTGTAGAGTACTACAACAGATAAATCCCCGAAAACAGGCGCAAAGTGTTTGACAGATGATGATTCAGACACTATAATAATGAGCAACGGGAGGGCGAAGCAATTCTCCCTCCCGTTGGCTTTATTTGCACAAAACGGCATGGCAGGACGGTGTTATGATGAAATTTCTATTCCAGATCGTCAATGGACTGCACATCGGCAGTATCTATGCACTGGTGGCGCTGGGCTACAGCATGGTGTATGGCATCGTAAAGCTCATCAACTTCGCACACGGCGACATCATCATGGTGGGCGCTTATGCGGCCTACGTGCTGCTGGTGATGTGCGGCATGCCGCTGTGGGTCGCGGTGCTCGGCTCCGTCGTGTTCTGCGCGCTGGCGGGCGTGCTCATCGAGCGGGTCGCCTACCGCAGGCTGCGTGTCAAGGAGGCGCCGCGCATCTCGCTGCTCATCACCGCCATTGGCGTGAGCATCTTCCTGCAGAACCTGTTCCAGCTGATCTTCTCCTCGTCGGGCAAGTCCTTCCCCACGGTGTTCAACTACGCGCCCATCGTGGTGGGCGAGAGGCAGATCAGCATGGTGTCCATCATCACGATCGTGACCACCGTGGTGCTGATGGTGCTGCTGCAGCTGCTGGTCAAGCGCACGCGCCTTGGCAAGGCCATGCGCGCGGTGTCTGAGGACGCGGGCGCGGCAAAGCTGATGGGCATCAACACCGACGGCACCGTCGCCTGGACCTTTGCCATCGGCTCCGGCCTTGCGGCTGTGGGAGCGGTGCTCTACTCTGCGTCCTACCCGCTGATCGACCCGTACATGGGCTCCATGCTGGGCCTGAAGGCGTTCGTCGCGGCGGTTCTGGGCGGCATTGGCTCCATCCCCGGCGCGATGATCGGCGGCCTGATCATGGGCATTGCCGAATCGCTGACCAAGGGCTACATTGACTCGACCGTGGCCGACGCGGTGGTGTTCGGCATCCTCATCATCGTGCTGCTGTTCAAGCCCAGCGGCATCATGGGCAAGAACGTAAGGGAGAAGGTGTAATACGCGATGAAGAAAAAGCTGAACAAGACACTGATCTCCTATGCGGTCAATGCGGGGCTCGTGGTGCTGCTCTATGTCGTGATGATGGTGCTGATCAAAGCGGGCGTCATCAACCGGTACTATGAGGGCATCGTGCGTCTGATCTGCATCAACATCATCATGGCGGTCAGCCTGAACCTGGTGTGCGGCTTCATGGGTCAGCTGGCGCTGGGCCATGCGGGCTTTATGTCCGTGGGCGCGTATGCCGCTGCGCTCTTTACGATGCACTGCGGCCTGCCCGAGGCCGTCGCGTTCCCGCTGGGGCTGCTGGTGGGCGGCATTGTCGCGGCAATCGTGGGCTTTTTGATCGGCATTCCCGCGCTGCGCATGCGCGGCGACTACCTGGCGATCATCACGCTGGGCTTTGGCGAGATCATCCGCGTGGTGGCAAACGCGCTGCCCATCACCGGCGGCGCAAAGGGCCTGAGCGGCATTCCCGCCAGCACAAACTTCTCCTGGGCCTACTGGGTGATGATCCTGTCGGTATTTGTGATCTTCGCGTTCATCAAGTCGCGCCATGGCCGCGCGGTCATCTCCATCCGCGAGGATGAGATCGCGGCAGAGGCCTCCGGCATCCGCACCACCTACTACAAGATGATGGCCTTTGTGCTCGCGGCCTTCTTTGCGGGCATTGCGGGCGGCCTGTATGCGCACCACGTCGGCGTGCTGGCGCCCACGAAGTTCGATTTCAACTACTCCGTTGAGTTCCTGGTGATGGTGGTGCTGGGCGGCATGGGTTCCATCACGGGCTCCATCATCGCGGCCATCGTGCTGACGATACTGCCCGAGGCGCTGCGCGGCTTTGAGGACTACCGCATGCTGCTCTACTCGCTGGTGCTCATCGTGATGATGCTGTTCCGTCCCACGGGACTGCTGGGCACCTATGAGTTCTCGCTGAGCCGGATGCTGAACCGGCCCCGCAAGGCGGCCATCAAGGAAGGGGGCAAGCAGGCATGACGGAGATTTTGCAGGTAGAAAACCTGGGCATCACCTTTGGCGGCCTGAAGGCCGTGCAGGACGTCAATCTGACGATCCACAAGGGCGAGATCGTGGGCCTGATCGGGCCGAACGGCGCGGGCAAGACCACTGTGTTCAACATGCTGACCAACGTCTATCAGCCCACGAACGGCACCATCAAGCTCGAGGACATCAGCGTGGTGGGCAAAAAGACATACGAGACGACGGCGCAGGGCATTGCCCGCACCTTCCAGAACATCCGGCTGTTTAGGGATGTATCGGTCATAGACAACGTCAAGATCGCGATGGACGCCTCCATTCACTGCAACATGGTGGAGTCGATCCTGCGCCTGCCCCGCTACTGGAAGGCGGAAAAAGAGGTGGACGCGCGCGCGCACGAGCTGCTGCGCGTGATGGGGCTGGACGAGCTGGCGCAGAGCAAGGCGCGCAACCTGCCCTACGGCCAGCAGCGCAAGCTGGAGATCGCCCGTGCGCTGGCCACCGAGCCTAAGCTGCTGCTGCTGGACGAGCCGGCGGCGGGCATGAACCCCACCGAAACGCACGAGCTGATGACCACCATTCGCGACATTCGCGAGCGGTTCGACATCTCCATACTGCTCATCGAGCACGACATGAGCTTCGTGATGGGCATTTGCGAGCGGCTGTACGTGCTGGACTACGGCATGATCATCGCAGAGGGCGAGCCCGAAGAGGTGCGCGCCAATCCGCGCGTGATCGCCGCGTACCTGGGAGGGGAGTGAGGATATGGCGACCATGCTCAAAGTGGAGGACCTCCACGTTTATTACGACGCGATCCACGCCATCAAGGGCGTGACCTTTGAGGTGGGCGAGGGCGAGATCGTCACCCTCATCGGCGCGAACGGCGCGGGCAAGACCACCACGCTGCACGCCATTTCCGGCCTGCTCAAGCCCAAGAGCGGCAGCATCACCTTCATGGGGCAGAACCTGCTGACCACCAAGCCGCACATGATCGTGCGCAGCGGCCTTGCGCAGGTGCCCGAGGGACGACGCGTGTTCTCGGAGCTGACGGTGCAGGAGAATCTGGAGATGGGCGCGTACATCCGCAAGGACAAGGCGGGCGTCGCGGCGGACTACGACATGGTGTTCGAGCGGCTGCCGCGCCTCAAGGAGCGCAGAAAGCAGCTGGCGGGCACGCTGTCCGGCGGCGAGCAGCAGATGCTGGCCATCGGCAGGGCGCTGATGGCAAAGCCCAAGATGATGCTGCTGGACGAGCCTTCGATGGGCCTGTCACCCATACTGGTGCAGGAGATATTCTCCATCATCAAAGAAGTCAACGACACGGGCGTGACGATTTTGCTGGTGGAGCAGAACGCCAAGATGGCGCTCAACATCGCCAACCGCGCCTACGTGCTGGAGACGGGCAGCATCGTGATGTCCGGCGACGCAAGCGTGCTGGCCAACGACGACAAGGTCAAAAAAGCCTATCTGGGCGGCTGACAACAAACGAAAACTGACGGGCACAGCGGGGAAATTCGCTGTGCCTGCATTGGCATAAAGGGGTAAAGCATGATTCTTGCGGCTGAAAACATATCCAAGGCATACACGCTCAAGACGCTGCTGGACGGCGCGACGCTCTACGTGGAGGACGGCGACAAGATGGGCGTCATCGGCGTCAACGGGACGGGAAAGTCCACGCTGTTGAAAGTTTTGGCGGGGCTGGAGGAGCCGGACGCGGGCAGCGTGAGCCGGGGGCGGAACGTGCGCGTGGGGTACCTCCCGCAAAACCCGGAGTTCCGGCCGGGGGCGACGGTGCTGTCGGCGGTGTTTGACGGCGTGTCGGCGGACGTGCGCGAGCTGAAGGACTATGAGGCGCGCACGATCCTGACGCGGCTGGGCATTGCCGACCACGACGCGAAGGTGGAGACGCTGTCGGGCGGGCAGCGTAAGAAGGTGGCGCTGGCGGCGGCGCTGGTGCGCCCCTGCGAGCTGCTGATTCTCGACGAGCCGACGAACCATCTGGACAACGAGATGGTGGCGTGGCTGGAAAAGCAGCTGCAGGCGTTTACGGGCGCGCTGGTGATGGTGACGCACGACCGCTACTTCTTAGAGCGCGCGGTCAACAAGATTGTGGAGCTGGACGGCGGTAAGCTGTACACCTATCCGGCGAATTACTCCAGGTTCCTGGAGCTGAAGGCGGAGCGCGAGGACATGGCGCTGGCGTCTGAGCGCAAGAGGCAGGCGATACTGAAGGTGGAGCTGGCGTGGATGCGCAGGGGCGCGCGGGCGCGGACGACCAAGGCGAAGGGGCGCATCGAACGGTTCGAGCAGCTGTCGGCGGTGGAGGCGCCCAAGGCGCAGGAGAACGTGAAGATCGGTTCGGCGGCGTCGCGGCTGGGCAGAAAGACTGTGGAGATCGACCATGTGAGCAAGGGCTTTGGCGGCAAGGCGCTGATCCGCGATTTTTCGTACATTATTCTGCGCGACGACCGCGTGGGCATCGTGGGGCACAACGGGTGCGGCAAGTCCACGCTGCTGAACATGATTGCGGGGCGTATCCGGCCCGACAGCGGCAGCATCACAGTGGGCGAAACGGTGAAGATCGGGTACTTTGCGCAGGACAACGCAGACATGGACGGTGAAAAGCGCGCAATCGATTTCATCCGCGACATCGCCTTGAGCGTGGAAACCGATGAGGGCACGCTGACGGCGACACAGATGATGGAGCGGTTCCTGTTCAACGCGGATTTGCAGTATACGCAGATCAAGCGCCTGTCGGGCGGCGAGAAGCGGCGGCTGTACCTGCTGTCTGTTCTGATGGGCGCACCCAACATCCTATTGCTGGACGAGCCTACGAACGATCTGGACATCCAGACGCTGACAATACTGGAGGATTATCTGGATCACTTCCCCGGCGCGGTGGTGGCGGCCTCGCACGACCGGTACTTCCTCGACCGGCTGATGCAGCGCATCTTCGCGTATGAGGGCGATGGCGTGATCCGGCAGTACCCGGGCGGATACTCGGATTATCTGGATGCGCGGCCCGATCCGGAGGCGCCGGTGCGAGCGGAGAAGGCAGTGCAGGCGGCTGCGCCCGCGCGGCAGAAGAAGGTGAAGTTCACGTTCAAGGAGCAGCGCGAGTTTGAGACCATCGACGCGGACGTGGCGGCTGCGGAGGCGCGCATTGCGGAGCTGGACGCGGCGATCGAGAGGAGCGCTGCAGACTATGTGGAGCTGCAGCGGCTGACGGCGGAAAAGGAAGAAGCCGAGGCCGAGCTGGAGCGCCTGACCGAGCGGTGGGTGTATCTCAACGACCTGTACGAACAGATGAAGGACTGATGGGATGGACAAGCTGGAGGCGCTGCGCAGGTACTTTGGCTATGACGCGTTCCGGCCGGGGCAGGAGGGCGTGGTGGACGCGCTGCTGGGCGGGCGGGACGCGCTGTGCGTGATGCCCACGGGCGCGGGCAAGTCGCTGTGCTACCAGATCCCGGCGCTGCTGCTTTCCGGCGTGACGCTGGTGATCTCGCCGCTGATCTCGCTGATGAAGGATCAGGTGGCGGCGCTGAACGAGGCGGGCGTGCGCGCGGCGTATCTGAACAGCTCGCTGACGCCGGGGCAGTACCGCAAGGCGCTGGAAAACGCGGCGCAGGGGATGTACAGGATTCTCTATGTCGCGCCGGAGCGGCTGGAGACGGCGGAGTTCCGCGCGGTGTGCGGCAGGCTGCGCATCCCGCTGGTGGCGGTGGACGAGGCGCATTGTGTGTCGCAGTGGGGGCAGGATTTCCGGCCGAGTTATCTGAAGATACGGGAGTTTATTGATGGGTTGGCCGTGCGGCCCGTTGTGGGGGCATTTACCGCGACGGCTACGGAACAGGTGCGGGCGGACATTGCGGCGCTGCTGGGGCTGCGGTCGCCATATCGCGTCACAACGGGGTTTGACCGGCCCAATCTGAGGTTTGAGGTGCGCGCGCCCAAGGACAAGAAGCAGGAGCTGCTGGGGCTGATGCAGCGATTCCGGGAGCGGAGCGGCATCGTGTACTGCGCGACGCGCAAGGGCGTGGAGGAGGTCTGCGACGTGCTCAGCGCGCACGGGTATGCGGCGACGCGCTATCATGCGGGGCTGTCGGACGAGGAGAGGCGTCGGAATCAGGAGGATTTTCTGTACGACCGTGCGACGGTGATGGCGGCGACCAATGCGTTCGGCATGGGCATTGACAAGAGCAACGTGGGGTTTGTGATCCACTACAACATGCCCAAGAACCTGGAGGGGTATTATCAGGAGGCGGGCAGGGCGGGGCGCGACGGCAGCCCGGCGGACTGCATCCTGCTCTACGCGCCGCAGGACGTGCGCACCAATCAATTCCTGATCGAGCATGAAAACGACAACCCGGAGCTGAACGCGGAACAGGCTGCGGCGGTGAAGGAGAACCAGCGGCGGGCGCTGCGGCGCATGACGGAATACTGCACGACGAGCGAGTGCCTGCGGGCGACGATCCTGCGGTATTTTGGAGAGGACGCGAAGGGCGAATGCGGCAACTGCTCCAACTGCGAGGGCGAATTCGACGTGGTGGACGTGACGCGCGAGGCGCACAGCATATTGGAATGCGTCAGCGAGCTGCGGCAGCGGTACGGCAAGACTGTGATATTGGACGTGCTGCGCGGCGGCAGGGGCGAGCGCATCCGCAGGCTGGGGCTGGACAGGACGGGGTGCTACGGCGCGCTGCGCGGTGTGGAGGAAACGAAGCTGCGCGCGGTGATGGACGAGCTGCTGCGCACGGGCGTGCTGGCGGCGGACAATGGAGAATATCCTGTGCTGCGCATGGGACAGGGCGCCGCGGCGGTGCTGTACGAAGGCGCGCGCGTGACGATGAAGGTCAGGCGGCATCAGGCGAGGCATGCGGACGAGAAGGTGCCGGATATTCCTGCAAAGAAGCGCAGCAATGCGCAAATATCGGACGACGACCCACTGCTCATGGCGCTCAAGGCGCTGCGGCGCAGGCTGGCGGACGCAAAGCATCAGCCTGCGTTTGTGATCTTTTCCGACGCGACGCTGCGCGACATGTGCGCAAAAAGGCCGGGGACGAGGCAGGAAATGCTGGCCGTCTCCGGCGTGGGTGAGCACAAGATGGCGCTGTATGGGAAGGTTTTTCTGGAGGAGATCGGGAAGTTCCGCTGATAGGAGAAAAGACCGGTTCGCATGGGGATGCGAGCCGGTCTTTGTGAATCGAAAAAGGCGGTGAATCAGTGCGCCTGGGGGTGGGTTAGTGCTTGACGGACACCTCATCAGTCGCCTGCGGGCGACAGCTTCCCCTCAAGGGGAAGCCTGGGGATATAGACAGATCGTTGACTATGAGCTTTTGATGTCAGGAGTAGAAGGTTGGGATGTAGATGGGAGTGTTCGAGCGGATCATCTGCGCTATGTAGGGGGCGATGCCGATGGGGCGGAGAGGCAGACTGGCGACCCGATCGAGGGAAACCCATTCGCTGCGCAGCTGGTTCAGATCCAGCTCGGCGGCGACGCCGGGTACATCGGTGAGGGGCTCGACGAGGAAGATGTGCAGCACGCGATGTGTGTAATTGGGTGCTGCGGCGCGCTGGACGGGGTTGAGGCAGATGTCCTCGGCAAGGCCGCAGAAGCGCAGGATGCGTGCTTCATACCCTGTTTCCTCGCGTACCTCGCGCAACACGCCCTCCTCCAGAGATTCATAAGGCTGCTGGCCGCCGCCGGGCAGGTCGTAGCAGACGGAACCATCGGGCAGGGCAACTGCATTGAGCAGGACTTCGCCATTGCGGTACAGGATCGCCTTGCAGTCATTTCGGATGGCGATAGAGAATCACTCCTTTGGGGGTTCGGCGGTGAGGAAGTGCTGCATGCCGCTGCCCTGGTGGGCGTTGGGGCGGATGCTGAAGCCGAAGCGCTCGTAGAAGGGCTCTTTGCCGGTGGCGGCCATCAGCGCGACGGTGACGGTGCGGCCCTCGGGGAGGGTGGAGCGGATCCAGTTCAGCAGCGCGTCCACGATGGCGGTGCCCACGCCGCGGCGCTGCGCGTCGGGGTGGACGTATATGTCCTGCAGGTAGAAGTTGCGGGCACCGTCGCCGATGACGCGACCTACACCCAAGGTACAGCCATCATCCACATATTTGCATGTGACGAGGCTGCCGCGCAGTGAGTCCTCGACCTGCGCTTCGTCGAGCGGGCCAAAGTGGACAAGTTCGTGAAATTCGCAGAGTTCTCTGGCGGTCAATGTGTTCATTTCTACCATTGCGGATACCTTCTTTTATAATCAACTTGAGCGATCAGTCGGTGACGAAGGCGACGAGGAGCTTTAGCGTGTTGTCGATGCCGGTGACGTGGGTGCGCTCGTAGCCGTGGGAGGCGAACACGCCGGGGCCGATCAGCGCGTGGCGGAAGTTGTGGCCCGAGGTCAGCGACACGTCAGCGTCAGAGGCGTACATGGGGTAGATGTCGACGGCGTACTTGAGGCCGTTTTCCTTGGCCAGCGCGATGAGCTTGCCCGTCATGTCGTAGTTGTAGGGGCCGCGGCTGTCCTTGGGGCAGATGGAGACCATGGTCTCATCGCAGGTCAGATCGTCGCCCACGCAGCCCATGTCCACCGAGAGGATGTCCTCGGCGTCGTCGGGAAGGCCTGCGGCACAGCCGTGGCCCACTTCCTCGTGGACGGTGAAGATCAGATAGATCTTGCGCGAGAGCGTGATGTCGCCGCAGGAGACCATCTTGGCCAGGGCGAGCAGCACGCCGGCGCTGGCCTTGTCGTCCAGGTGGCGGGACTTGATGTAGCCCGAGGGCGTGCGCACGGCGCGGGGGTCGAGGGAGATGAAATCGCCCACCTCGATGCCCAGGGCGCGCGTCTCCTCCTTGGTGGACACGTTTTCATCGAGTATGACCTCGACGGTGGTGTCGTCGCGCTTGATGTCCGAAATGCCGGAGTAGACGTGCGTGGCGGGCGAGGTGAGGTAGAAGGTGCCCGTGTAGGCGCGGCCGTCGCGGGTGTGCACCACGCAGGTCTCGTTTTCCACGTTGTTGGTGGGGTAGCCGCCGATCTGGATGAAGCGCAGGCGGCCGTTGGGCTTGATGGAGCGCACCATGGCGCCCAGGGTGTCCACATGCGCGGCGACGACCAGCGGATGGCCTTCCCCGCCGATGCAGCAGACCACGTTGCCCTTGTGGGTCTTGTAGGGCGCAAAGCCGTAGCCGGTCAACGCATCCATGAGGTAGTTTGCGGCCTGGTGGGTAAAGCCGGTGGGGCTGGGGATGTTCACAAGGCGCATCAGATGCTCCACGGCGACGTTGGTGTAAGGGTGCATATTCATAAAGCTGTACCTCCGCATGAAAAAAGTCCGAATCACCTTAACGGTAATTCGGGCTTGGGGTGGGTTTTTCCTGCAAAAAATCAGTGGATGTAGCAGAAGATGAGCACATAGAAGCAGGCGGAGCCCAGCAGGATGAAGATGTGGAACAGCTCGTGGAAGCCGAAGTATTTGGTCTGGATGCGGGGGAACTTGAGCGCGTAGAACACGCCGCCGATGGTGTAGACGATGCCGCCGCCGAACAGCCAGGCCAGCGCCGCAGGGCTGAGCAGCTGCGTCAGCGGCCAGATGGCGATCAGCGCCGCCCAGCCCATCGCGATGTAGAACACGGTGTAGAGCCAGCGGGGCGCGTCCATCCAGAAGATCTTGAAGAACAGGCCGGCCAGCGCGCACGCCCAGACGATGCCGAACAGCACCCAGCCCCACGGCCCGCGCAGCGTGACCAGGCAGATGGGCGTGTAGGTGCCCGCGATCAGCATAAAGATCATGATGTGATCGATGCGGCGGAGGGTGTTGTGCACCGATTCTGAGATATAAAAGGTGTGATAGGTGGAGCTGGCGGCGTAGAGCGCGATGAGCGTCGCGCCGAAGATGGAATAGCTGACCACGTGCCACGGGGAATAGGCGGTGCCCTTGATGATGAGCAGCACCGTGCCCGCGATGGACAGCCCCAGGCCGAATATATGCAGCAACGCGCTGACAATGTCTTTGCCTTTATTGAAAGTCATTGAAATAGCCTCCACATCTAGTTTTTATAATTATATAACGGCGAAGCAAAAATTGCAATAGCTATTTTATGGTGACTTGTACTTTTCCGGGAAGTCCACTATAATAATAGAAAAACGCGGGGAGGCAGCGCAGATGCTGGTGACGACGACGGCAAGGATCGAGGGGTATGAAATCACGGCGTACCATGGCGTGGTGTTTGGCGAGGTGATCGCGGGCATCAATTTTGTACGCGACTTGGCGGCGGGGCTGACGAACTTTTTCGGCGGCCGGTCAGGGGCGTATGAGGAGGAGCTCATCCAGGCGCGGGCGACGGCGCTCAACGAGATGGAGCAGCGCGCGCAGGCGATGGGCGCGAACGCGGTCGTGGGCGTGAGCATGGGCGCGGAGGCGCTGGGCGGCGACGGCAACATGCTGATGCTGACGGTGATGGGGACTGCGGTGACCATCCGGCCGCGCGAGAGCGGCATGGAGGAGAGCGCGTGGAGCTGACGGTTCACAGCATGCGCTATGCGGGCGGCAGGGTGGAAAGTGAATTGGTGCTGCGGACGCTGGAGCAGAGCGATATTCCGGCGTATGCGGAGATGGTCAACGCCTGCTTTGCGCCGATGCGGCGGGCGCTGTTGCGCTGAAGGGCGGCGAGATCGATGATCTGGTTGTTCTGCTGAAGCGCAGGCGGCGCGGACTGGGCGGGAAGCTGCTCAGGTGGGCGGTTCACCGACTGCTGGCGGAGGGCGTGGAGGAAATCACGCTGCATGTGGCGGACTGGAACCGCAGCGCGATGCGTCTGTATGTTGAAAATGGGTTCGTGATCGAGAAAACCGAGATCATCACAAGGTGATTTGGACAAAAGCAGCGCCATCCGAAGGGGCTTCGGATGGCGCTGTGGTTATTTTGGGGGATCAATCGGGGATGAGCACGCCGTAGTTGCCGTCGGCGCGGGTGTAGACCAAGCAGATCTGGTCGGTTTCCTTCTCGCGGAAGAGGAAGAAGGTGTGGCCCAGCATCTCCATCTGGGAGATGGCCTCGTCCACATCCATCGCTTCGACCTTGAAGCGCTTGGTGCGCACCACCTGCGGCACGGCTTCTTCTTCGGGGAGGAACACCTCGATGGGGTCGGCATCCCGCTTCATGCGCTTGGAAAGGCGCGTGCGGTGCTTGCGGATCTGACCCTCCAGCTTGCTCAGCACGCTGTCGATGGAGACGTACATGTCGCTCGTGGTCTCCTCGGCGCGCAGGATCTCGCCCGGCAGGGGGATGGTGATCTCGCAGGTGAAGCGGTTGCGCTCAATGCTCAAACGGACCTGCGCCTCGATGTCGTCGCCAAAGTAGCGATCGAGTTTGCCCACCTTCTTGTTGACGTAATTGGCAACCGAGGGGGAAATGGTCATCATGTTGCGCACGGTGATGTTTATCCGCATAGTCCAACCTCCTTTGATGCCTCGCGGCTACGCTTGTCCACCGTGAGGATTATTATAGATATTCGACGCGGGAGAGGTTTTTCCTGCCGGTTTTGACAATTATTTTTTACGAATATTTAACGAAAATGTGAACGGCTGCGCGGCGATTCGTTCGGAAAAAGCTGGGTTGGACGATACTTGAGCGGGTAAAGCATCGGGGGTCAGTCCACGGCGTAGATCGTGACGTCGCTGTTTTCGTAGACAACGGGCAGATGCTCGAGTACGGCGGCGTCCGCGCCCATCGCATACTCGTGGGAGGAGAGCACGACGTGCGTGATGCCATAGACGTCCTTGAGGCGGTCGAGCGCGCCGGATTCGGTGTACATGGCGTAGACGTCAGCGGCGCGGTCGGTGTCGTAGACGCCGTGGAAGTAGAGGTAGCTGGGCGAGCCCTGCACGATGGTCAGACCGGCGAGAGACGCGAAGGGGTTGTTGTGCTCGTCGGCGGTGAGGAGCACGGCGTCCTTGGGAAGGCTCTGCGCGGCGTACTGGGCGGCATCGACCTGCGCGGCGGAGTAGAGCTCGTAATCCGAGATGGTCTCGCGCGCGAGGGTGAGTACGCCGGAGACGGTGCCTAAGAACACCACGCAGGCCCCCATCAGCGCGCGGCCGGGCAAGCCCTGCAGCTTGTGGTAGAGCGTGGTGAGGAAGGAGGCGACGAGGCCGCAGGTGAGCATGTGCACCACAAAGAGCAGCTTATTGTTGTCGTAGAGGTTGGGCTGAAAGACCACGAATTCGCACAGCACCCACAGCGGCAGCGCGCAGAGCCAGAAGCCGCGCAGGCGCTTTTCCGTCAGCAGCGCAAAGGGCAGCAGCAGGAAGGTCAGGCCGATGTTCTTGATGTAGAACCACAGGTAGGGGTCGGACTGGTTGACCCAGTTGAAGGAGAAGCGCAGGAAGCCATCGCCCGAGGCCTGCGCAAAGGTGAAGCAGATCAGCTGGGGCAGCGCGAGCAGCGCGGCGATGCCGGCGTAGAGCAGGTAGGGCAGCGTTTTGCGCCAGGAAAGCACAAGCTGGCGGACGAAGGCGCTGAGCGAGAGCATGGCCAGCGCGAGAAAGGAGTGGGTGTGCAGCAGCGGCAGGCCGCCCGCGAGCACGCCGAGGTAGGGGGCGTATCTGGTTTCCCCTTCAAAGGCCATGCGGTAGAGCAGGTAGAGGCAGGGCAGCAGGATGCTCCAGCCAAACAGCGTGGCGCGCTGGGGGATGAGCAGGTCGGCGATGGGATTGACCCAGCGCACGTTGGCGTCGACGTTGTTGGTGGGGGTTTCATAGAAGGCGGTGAAGATGCGTGTGAACACGCTGGCATCAGCGCGCGCGCCGTCGAGGAAGTACCACAGACCGATGCCGCCGCCGAGGAAGAACAGTACGAACGCGAGGCAAGCGCGCTTTTCACTGCGGAGGAAGCGGTTCATCAGCACGAAATACCACGAGAACACGGCGTAGAGCGCGGCGAGCATGGGCAGGCAATAGGCCACCTGCAGGTGCGCGCCCAGCAGCAGGTAGGTGGAGGAAACGCTGTCGCACAGGAAGGGGTAGCCCATCTTGACGCCCGCCTGGATGGAATACTCCGGCGGGAAGGCGCCCGTGCGCGCGAGCGAGGTGATGAAGGCCAGGTGCATGCTCATATCGCCGTAGCAGCTCTGGCCGGTGTGGTAAGCGCCGTCCTCCGGGCGCAGCACGTGGGTGTAGAGCAGCACGGCGCACAGCAGCAGAGCGGGCAGCACACAGAACAGGTGCAGGCGGAGCGTATTTCGATTTAGCTTGACTGCGGGAGCGCGCTTTTTGCGCAGGAAGGGCAGGGGGAGCAGAAACAGCGTCAATCCCAGCAGTTGGGACGGCAGCGTAAAGCCCAGCGCAAAGGAGAACAGCGCGGGCAGCCACATCTGGGCAAAGAGCGCGAGGCTGACGGCTGCGGCGGTGCGGGTCAGGGCGTCCTCACGCGGCAGGAGCAGCGCGGCGTAGCGCAGGGCCGCGAGCAGGAACAGGGCAAGATAGAGCAGAGAAAGGGCGTCGCCTATGAATTTCACTTGAATTGCCTCCGAAAAAACGCTGAAGATGCGCATTGCTGTTAAGATTATACCATAGCCCGGGAAAAACTTGAATAAGCGGGATAAAAATGTTACAATCGATGTGTTCGGGTCGTTTCATTATGGGACCCAATGAGGTTTGGAAATTTTCAGTCCGGATATTTGGAGGATATACGATGGCAAATTTCTTAAAGAAGCTGTTTGGCTCGTCCAACGAGGCGGAGATCAAGCGGCTGAAGAAGATCGTGGCGAAGGTGGACGCATTCGAGCCCGAGATGAAGGGGCTGACCGACGCGCAGCTGCAGGCCAAGACCCCCTACTTCAAGCAGCGCCTGGCAAACGGCGAGACGCTGGACGACATACTGCCCGAAGCCTACGCGGTGGTGCGCGAGGCGGCGGTGCGCACCATCGGGCAGAGGCCCTTTGAGGTGCAGGTGCTGGGCGGCATCGTGCTGCATCAGGGCCGCATTGCCGAGATGAAGACCGGCGAGGGCAAGACCATCACCTGCGCCATGCCCGCGTACCTGAACGCGCTGACGGGCAAGGGCGTGCACGTGGTGACGGTCAACGACTATCTGGCCAAGTATCAGGGCGAATGGATGAGCAAGATCTACCGCTTCCTGGGGCTGTCCGTGGGGCTGATCCTGTCGGGCATGAGCACCGAGCAGCGCCGCGCGTCCTACGCCTGCGACATTGTGTACGGCACGAACAACGAGTTCGGGTTTGACTACCTGCGCGACAACATGGTGGTGCGCAAGGAGGATCTGGTGCAGCGCGAGCTGCATTACGCGATCGTGGACGAGGTGGACTCCATCCTCATCGACGAGGCGCGCACGCCGCTGATCATCTCCGGCCACGGCGACAAGGCCACCGACATGTACGCAAAGGCCAACACCTTCGTGATGCGCCTCAAAGAGGGCGAGATCATCAAGGACGAGCTGGGGAACGAGACGCAGACCGGCGACTATGTCAAGGACGAGAAGGACAAGACCGTTAACCTGACCGCGCAGGGCGTTTCCAAGGCGGAGGCGTTCTTTGGCGTGGAGAACCTGTCGGATCTGGAGAACACCGACATCAACCACCACATTCAGGTGGCGCTCAAGGCCAAGGCGCTGATGCACCGCGACATCGATTACGTCGTCAAGGACGGCGAGGTCGTGATCGTGGACGAGTTCACGGGGCGCTTCATGGTGGGACGCCGGTATTCCGACGGTCTGCATCAGGCGATCGAGGCCAAGGAGGGCGTGGAGGTGGCGCGCGAATCGCGCACGCTGGCCACGATTACGTTCCAGAACTTCTTCCGCATGTACGGCAAGCTCTCGGGCATGACGGGCACCGCGATGACCGAGGAGGACGAGTTCAAGTCCATCTACGCGCTGGATGTGGTGGAGATCCCCACCAACCGGCCCATGATCCGCAAGGACGAGAACGACCTGATCTACCGCACGCAGCAGGCCAAGTTCCGCGCGGTGGTGGAGGACATCAAAAAGACGCACGAGACGGGGCAGCCCATCCTCGTGGGCACCATTTCTGTGGAAAAGTCCGAGATGCTCTCGGGGATGCTGGATCGCGTGGGCGTGCCGCACACGGTGCTCAACGCCAAGCATCACGAGCGCGAGGCGGAGATCGTGGCGCAGGCGGGCAAGGTGGGCGCGGTGACCATCGCCACCAACATGGCGGGCCGCGGCACCGACATTCTGCTGGGCGGCAACCCGGAGTTCCTCGCCCGCAGGGAGCTGCTGCGCCAGGGCATGCCCGAGCCGCTGGTGGAGGAGGCGCGCGGCTACTCCGACAACGCGCCCGAAGAGGTGCTGGAGGCGCGCAAGGCCTACCGCGAGCTGGTCAATGAGTACAAAAAGACCACGGACGTCGAGCACGACAAGGTGGTGGCGCTGGGCGGCCTGTACATCATCGGCACGGAGCGGCACGAGTCGCGGCGCATCGACAACCAGCTGCGCGGCCGTTCGGGCCGTCAGGGCGACCCGGGGCGCTCGAGGTTCTACATCGCGCTGGACGACGACCTGATGCGGCTGTTCGGCGGCGAGCGCATCGCGCCCATGATCGAGAAGCTGGGGCTGGAGGACGATGTGCCGATCGAGTACGGCATGTTGTCCAAGCAGATCGAGAATGCGCAGAAGCGCGTGGAGGGCCGGAACTTCGACATCCGCCGCCATGTGCTGCAGTACGACGACGTGATGAACGCGCAGCGCGAGGTCATCTACAAGCAGCGCCGTCAGGTGCTGGACGGCGCGGACATGCGCGAGCAGATCCACGGCATGGTGGACGATCAGATCGCCTACGGCGTGGGTGCGCACTGTTCCGAGCATGTGATCCCGGAAGAATGGGATTTCAAGGGGCTGAACGAGTACCTCAACCAGGTATTTGCCTATCCGCTGGGCAGATTTGACGGCCTTACCGAGCAGGATTACATGAAGCTGGACGCGGGCAAGCTGACGGACAAGCTGGAGGGCGAGATCTGGGGCGCGTACAGCCATCTGGTCGAGCAGGCGGAAGAGGCCGGTGTGGACATGAACGAGATCGAGCGCGTGGTGCTGCTGCGCGTGGTGGATCAGAAGTGGATGGACCACATCGACGACATGGATCAGCTGCGGCACGGCATCGGCCTGCGCGCCTACGGGCAGAAGAACCCCGTGGACGCCTACAAGACAGAGGGCTCGATGATGTACGACGAGATGATCGCCAACATCCAGCACGACGTGGTGCGCACGCTGTACCATGCGCGCATCAACAAGGTGCCCGAGCGCCGCGAAGCGCCCAAGGCGGCGGATCCGGCGGCAGTGGCGCAGGCGCAGCGCACGCAGAACGCCGCGCGGCAGCCCGTGCGCAACACGCAGCCCAAGGTGGGCCGCAACGATCCCTGCCCCTGCGGCAGCGGCAAGAAGTACAAGAACTGCTGCGGCAGGAACGCATAAGCAAAAAACAGCACACACCGGCAAGGCGCATCTGTAAGTACGCCTTGCTTTGGTGCGTTTACGAGGAGTGGAGCCATGAGCATCGGAGCGATACTCTACGACATGGACGGCACGCTGCTGGACACCGAGCGGCTGCACCGCATCGCCTGGGTGGACTGCGGGCGCGCGCACGGGGCGCGCATCGGCGAGGAATTTTTTGACCGCGTGACGGGGCGCAACCTGACGGCGGTGCTGGCGGAATTGCACAGCATGTATCCCCAGATCGACGATGTGGAGGCGGTTTACGCGGAAAAGGAGCGGATGTGCCGCGCGTGGATGGACGAGCACGGCGTGCCGGTGCTGCCCGGGGTGCACCACGCGCTGGGGCAGCTGTCGGCGCGGGGCGTGAAGCAATGCGTCTGCACGTCCACGAGCCGGGACAGCGCATCGCTTACGCTGACGCGCGCGGGGATCCTGCCCAAGCTGGACGCGCTGGTGTGCGGCGACGACATCGTGCGCTCCAAGCCCGATCCGCAGATCTTTTTGTGCGGCGCGCAGAAGCTGGGCGTGCCCATTGAGCGGTGCGCGGTGGTGGAGGACTCGCCATTGGGGGCCGAAGCGGGGCTGCGCGCGGGCGCGAAGGTGTTTCTGGTGCCGGGGCTGGTGAGGATGCCGGAGGAGCTGGAAAAAGCGTGTGTTCGCATCGGCAGCCTGTGGCAGCTGCCGGATTTGATCGAATAAAGGGGAGAAAAGTATGAGGATCAAGAGGATTTTGGCGTTGGTTACGGCGCTTGTGCTGAGCTTGACGCTGTGCGCCTGCCAGAAAAAGCAGGAGATGACGCAGGCGGAGATCGAGGAGGTCGCGGCGGACTACGGCAACGCGATCGTGCTGGCGAATGACGCACTGGAGGAGACCTTTGCACAGGTAGAGGGGTTCCAGGTGGATCAGTGCTTCACGGCGGTGCTGACGGACAAGGACAACCACATGGCGGTCAGCTTCACGTTTACCTACTACGGCGGCGAGGGCGAGTACGGCTATGAGTGCGAAAAAGTCGACGGGGAGTGGAAGATCGTGCGGCAGGGGCGCGACATTTCCGTGCAGGGCCTGCTGGGCGCACAATAAAGTTGAACCGGCGCGAAAAAACGGGTATAATGAAGTAAAGACTGTGATTTGAGGAGTAAGGAAGATGATCTTAGAACTGGACAGGTTTGAGCAGGAGACGCGCGAGCTGGAGAAGAAGCTGGAGGAGACCGCCGCCGCCTTTGACGTGGAGGCCATGACCGACGAGCTGGATCAGCTGCACCGCGAGATGGAGGAGCCGGACTTCTGGAACAACCTCGAGCGCGCGCAGAAGGTCAACCAGCGCATCAAGACCATCACCGACCGCACCAGCGGCATTGACGAGCTCAAGCGCGCGTGCGAGGACGTGCACACGCTGATCATGATGTGCGACGAGGAGCAGGACGAGAGCCTGGTGCCCGAGATC
Source organism: Candidatus Spyradocola sp. (assembly GCA_034113365.1). Lineage (GTDB taxonomy): Bacteria > Bacillota > Clostridia > Christensenellales > UBA1750 > Spyradocola. Next base: position 18,765 of record JAXEXP010000027.1, read on the forward strand.
GAGGGCGAGATCGCGTCGCTGAACGAGAAGATCGGGGCGCTGTACCTGTCCACGCTGCTGCGCGGCGAGTACGACGCAAACGACTGCATCCTGTCGCTGCACGCGGGCGCGGGCGGCACCGAGGCGCAGGACTGGACGCAGATGCTCTACCGCATGTACACCCGCTACGCCGAGCGCCACGGCTACTCGGTGCGCGAGCTGGACTTCCTGGAGGGCGACGAAGCGGGCATCAAGTCCGTGACGTTTGAGGTCAAGGGCGAGAACGCTTATGGGTACCTCAAGGCTGAGCGCGGCGTGCACCGTTTGGTGCGCATTTCGCCCTTTGACAGCGCGGCGCGGCGGCATACGTCGTTTGCGTCGCTGGACGTGATGCCGGTGCTGCCCGACGACGGCGGCGTGGTCATCAAGCCCGAGGACCTGCGCATCGACACCTACCGCGCGGGCGGCGCGGGTGGTCAGCACGTCAACCGCACCGACTCTGCCGTGCGCATCACGCACATCCCCACGGGCATTGTGGTGCAGTGCCAGAACGAGCGCTCGCAGATCCAGAACCGCGAGATGGCCATGCAGGTGCTGCGCTCCCGGCTGGTGGAGCTGCGCGAGCGCGAGGCGCTGGAGAAGATGAGCGACATCAAGGGCGAACTCAAGAAGATCGAATGGGGCAGCCAGATCCGCTCGTATGTGTTCCATCCCTACACGATGGTCAAGGACCACCGCACGAGCTATGAGGTCACGAACGTGGACGGCGTGATGGACGGCGATCTGGACGGCTTCATCACGGCGTACCTGCAGATGCTGTAAATACAAACGCCGGGAGGCGAAGACAGATGAAAAAGACAGTTGCCGCGATACTTTCCGGCGCGGCTGCGTGGCTGCTGCTGCTGGCCATGCTGCTCGGGGGCGTGTTCGTCTGCACCACGTCCACCGCGTTTTACGAGCACGAATACAAAAAGTACAACAATGCCGCGGTCATCGGCATCTCGGACGAGAACCTGATGAACGTGACCCGCGGGCTGCTGGGCTACCTGTGGGGCAGCCGCGATTCGCTGGACATGCAGGCGGAGATCGGCGGGCAGCTGCGCGAGGTGTTCACGCAGCGCGAAAAGGATCACATGGTGGACGTGCGCAACCTGGTGACGCTGGCGCGCTGGGCGATGGTCGCGTTTGCGGTGCTGGGCGCTGCGGCCTGGGTGGGCGCGGCGCTGCTGGCGCGGAGGGAAAAGCACGGCTTGCGCGTGTGCGGCATCGGCTACCTCGCGGGCGCGGTGCTGCTGCTGGCGCTGGTGGGCATCGTAGTGCTGCTGGCGATGCAGGACTTTACCGCGGTGTTCATCAAGTTCCATCAGATCTTCTTCACGAATGATCTGTGGCTGCTGGACGCCGACGACATGCTGATCCAGATGGTGCCCGAGCCCTTCTTCATGGACTGCGCGGCGCTGATCGCGATCCTGTTTGCGGTGGGGCTGGCGGCGACGGCGGCCATTGCCATCGTGATGATCTGCCGCAAGGACAAGACCGAGGAGGGAAACTGGCCGCTGACCCGCGTGGGCGGCGCGAACGGCGACGACTTTTACAAGATCGAGCACAAGGAAAAGGAAGAGCGGCCCGATGCGAGCGAGATCTTCGCGCGGATGGGGCTGGAGGACGGCGGCGAGGAAGAGGAGCTGCCCGTGACGAACATCGAACAGGCGGAGCCTGCGACGGCGCGGCCCGCTGCACCGCGGGTGGGTGAGCCGCTGACGCCGGAAAACGGCGAGCTGTCCGTGCGCTTTGAGATGAAGCTGGACATGAAGGTGGAAAAGAGCGAGGACGGGCGACTGGTGCTGGTGGTGGACCCCGACAGCAAGCCGCACGTGTCTCTGACCAGCTCGCCGGGGCAGCTGACCTTTGCCATCGGCGGGGGAAACGGCGCGCTGCCCCGCGGGGAGGAAAGGGCGCATGCGGACGTCTGCATCGAGGAAAAGGTGCCCATGCCCGAGGCGCGACCGCGCATTGTGGAGCCTGCGCCCTCGCCCGAGGAGCTGCTGCAGCAGATGGATGAGCTGATGAAGGGCTTCCCCAAGGGCGATGGGGAGGGCGGACGATGAGCTACGAGGAGAAAGTCAGGCAGCGTCTGGCGCAAGCACAGGGGCGAAGGGACATTCGGCTCCTGGCCATCGAATCCTCGTGCGACGAGACGTCGGCGGCGGTGCTGTGCGCCCGGCAGGTGCAGTCGCTGGTGATCGCCTCGCAGGTGGAGACGCACGCGCTCTACGGCGGCGTGGTGCCCGAGATCGCCTCGCGCGCGCACGTGGAGGCCATGACGGGCGTGGTGGCGCAGGCGCTGGAGCAGGCGAACGTGCAGCCCGGCGATCTGGATGCGGTTGCGGTGACCTACGGGCCGGGGCTCGTGGGCGCGCTGCTGTGCGGCGTGTCCTATGCAAAGGGATTCGCGTACCGCTATGGACTGCCGCTGGTGCCGGTGCACCACATTGAGGGACACATTTCCGCCGCGTACCTCGCGCACCCGGAGCTGGAGCCGCCGTTCATCGCGCTGGTGGTGTCGGGCGGACACAGCCATCTGGTGCGGGTGAGCGACTACGGCTGCCATGAGATCCTCGGCCGCACGCGGGACGATGCGGCGGGCGAGGCCTTTGACAAGGCGGCGCGCGTGCTGGGGCTGCCCTATCCCGGCGGGCCCACCATCGACAAGCTGGCCCAGCAGGGAGACGACCATGCGCTGCCGCTGCCCAAGGCGCGGCAAGAAGGGTACAACTACTCGTTCAGCGGGCTGAAAACCGCGCTGCTGCAGGCGGTGGCGCGCGCGCAGAAGCAGGGCGTGCAGCTGACCGATGCGGACATCGCGGCGTCCTTCCGCAGGGCGGTGGTGGAGCAGCTCATCGACAAGGCGGAGCTGGCGCTGCGCGACACGGGGCTGAAAAAGCTGGTGTTGGCCGGCGGCGTGGCCTGCAATTCGCTGCTGCGCTCCCGCGCCAACGAGGCCGCACAGCGCTGCGGCGCGCGGGTGTTCCTGCCCCCGCCCGTGCTGTGCACCGACAACTCCGCGATGATCGGCTGCGCGGGCTACTATCGCTATCTGAAGGGCTGCTTTGGCGACATGACGCTCAACGCCGTGCCGTCCATGCCGCTGCCGAAGGAGTGAGGACATGGCGATCGTGACGACGCATGCGCATGTTCTGCAGGATGATCGCATCGCGCTGCGGCCGCTGACGGATGCGGATCTGCCGGCGCTCTATCGCTGGAACGCCGACCCCGAGGTGCTCTACTGGACGGAAGGGGACGAGAACCCCGAGCCCATGACGCCGGAGGACGTCGACGGGATGTATGAAATGATCTCCCGGGACGCGCTGTGCTTCGCCATTGAGGCGGAAGGCGCAATGATCGGGGATTGCTGGCTGCAGAAGATGAATCTGCCGCGGGTGCGGGCGCTGTACCCGCCGGGGACGGATGTGCGCCGCATCGACGTGACCATCGGCGACAAGCGCTGGGGGGAAAAGGCGTGGTCACGCGCATGCTGCGGCTGCTGTTGGAGTTTGCGTTCAACGACCAGGGCGTGGACGTGCTGCACTGCATCTGCGAGGACTACAATGTCCGCTCCTGCAGGCTGTGGGAGCGGCAGGGATTTGCGCTCGTCGATCGAAAGCCGCATGGGGCGCGAAGCGAGCTGCACAGGAGACTGACAAGGGAAGAATACCGGCACCGTTCTCTCTGAATCGGGAGAACGGTGCTGTTTTCATAAGCAAAAACGGTCGAAAAAGAAAAGCGGCCGCGCGGAAAAAATAATGTTTGACAAATGACGGCACACGGGGAAGGGCGAACGGGGATGATTCGCGTTTTCCACGGGGGATTGGATCGAACGTTGTGGAAAATGAGGATAAAGGTGGCAAAACAGCGATTCTGACTGTGGATAACATTGTGGACAGTGTGGATAACATCAAAAAATACCCGTATTTATTGGAGAAATATGCAGAAATGTTCGGATATACAGGCGGGCATAATCGGGGAGGGAGGCGCATAGGATTAGCATAGGCGAACGAATTCGCCTAAACTTGGAGGGATGAGGGATGCACAGACAATGGGCGGCGGTCGCTGTGCTGCTGGCGGGGCTTGCGGGGTTCATGCTGATGGAAACGGCGCACAACACGGAGGTTTTCAGCCCGCAGCTGGCATCGCGGCCGCTGCAGGGGCGGGTCATCGGCGTGGACGCGGGGCACGGCGGGTACGACGGCGGCTGCGAGGGGGCCAGCGGCGTGCCGGAGAAGGAATTCAACCTGGCGGTGGCGCAGCTGCTGCAGCAGGAGCTGCAGGGCATGGGCGCGACGGTGGTGATGTCGCGCACGGAGGACGTGGCGCTGATCGACCCGGCAAAGACCACGGGCTACAAGAAGCGCAAGGAGCTGGACAACCGGCTGGCGATCTTCCGCGAGGGCGGCGTGGAGGCGATGGTGAGCATCCATATGAACAAGTACACCAGCGGCAGCCAGCGCGGGGCGCAGGTGTTCTACATGCAGGGCAGCGAGGCGGCGGGGCGGGAGCTTGCGCTGTGCGTGCAGAGCGCGCTGCACGACCTGGACCCGGAGCACTGCCGCACGGCGAGCGCAGGGGATTATTACATCCTCAACGCCTGCGGGGCCTCGGTGCTGGTGGAGTGCGGGTTTCTGTCCAACAAGCAGGAGGAGCAGCTGCTGCTGACGGAGGAATACCGGCAGAAGATCGCGCAGGCCGTGGCGCAGGGCGTGGCGGAATATTTCCGGCAAAGCGCTGTGCAATGAGCGCGGTTCGTGTTATAATAATGAAAAACACGGACAAGCGCGGAGGGATGCACAATGGTGGAAAAGACCAATTTTCTGGCGATAGATTTTGGCGCATCGTCGGGGCGGGCGATGCTGGGCACGCTCGCGGACGGCAAGCTGACGCTGCGCGAGCTGCACCGCTTTTCCAACGACCCGGTGGAGCTGGCAGGTCGCCTGTACTGGGACGCGCCGCGGCTGTTTTTTGAGATCAAGCGGGCGCTGAACAAGGCGGCGCTGGAGGGCGTGGCAATCGCGTCGGTGGGCATCGACACCTGGGGTGTGGACTACGGCCTGCTCGACGGGCGGGGACGGCTCATCGACAACCCCGTGCACTACCGCGACGGCAGGACCGAGGGCATGATGCAACGCGCGTTCGGCGTCGCGTCCAAGCAGGAGATCTATGAGCGGACCGGGCTGGCGTTTATGGAGTTCAACACGCTCTATCAGCTGTTTTCGCAGGCGCAGGAGGGCGACGGGCGGCTGGGCATCGCAAAAACGATGCTGTTCATGCCCGATCTGTTCGCGTATCTGCTGACGGGGAAGATGGGGTGTGAGTACACCATCGCATCCACGTCGCAGATGATCTCGCCCTACACGCGGAGCTGGGACGCGGAGCTGCTGGGCAAGCTGGGCATTCCCGCGGGCATCCTGCTGCCGGTGACGCAGCCGGGCGCGGTGCGCGGCACGCTGCTGCCGTCCATCGCGCGGGAGACGGGCATCGGGCAGGTGCCGGTGATCGCGGTGGCGGGGCACGACACGGCCTCGGCGGTCGCGGCGGTTCCGGCGCGGGATGAGGATTTTGCCTACATTTCCAGCGGAACGTGGTCGCTGGTGGGCGTGGAGACGAAGCAGCCTGTGATCTCCCCCGAGGCGCAGGCGGCGAACCTGACCAACGAGGGCGGCGTGGACGGCACCATCCGCGTGCTCAAGAACGTGATGGGGCTGTGGATCATACAGGAATGCAAGCGCGAATGGGAGCGCAGAGGGCAGGCGCTGTCCTTTGCGGACATCGTGAAGGAGGCGGAAAAAGCGCCCGCGTTCCGCTCTCTGTTCGACCCGGACGCGCCCGACTTTGCGCCGCCGGGGGACATGCCGGGGCGCATCGCAGACTACTGCCGCAGGACGGGGCAGCCCGTGCCGGAGACCATCGGTCAGACCGCGCGCGCGGTGTACGAGTCGCTGGCGCTCAAGTATCGCTGGACGGTGGAGAAGCTGGAGAAGGCGCGCGGCAGGGCGATCCGCACGCTGCACATCGTGGGCGGCGGCGCGAACAACGCCATGCTCAACGAGTTCACCGCGTCGGCGCTGGGCATCCCGGTGGTGACGGGGCCGACCGAGGCGACCGCCATCGGCAACGTGATGATGCAGGCCAAGGCGCTGGGGCTGGTGGACGACATCTGGGCGCTGCGGCGCGTGGTGGCGGATTCCTTCGACACCGGCACCGTGCTGCCCGGCGACAAGGCGCCCTGGGACGCGGCCTACGCGCGGTTCATCGAGATCAGCGGGCTGTAAAAATGAGTATAAATCGACCCCGTCGAGGCGATGTGCTTCGACGGGGTCGATGCGTCATTCGGCGCACAGGCTGTGCAGCCAGCGGATGCGGGCATCCATGCGGGCGCGGGTGATGGGGCTGTGCAGCGCCGTCTCAAAGCCGTGGCAGGCTGCGGGGATGTCGCGCAGCGTGCAGGGGATGTTTTCCGCGAACAGGCGTTGATGGAGCTGCACGCCCTCGTCGTGCAGGCAGTCGTATTGCGCCACTTCGATGTAGGTGGGCGGGAAGTTCGCGAAGGAGGGCGCTTCGAGTGGAGAGGCATATTCGGCGGGATGAGGGGCGGCGTTGCCGAGGTAGGCGTCCCACATCATGCGGTTGAGTTTTGCGTTCCACACGGGGGTGTCAGGGTAGGCTTGCATGGAGGGCGTCGTCATGCGGCGGTCGAGCACGGGATAGACGAGCAGCGCGCCGCAGGGCAGGGGAAGCCCGGCGTCCCGCGCCATCAGGCAGACGGCGGCTGCGAGCGCGCCGCCCGCGCTGTCCCCGCAGACGAAGAAGCGCGTGGGGTGCAGGGCGTCCTGCATCCAGCGGTAGGCGGCGAGGCAGTCCTGCACGGGGATGGGGTGGGGCTGAAGGCGGTAGTCCACGCACAGCACGATGCAGGGCATGCGCAGGGCGTATTCCTTTGCGAGCGCGTAGTGCGCGCCCGATGCGGGGAAGAGAAAGCCGACGCCATGCAGATAGAGCAGGCAGTCCGAGGTGGGGACGTCTCTTGGGCGGATGATCTGGATGCCGCAGCCGCCGGGCAGATCGATGCGCCGGACTCCGACCTGCTCATCCGACCGGCAGCGGATGAACAGGGGCATGAGGCGGCCTGTTGCGGCAAGCAGACGCGGACGGGCGGGCAGGCGCAGCACGGAAAGCGCGCGCAGGGAGGGATCGAGCGGGTAGCGCATGAGGAGGGCTCCTTTTCTAACGGGTCAGGGTCAGGGAGCGGGTGGCGACGCGGTCAGTGAAGGCGGCGTCGTGCTCGATGAAGATCATGGTGGGGCGGTATTGTAGCAGCAGGTCCTCGATCTGGATGCGGGAGAAGATGTCGATGAAGTTGAGGGGCTCGTCCCAGATGTAGAGGTGCGCGGGCGCACAGAGCGAGGCGGCGAGTAGCGCCTTTTTCTTTTGGCCCTGCGAGTAGGTGGACAGGTCCTTGTCGAACTGGGCGCGGTCGAAGTCCAGATGGCGCAGCGTAGTCAGCAGCTGGGTGTAGTCCACGCCGTGCTCGAGCGCCAGGGTGCGCAGCGAGCCGGACAGGTGCGAGGTGTCCTGCGGGACGTAGGAAATCGCAAGGCCGGTGCCGACGGTCAGCGTGCCCGTGTGGGGGATGGACTGGCCGAGCAGTAGCTTGATGAGCGAGGACTTGCCGCAGCCGTTGGGGCCGCGGACGGCGAGTCGGTCGCCCTGGCAGACCTCGAAGGAGGCGGGGGCGAACAGCGCGCCCGAGCCGTAGTCGATGGTCAGCTTTTCCGCCCAGATGAGGCGGGGCTTGACGTAGGGCTGAGGAAACAGCTTCAGGGGCAGCTCGCGCTCGAGGTCGTGCAGCAGCGCCCTTTTCTCTTCGATGGCCTGCTCGCGGCGCTGGGCGATGTGCTTGGCGCGCTTCATCAGCTTGGCGGACTTGGCGCCGACGTAGCCGCGGTCGGAGACGCCGGAGCCGGTTTTGGTGGCCTCGAGCTTGTCCGCCCAGCCGGATTTTTGCAGGCTGGAGCTTTGCAGGCGGACGATCTCACTTTGCAGGCGGTCGTTTTCGTCCTGCTCGTAGTGGTCGCGCGCGTCGCGGTTGAAGCGCCACGAGGAGTAGTTGCCCTTTTGCACCTCGATGGTGGCGCGGTTGAGCGAGAGGATGTGGTCGCAGACGCCGTCGAGCAGCGCGCGGTCGTGCGAGACGAGTATGAAGCCCTTTTTGGAGGCGAGGTAGTCGCGCAGGAGGGTGCGGCCTTCGGCGTCGAGGTGGTTGGTGGGCTCGTCGATGAGCAGAAACGCGTTCTTGCGCAGGAAGAGCGCGGCCAGCTGCAGCTTGGTGCGCTCGCCGTGCGAGAGCGTGTCGTAGGGGCGGTCCAGCGCGTCAGGGGTGACGCCCAGCTTGCCGGTTTCGGCCTCGAGCAGGCCGTCGATGGCATAGCCGTCCAGCTCGAGGTATTCGCCGAGGGCTTCGCTGTAATCCTGCGCGCGGTCGGGATCGGCGAGGGCGGCCTCCATGCGCCGCTCGAGCTGCGCGTAGGGGCCGATGTGCTCGCGCGCGACGATGCGGGCGGGCAGCGTGCCGTCGGGGACGGTGAAGGGAAAGTAGTCGAAGGCGCAGGGCGAGGAGACGCGGCCGGACGCGCCCTCCATGCCCATCAGGATGCGCAGAAAGGTGGTCTTGCCCTTGCCGTTGCGGCCGATGAAGCCCAGCTTCCAGTCGGTATCGACGGCAAAGGAGACGCCGTCAAAGATCAGCTCGCCGCTGTCGGGGTAGTGAAAGGTGAGGTCGTTTACGCAGATCAGTGCCATGT
>JAXEXP010000028.1:0-37144 GCA_034113365.1 Candidatus Spyradocola sp.
CGACAACGCTGCTATGGAGAATTTCTTCGGAACCTTGAAAACGGAATGTTTGTACCGCGCTCACTTCACCTCTCGAGCTGATGTTGAGCAACTCGTTTCAGAGTATATTCATTTCTACAATTTCGAGCGCATTTCACTCAAAAATGGCCTCACCCCGGTTGAAATCCGGAGCAAGGCCGCGTAAACTGTTATTATCTACAACAGGTCGTTTATTTCTTTGTATGATGTTCAGGGAACAGTCCAGCATCCTGCCAGACGGAAGGTCTTTTCTTGTTATTCAGCCGATCAGCGCCGCGCACAGCTCCTCCGCGGTCGCGGCAAAGGTCTTGGCACCCGCGCGCTCCAGCGTCTGCCGGTCCCGGAAGCCCCACAGCACGAGGATGCCGTCCATGCCCGCGTTGCGGGCCGTGACCACGTCCACTTCACTGTCCCCGACATAGACCGCTTGCTCCCGAGAAATCTTCAGCGCGCGCAGCACCTCCTGGACGGAATCGGGCGCGGGCTTTTTGGGGATGCCTGCGCGCTCGCCCACCGCGCAGTCCACAAGGCCGGGGAAGTAGTCGCGGCACAGCGTCTGCACCGCAAAGTCCGCCTTGTTGGACACCACGGCGGTGCGGATGCCCTCCGCGCGCAGCCGGGCGAGCAGCTCTAGGATGCCGGGATAGGGCCGGGTCTTGTCCGCGCAGTGATTGGCGTATCGGGCCTTGAAGCCTGCAAATACGCGGTCTGTCAGCGCAGCCTCCGTGCCCGCGGGCACCGCGCGTTCGATCAGGTTGCGGATGCCGTTGCCCACGAAAGCGCGCACCTCCTCCCGCGTGCGCCGGGGCAGCTGCTCCTGCTCCAGTGCCCAGTTGACGGCGTCCGCAAGGTCGTCCAAGGTGTCCAGCAGCGTGCCGTCCAGGTCAAATATTACAAGCTGTTTGCGCATTGTCATTCACTCCATCTGTTCATTTTTGCCGGCAAAGGCCGCGTCGATCGCGCCAAGCAGCGCCCTGGTGCTGTCGCACCCGTGCTCCCAGTACATGATGCCGAGCAATCCCTCCCGGCGCACGTACTCGCACTTGAGCCGGATGGCCTCAGGCGTTTCAAAGCTGATGAACTCGCTGCCGTTCCACAGGTAGGCGGCCTGCGCGTCGGCATCCCAGAACTGCTCAAAGCGGTTCTTCTCGATGAATTCATCGGTGATCTCGTCAAAGTGCGGCCCGCCCAGGCCCACACTGCCCGCCTGCTGCAGCAGCCCATGGTTGACATTGGGCACGCCCAGCCACCGGCGCGCATAGAAGGCCGCGCCCACCACGATCTTCTCCGCGGGTACGCCCGCGCGCTGGAACATGCGCACCACATCGCAGGTGTTCAGCCCGCTGTCGTCGCCCGCAGTGGCCGTCAGCGCCGCATGATGCCCCGCCTGACGACAGAAGCCGCTGCGCATGTCGTAGGTCATCAGCTGCACATAGTCCGTCAGCTTTGCCACCTGATCCATCTGCGTGCCACGCACGAAGTACTCCCCCGCCCCTGCCGCGATGGACAGGATGCGCTCCGGCCCCAGCTGACGGCGCAGCGCGCGCAGCAGATGCGTGAAGTTCTCGCGGTCTCTCGGGCTGGCCACGATTCCCGCCAGATCGGAGCAAGGGTATTCCCAGTCGATGTCCACGCCGTCCAGGCCGTGCTCTTCCACCGCGCGGCGCACGGAGCAGGCAAACTGCCAACGCCCCTCCTCGGTGCGCGCCATCTCGGAAAACCCGCCCGCGCCCCAGCCGCCCACCGACAGCACGATGCGCAAGGACGGATTCCACTTGCGGATCCTGGACACCAGGCCGATGTTTCCAAGGCCGCTTAAGTCCAGCATGCCCTCGCGGATGAGCCCGAAGGCCAGGTTCAGATGGGTGAGCCTGCGCGCGTCCTCCCGCGTGATGTCGGGCAGCGAGGCGTTCATGGCATAGGCGATTTTCAGGTGCTTCATCCGGGTCTGCACGCTCCCTCTCACTCGGTTTCCCCTTTATTGTACTCTTTCCGACCTATACGGTCAATCCCCGAAAAAGTTGTTGACACATCCTTGGGAATGTGGTATACTATCATTCGTGTTCGGGGCTATAGTACAGTTGGCTAGTACGCTACACTGGCAGTGTAGAGGTCAGGGGTTCAAGTCCCCTTAGCTCCACCACTTGGACCGCTAGCTCAGTTGGTAGAGCACCTGACTCTTAATCAGGGTGTCCAGGGTTCGAGTCCCTGGCGGTCCACCATAACTGAACCGACAGTTGATACAATTATCGACTGTCGGTTCGTTATTTTTATGCCGGAAACCGCTGTCATATCAAGACTTTTTCATTTGGGAACGCACCCATTCATTGCTTGTCCTCATTGTATTTTGTGGAGGAATTACCTATGGGTTTATACAAACACAAAACAAAAGCATCAAATTCTCAATGCAAGTCAACGAACAGACAGACGAGTGCTACTAACCACTCAGAACTTGTATATGAAAAACCCAGGGTTGGTATTTATGGCCCTGAGTATCGAAGACTGATGGCAATCGAATCATTATCAGCATCAACCCATTATTGTGAACAGTATTATACTGTACATTTACCAACGTGCTCTTTATGTCTGACTGACCATTCCTATGTGGGAGGATATGGCGGAGGTTATATTGATGATCTTGATGAATTAATCCAATTTGATATCTCCTATGAAAAGTTCATTGACTGCTGTCGTAAGTCTTCTCCCGTACTTGAGCTTCTCTTCAAAGGCATGACAAAACAAAATCTCACAGAGTATATTCATAAGATTGAAAATCTGCCTACCACTGCCAAGAGAATATATCCATGGACTGTTGAAGGAATCGTACGTAGAAAAGAATTTGTCATCATTAAACCAATCCGCATTTTTGATTCCGCCTGTGTATATTTATGCCGCATTAAAAATCGTAGCGTACTTATTTTGGAGACGGTTTCTTATGGGGGATCCCCAATGGTCGTACGAGACTATTCTATTCTAAATGATGTTGATCCTCAAAACAGCAGTTTAGACGATATGATTACGTTTTCGGATAATCTTGTGCGGGAATACCACATAGCCAATCAAATTGATATATAAATCTAATTGTTCATTATTGATGTACATATATACTTATGCGGTTACAAACGCAAGTGCCGGGTTACATTCTTATCCCCTCAGTTACAAAACTCAGAGTACGGTTACATCATCCTGATTGTCATCGTAGATTGTATCCATAATTACCGCCAAACCCAGGTTTCCTTAATGAGATGGCGGCGGTTGGAGGTGGCGTAGATCAGCACATTGTCGGGCCTGGTCTCCACGCCGCCCTCGATGACCGCCTTGAGGAACTTGTATTCCACCTCGTTTTCCTCAAAGGAGAGGTCGTCGATATAGATGATGAAGCGATAATTGCGGTTTTTGACGGCAGCGATCACCGAGGAAAGAGCGCGGAACTGGTATTTATAGATCTCGATCATCCGCAGTCCGGAATCGTAATACTCGTTGATAAGCGCCTTGACGCTGGAGGACTTGCCGGTGCCGGCGTCGCCGTAGAGCAGCACGTTGTTTGCGGGGAGGCCGCGGATAAAGGCTTCCGTGTTTTCCACGAGCTGCTTTTTCTGCAGCTCATAGCCGATCATATCCTTGAGCAGTACCTTGTCCGTATTGTTGATGGGCAAAAACTCCACGCCGCTGTCGGTGCTGCGGATGCGGAAGGCCCGGTTGAGCCCGAACATGCCCACGCCGTATGCGCGGTAGCAGTCCGTGACGAGGTCAAATATCTCGTTCTCATCGCGCGCCTGCGCCAGCTTCAGGCTCAGCGCCTGCACCGTCTGGCTGACGCTGCGGTAATAGTTCTTCTCCTGCTTGACCAGCGCCGTGTAATGCGTGATCGTAGTAAAGCAGTCGATATCAAAATCCGCTTCGATGGGAGCGAAGTCAAACCGGAACAGGTTCTGAAAGATGCGGAAATCATTTTTCGCAAAATGATTGACCGAGCCGTTGCCCGCGCCCACGCGTTCTGCAGTCAGCGAGAAAGAATTTTCGTTGGTCAGCAGCAGGAACGTCAGGTAATTGTGCCACAGATTCGTGTTGAACCCGTACTGGGTGGAGATGTCCAGAAGGCGTTTGATCTGGGCATAGATGCGGCGCACCAGCTCTGGCTTGTCGCAGGCCTTGCTCTGCCAGTCCCGGAAGATCTCCGCCAGCTGCAGCAGGATGCTGTCCTCGCCCAAATTGCTGTAAAGCAGCAGCTTCGCTGTTTCACGATACATAGTAATTTCCTCAACTTTCCGCCAGATGGTTCTCCGGCGCGTTTGCCGGCCTGATTGTCTGGAACCGAATCGTTGGCGCGGATGCCGGCGCACGCAAGATCACCGGGCAAAGAACTGACCGGGCCCGCCTCGATGACCCTTGCCCTCAGACGCTCCAGGCGGCGCGCAGCCCTTGGTTTCTCCGGCAGATTCCTGCCGCAGCCGGGAGACTGCACGCCGCCGTGCAGCGCTGTATCCGGGATCCGCCTCAAAGCAGCCGGTTTATACCTGCAGGATCGCGCCCTTGTCAGCGGAGGAAACCAGCTTGGCGTAGCGCGCCAGATAGCCGGTCTTGACCTTCGGCTCGGGGCAGACCCATGCCTTGCGGCGCCGCTCGAGCTCCTCATCGCTGACGCGCAGCTCGATGGTGCCGTTGGGAATGTCGATGGCGATCCGATCGCCCTCCTCCACCAGCGCGATGTTGCCGCCGGAGGCCGCCTCAGGACTGATGTGGCCGATGGATGCGCCGCGCGTGGCGCCGGAGAAGCGGCCGTCGGTCAGAAGCGCGACGCTTTCGCCCAGGCCCATGCCGCAGATGGCGGACGTCGGGTTGAGCATCCCGCGCATGCCCGGCCCGCCCTTGGGGCCCTCATAGCTGATCACGACCACGTCGCCCGGAAGGATCTTTTTCCCGTAAATGGCGGCGATGGCGTCTTCTTCCGAATCAAACACGCGCGCGGGGCCCTCGTGAACCATCATCTCCGGGGAGACGGCGGACTGCTTGACCACGCAGCCGTCCACCGCCAGGTTGCCCTTCAACACGGCGATGCCGCCGCTCTGGGAATAGGGATTCTCCACGGGGCGGATGGTGTTGGGGTCGCGGTTGACGACGTTTGCCAGGTTCTCCTCCATCGTTTTGCCGGTGCAGGTCATCACAGACAGGTCCAGAAGCTCCTTCTTCGTCAGCTCCTTCATCACGGCATAGACGCCGCCTGCCCGGTCCAGATCCTCCATGAAGGTCTCGCCCGCAGGCGCCAGATGGCACAGGTTGGGCGTGTGGGCGCTGATGGCGTTGGTCGCGTCCAGGCTGAAGGCCGCGCCGGCCTCATGGGCGATGGCGGGCAGGTGGCGCATGGTGTTGGTGGAGCAGCCCAGCGCCATATCCACGGTCTCGGCGTTGCGGAACGCGGCCGGGGTCATGATGTCGCTGGGGCGGATGTTGCGGCGGATCAGCTCCATGATCTGCATGCCGGTATGCTTGGCAAGCCGGAGCCGTGCAGAATACGGCGCCGGAATGGTGCCGTTGCCGGGCAGGGCCATGCCGATGGCCTCGGTCAGGCAGTTCATGGAGTTGGCGGTGTACATGCCGGAGCAGGAGCCGCAGGAGGGGCAGGCGTTTTCTTCGTAGTCCAGAACGCCCTGCTCGTCCAGCTTGCCGGCGTGGTACGCGCCCACGGCTTCGAACATGTGGCTCAGGCAGGTGCGGCGGCCGTCGCTGAGGTGGCCGGCCAGCATGGGGCCGCCCGAGCAGAAGATCGTCGGGATGTTCAGGCGCGCGGCGGCCATCAGAAGGCCCGGCACGTTTTTATCGCAGTTCGGGATCATCACAAGGCCGTCGAACTGATGGGCGATCACCATGGCTTCCGTGGAATCGGCGATCAGATCGCGCGTCACCAGGGAATACTTCATGCCGATGGGCCCCATTGCGATGCCGTCGCAGACGGCGATGGCCGGGAACATAATGGGCGTGCCGCCTGCAGCGCGCACGCCGGCCTTGACGGCTTCGGCGATCTTGTCCAGGTTCATGTGACCGGGGACGATCTCATTATAGGAGCTGACGATGCCCACCAGAGGCCGCTGGATCTCCTCCTCTGTCAGGCCCAGCGCAAACAGAAGGCTGCGGTTGGGGGCGCGCTCGACGCCGTTTTTGATCTGATCGGAAAGCATAAGGCTACCTCCATGTAAGCTCGGATCGTTTCTTGAGAGCTGCCGAAAACCCATCCGAAGGCCCTCAATAAAACAATCCCTCCGCCCCTGCGCAGCGCACAGGGACGGAGAAGATTCGTTGTCAATCAGTTGGAAGCGTTATCCAGGTTGGAGTCGTTCTTCCAGAGCATCTTTTCGCGCAGCTGGCGGCCGACGATCTCCATCGGATGCTTGGCCAGCGCATCGCGCTTGGAGTTGAAGAAGCAGCGACCATTTTTGTTCTCGGCGATCCACTTGCCGGCGAAGGTGCCGCCCTGAATGTCGCTGAGCACCGCCTTCATGTTGGCCTTGGTCTGCTCGTAGGGCAGTACGCGCGGGCCGGAGACATACTCGCCGTATTCGGCGGTATCGGAGATGGAGTAGTTCATCGCAGCCACGCCGCCCTTGTTGATCAGGTCGACGATCAGCTTCATCTCGTGGATGCACTCAAAGTAGGCGTTCTCGGGCTCGTAGCCGGCCTCCACCAGCGTCTCAAAGCCGCAGCGCATCAGATCCACCACGCCGCCGCACAGCACGGCCTGCTCGCCGAACAGGTCGGTCTCGGTCTCGTCGTGCATGGTCGTCTCCATGATGCCGGCGCGCGCGCCGCCGATGCCGGCGATGTAGGCCAGCGCGATGTCATAGCACTTGCCGGTGGCGTCCTGCTCCACAGCGACCAGGCAGGGCACGCCCTTGCCGGTGACATACTGCGAGCGAACGGTGTGGCCGGGGCCCTTGGGCGCAGCCATGAACACGTCCACGTTGGCGGGAGGCACGATCTGCTTGTAGCGGATGTTGAAGCCGTGAGCGAACGCGATGGCCTTGCCCTCGGTCAGGTAGGGGGCGATGTCCTTCTTATACATGTCGGCCTGCGCCTCGTCGTTGATGAGGATCATGATGATGTCCGCAGCCTGCGTGGCCTCCGGAACGGTCATGACCGTGAAGCCGTCCTTTTCCGCCACGGGCCAGGACTTGCCGCCCTTGCGCAGACCGACGATGACGTCGCAGCCGGAGTCGCGCAGGTTCAGCGCGTGCGCATGACCCTGGGAGCCGTAGCCGATGATCGCGATTTTCTTGCCGTCCAGCTTGCCCAGATCACAGTCCTTCTCATAATACATTTTTGCCATAATCGAACTCTCCTTTTTCTTTGGTCGCTTCGTAGATTGTATCTGTACCTCTTTCCAGCGCCACCATGCCGGTGCGCACAAGTTCAAGGATGCCGAACTCTTTGACAAGGTTGACGATCGCCTCCGCCTTGCTCTCCTCGCCGATCATGGCCAGCGTCAGCGTCGTTGGCGACACGTCGATGATGGAGGCGCGGAATATGTTTGCGATCTGGATGACCCGGTTGCAGTTCTCGCTGCTGGCGGCGTTGACCTTGAGCAGGATCAGCTCGCGGCGAATGGAATTTGCCGGGTTGAGCAGCTTTACGGAGTGCACCGGCAGCAGCTTGCGCAGCTGGTTGCACAGCAGATTCGTGTGCTTTTCGTCGGCCATCACCTCGATGGTGATGCGGCTGACGTTCGGCTGATCCGTCGTGTCCACGGCCAGCGACTCGATGTTATAGCCCTTTCTGGAGAACATGCGGGAGACCTGCGACAGAACGCCGGCTTCGTTTTCCACAAGCACGGACAGGGAACGTCTTTCAATCTGATCCATGACTGCCTCCTTAATCCACCAGGAACTGTGTGATCCGCCCGCCGCCCGGGACCATGGGGCGCACCATCTCGTCGATCTCAATGGCGCAGTCGATGACGTAGCCGTGCCCGCAGGACAGCGCGTCCTTGACGGCCTCCTCCAGCTCCGGCACCATGCAGACCCTGCGCCCGCTGAGCCCATAGGCCTCTGCCAGGCGGACGAAATCCGGCCCGCGATCGAGCGTCGTCTGGGAATAGTGCCCGTTGTAGATCAGCGTCTGCCACTGGCGGACCATTCCCAGCGTGGTGTTGTTGTAAATGAAGGTGATGATCGGCAGGTTGTAATACTGCTCGGTGGCCAGCTCGTTGCAGTTCATCCGGAAGCTGCCGTCGCCGGTGATGTGGATCACGGTCTTGTCCGGATTGCCGATCTTTGCGCCGATGGCGGCGCCCAGGCCAAAGCCCATCGTGCCAAAGCCGCCGGAGGTGATCAGCTGACCGGGGTAGTCATAGTGGAAGTGCTGCGCCACCCACATCTGATGCTGCCCGACATCCGTAGCGACCATGGTGTCCTGCGGGCACAGCCGCACAATGACGTCGGAGATCTGCTTGGGGGGCAGGCGGTTGCTGACCTCGTCGTACTCCGTCTCGGTCTTGAAGGAGAATACGTATTTTTTCCACTCTTCGTGGTTCTGCTGTTCCAGGCGTTCAAGCAGCAGCTCGAGCACCTGTTTTGCGTCGCCGATGATGTGGTGGTCGGTCTCGACGTTTTTGTTGATCTCCGCGCGGTCAATGTCGATCTGCACGATTTTGGCCTGCTTGGCGAAGGTATTGGGGTCCAGCGCCACGCGGTCGGAGAAGCGGCAGCCGACTGCAATGAGCAGATCGCAATCGTCGCAGGCCATATTGGACGCCTGCGAGCCGTGCATGCCGATCATGCCGGTAGTCAGCGGATTGCGCCCGCTGAAGCCGCCTGCGCCCATGACTGTGATGGCCACCGGCGCGTCGATCCGCATGGCGAATGCGCTGAAGGCCTCCTCCGCACGCCCGCGGACGACGCCGCCTCCGCAGATGAGCAGCGGCTTGGTGGAGGCGCGGATCATGTCCGCCAGGATCTCCACGTCCTCCAGATCGGGCTCGGGCATCTTCAGGTCGTGCGAAGCGCGCTTGACCAGCGCGCCCAGGCGGCCGTTGGAGGCGTGCTCCTCTTTGGGGAGCGGCGTGTACTCGGCCGTCTCAGCCGTGACGTTTTTGACAATATCGATCAGCACAGGTCCGGGCCGGCCGCTTCTGGCGATGGCAAAGGCCTCGCGCACGATGTCGGCCAGCTGGTTGATGTCGCGCACCATGTAGTTGCATTTGGTAATGGGCATGGTGATGCCGGTGATGTCGACCTCCTGGAACGAGTCCTTGCCGATGAGGTTCTCCGTCACGTTGCAGGTGATGAACACCACGGGGGAGCTGTCCATGTAGGCGGTGGCGATACCGGTGACCAGGTTGGTGCAGCCGGGGCCGGAGGTCGCAAGCCGCTGGACATACCGGGAGATGTATGACGAGCATTCGAGTTACAGCGCACGGGACTTTCTGGAAAAGCTCGTCCGCCGGGCGCCGTTTCCCATCCGGCTGATCCAGACAGACAACGGCGCTGAGTTTACAAACGCGCTGCTTGTCACCAAATCGAAGCACAAAACACTGTTTGAGCAAGCGTTGAAGGATATGGATATTCTCTACCAGCGCATCCGGATCGCAACGCCCAGACACAACGGAAAGGTGGAGCGGCAGCATTGCATCGATGAGCTGCGATTCTACAGCACGCTGCGCCTCTATAACCTCTCCGATGGCCGCACGCAGCTTGCCCGCTACCAGCGGGCATCCAACAACCACATCATGACCTGCCTCGGCCTGCGCTCTCCCAATGATCTCCTTTCTGACTATCTCCACTTGTTCTGACTGTTACCTATGTTTGACACTCCTACAGCCCTTTTCCATTTTATGTAAAAAGCAGCATCATCTGCGGCCCCTCTTTCCCGCAGACGTCAAACCGAAGGCGGCCCCGAAATGGATGAAGCCGTTTTTGCTCTTCCCACCTTCGCCCCGTTTATGGTATAATTCAGATAGAAACCTTCCATGGCTAGGGGTGAACGGATGAATAACGACGGCGCATTTCAGATGCGGCAGCTGAACGAGGGCGATCTGGAGCAGTTCAACGCGCTGCTGCGGTACGCCTTTCAGGTCACGACGACGGAAATGGTCAAGACCGGCTGGTCGGAGGACGAGATCAAGCGGGAAAAGCTGCCCATGCTCACCGAAGGGTATGTGCTGGGGTGGTTCTACAACGGCAACCTCGCCTCGCAGATCGTGGTCTACCCCATGGAGGTCAACGTCGAGGGCAACATACTCAAAATGGGCGGCGTCACGGGCGTGACCACCTACCCCGAGTACGCGGGGCGCGGGCTGATCCACAGCCTGATGGTCAAGTGTCTGGAGCACATGCGGGCGGAAAAGCAGTTCATCTCCTTCCTTTGCCCCTACTCCTTCCCCTTCTACCGCAAGATGGGCTGGGAGATCGTGTCCGACCGCCTCACCTTCACCATCAAGGACACGCAGCTGCCCAAGCGGCACGAGGTGCCCGGCATGGTGGAGCGCGTGGACCTGGAGAGCGAGGACCTCAAGAACGTACACGAATACTTTGTGGTGCAGCGCCACGGCGCGATGATCCGCAACGAGCTCGCGTGGCACGAATACTGGCGCTGGGACAACGACGACATGATCGCCGCCATCTATTACAATGAAAAGCACAAGCCGCTGGGCTATGTGGTCTACTACATTGAGGACGAGATCTTCCACATCAAGGAAATGGTGCACCTCAACCTCGAGGCGCAGCACGGGCTGTGGAACTACATCAGCGCGCACTTTTCCATGATCACCGAGGTGCGCGGCGCCAACTACTCGGGCGAGCCGCTCGCCTTCCTGCTGGAGGACAGCGAGATCACCGAGACCATCTCGCCCTACGCGATGGCGCGCATCGTGGACGTGCGCGAGTTCCTGCTGCAGTACAATTTCCTCAACCGCCCCGAGGACCTGCGCATCTATTTCAAGGTCTCCGACCCGCTGGTGGAGTGGAACCGCGGCACCTTCAAGCTGTGGTGGGAGGACGAGGAGACCTTCTGCGAAAAGGTGGACGACGAGGAGGGCGTCAACGTCATTTCCCTGGACGTGCAGACGCTGACCGCGATGCTGATGGGATACAAGCGCCCCGGCTACCTCTACCGCAACAACCGGCTGGACATGGAATACTACTGGATCCGCATCCTAGAGCAGCTGATCCACCACGACACGCCTTACTTTTCCGATTATTTCTAATAATATAAATATTCGTGAAGGGAGACAGACATCATGGAACGCATCTTTGACATCACGGCCTTTGGCGCAGTGGGCGACGGCAAGGCCGACTGCACCGCAGCCATCCAGGCCGCAATCGACGCGGCGGCTGCGGTGGGCAACGCCAGGGTCATCGTGCCGCCGGGGACCTACTCGACGGGAAGGCTGCAGCTGCGCGGGCAGTACATCGCCATGGAGGGCTGCTCGGCGTGGAGCTTCCGCGGCGACGGCGCGTCGGTGCTGTCGCTCAACACCGCCGACACCGACTGCCTGCTGGACATCACAGGCGCATTCGGCTGCGCGCTGCGCGGGCTGTGCCTTGCGGGCAACAAGCTGGGCGAAAACGTGCACGGCGTCAAGCTTTACTGGGACAAGTACAATGGCGGCAGCGAAGAGGACACCCCTTGCATCGACGATTGCCGCATCGGCAATTTCACGGGCGACGGCGTGCATCTGGAGCACATCTGGTGCTTCTCGGTGCGCCACAGCATGCTGCACCGCAACATTGGCGCAGGACTGTTCATCGACGGCTGGGATGGCTTCATACTGGACAACTGGCTCACCGCCAACGGTAACGCGGGCCTGCTGGGCGGCAACGTGGTGGCCTCCATCACCTGCACCGGCAACCGCGTGGAGTGGAACCACCGCGGCGGCTTCGTGCTGCCCTTTGGCGACAGCTTCAACTTCACCGGCAACTTCTTTGACCGCTCCTTCGGCCCCGCCATCGAGCTGGGCGCGGAGGGCAAGTTCGTGGATCTGGTGTCGGTCACGGGCAACATCTTCCGCAGAAGCGGCGCGCGCGCTCCCGAGGAGACCTTTGACAACCCCGACCTGAGCAGCCACCTGCTGCTGACCAACTGCCGCAACACCACCGTCGTGGGCAACACCATGCGCGTGGGCCGCAACGACGGCGGCGGCGGTGTGCTCAGCCCGGACTACGGCTTCATCATCACCGACGCGCAGGACTGCGTGATCCGCGACAACACGATGGCGCGCGGCGCGCTGGTGGAGTCCGTCGTGCTGCGCGGCGACAATTCCTCCTCTATCATTCAGGACAACATCGGCGCTCTGGCCACACAGGAGACCACCACCGGCTCCTCCCTGCTCAACTGATTCCATACAAAACGGCGCTCCGTGCGGCGAATCTGCTGCACGGAGCGCTTAACTTTATGCGGTTATTTGCCGAAAACCTCTGCGGCCTTTTTCATGTTCTCCCGGACGGACACCGAGAAGGGGCAGCGCTTCTCGCACGCGCCGCAGCCGATGCACTCGGCGGCATGGTGCGCCAGCGCGTCGTAGTGCGCCTGCACGGTGCCCGCCGCGCCGTGCTGCTGTGCCAGCGCGAGGTACTTGTTCACCGCCGCGACGTCCAGCCCCGCAGGGCAGGGCAGGCAGTGGTTGCAGTACATGCACTTGCCGCGGATGGCGGACTTGGCGCCCGACGCGATGCAGGTGTAGTCCTTCTCCTCGTCGGTCGCGTCCTCGTAGGCGAGGCTGGCCAGCATCTCCTCCGGTGTGCTCGCGCCCATCAGCACCGACGCCACCGCCGGGCGCTCCAGCGCGTAATGGATGCACTGCGCGGGCGTCAGCGCGAGCCCGAACGGCGAACCCTTGGGGTCGAGCAGCAGCCCCCCGCCCAGCGTCTTCATCACCGTGATGCCCACGCCCTTCTCCTCGCACAGACGGTAGAGCGCCTCGCGGTCGGGGTCCATCGCAAGCCTCTGCGGCGCATACGTCTCGCCCTTCCAGAAGTCGTCGATTAATGTGCCTGCGGGCAGCAGGTCAAACGCCGGGTTGATGGAGAACATCATCACGTCCAGCACGCCCGTCTCCACCATCTTGCGCGCCGTCACCGGATCGTGCGACGACACGCCCAGGTACCGGATCACGCCGCGCTTCTTCAACTCCAGGCAGTAGTCGATGTACGGGCTGTTGAAGGCCTTGTCGAAGTCCTCCTGCGTGTCGATGAAGTGCATCATGCCCAGATCAATGTAATCCGTGTGAAAGCGCGTGAGGAAGTCCTTCACGAACTCGTCGCACAGCTTGACGTCGCGCGAGCGCATGTACTGCCCGTTCTGCAGCACCGCGCCGATGTGCCCCTGCAGGATCACGTCCTTGCGACGGCTGCCCAGCGCGTCGCCCATGTGCGAGCGCACGTCGGGCTGGGGCATGAACACGTCCATGATGTTGACGCCCGCCTCCATCGCGGTGCGCATCACGCTCTCGCTGGTGCCGTAGTCCGCGTCCGTGATGTTCTCGCCGCCAAAGCCGATGCGCGACACCTTCAAGCCCGTCTTTCCAAGCGTCCTGTACTGCATAACCAAACACCTCGCTTGTTTATTTGTCACACCATGTATTCATTATACAGCCAGATATCTGTCTGTCAACCTTATTTTGCGCTGCGTTTCCTTCCGATGACAACCGCATGATTGCTCGCGCCCAGCAGCGAGCGCTCCCGGCACACGCGGTAATGATGCTCGCACCACACCTCGAACTGCGCCTGCGTCCAGCCGTCCACCACATCAGAGAAATGCGGCGCGGCACCGTCCTGCGCGAAGTGATCCACGACGCAAAGCCCCTGCGACGCATAGAGCGCCTCCATCTCCTCACAGGTGGAGAAGTAGTTGTCCGTCCAGAAGCAATGCCTGTCGCCACTGCGGATGGCGCCCGTCTGCACAAGCTGCCGCGACAGATCCGCATCCAGATACGCCGGGTCGCGCAGCGCGACGTACTGGAACACATAGAACCGCGGGATGTACGCCGTCACCAGCAGCCCGCCGGGCCTGAGCACGCGCACGCACTCCGACAGGCACCGCTCGCGCTCCTCCGCCTCCACCAGATGGTAGAACGGCCCCATGTTCAGCACGACGTCGAAGCTCTCGTCCGCAAACGCGCGCAGATCCGTCGCATCCATCACCCGCGTGTCCATGTTATAGGGTTTGCCCTTGAGCTGTTCGCGGATCACATCGATATGCCGGGGCGTCAGATCCGTCGCTGTCACCCGATGCCCCCTGTCGGCCAGATAGAACGCATACACGCCCGTGCCCGCCGCGCAGTCCAGTATCCTCTGCCCCTCCGGCAGCCACTCCTCCAGTATCCGCACCGTGGTCAGAAACTCGATCCTGCGCGCGTTGTTCGTGGTCAGACGGTCCTCCTCGCGGTAGTTTTCGTAGCTGCGGATCACATCCTGCTTCACGATATTCACCTCTTTTCCAAAATAAACAGAAGGGGAAGGCGAAACACCTTCCCCCATGATGAAATTTTCTTAGTACTGCTTGCCGAAGTAGATCAGCTTGGTGGCCTTCTTGCCGCAGCAGACGCAGGTGTCGCCGATGGGCGTCTGGTCAAAGGGCATGTTGCGGGTCTTGGCGTTGAAGCGGTTCTTGACCTCCAGCTCGCACTCGTTGGAGCCGCACCACATGCCGCGCGCAAAGCCGTCCTGCACGGCCTCGCCCAGCTCCTCCATGTTGGTCACGTCCTTGACGTGCGCGTCGCGGAAGGCCAGCGCCTTGGCAAACAGGCCCTGCTGCACGTCGTCGAGGAGCTTGGGCAGCTCGGTGGCCAGCGCATCGATGGCGATGGTGGACTTCTCCAGCGTGTCGCGGCGGCAGACCGTCACCACGCCGTTCTCCATGTCGCGGGGGCCGACCTCGATGCGGACGGGCACGCCCTTCATCTCCCACTCGTTGAACTTCCAGCCCGCGGACTGGTCGCGCTCGTCGATGTGCACGCGCAGACCGGCGGCCTTGAGGGCGTCGGCGATCTCATGCGCCTTTTCGGTGACGCCGGGCTTGTGCGCGGCGATGGGCAGCACCACGGCCTGAATGGGCGCGACCTTGGGGGGCAGCACGAGGCCGCGGTCGTCGCCATGCACCATGATGATGGCGCCAATGAGGCGGGTGGACACGCCCCAGCTGGTCTCCTCGACGTACTTCTGCTTGCCGTCCTTGTCCAGGAACATGATGTCAAACGCCTTGGAGAAGTTGTCGCCGAAGTTGTGGGTGGTGCCGGCCTGCAGCGCTTTGCCGTCGTGCATCATGGCCTCCATCGAGTAGGTCGCGCGGGCGCCTGCGAACTTCTCCAGCTCGGACTTCTGACCCACCAGAACCGGGATGGCCAGCACCTCCTCGGCGAACTTGCGGTAGACCTCCAGCATGGTCAGCGCCTCCTCCTGCGCCTCCTCCGCGGTGGCGTGGATGGTGTGTCCCTCCTGCCAGAGGAACTCCGAGGTGCGCAGGAAGGGGCGGGTGCTCTTTTCCCAGCGCATCACGTTGCACCACTGGTTGTACTTCATGGGCAGATCGCGCCACGACTGCACCCACTTGGCGTACATAGTGCAGAAAATCGTCTCCGACGTGGGGCGGATGGCCAGGCGCTCGGTCAGCGGCTCGGTGCCGCCCTGCGTGACCCACGCCACCTCGGGTGCGAAGCCCTCGACGTGCTCGGCCTCCTTCATCAGCAGGCTTTCGGGCAGCAGCATGGGCATGTACACGTTCTCGTGGCCGGTGGCCTTGAATTCCGCGTCCAGCTGCTTCTGGATGAGCTCCCAGATGCCGTAGCCGTAGGGCTTGATGACCATGCAGCCGCGCACGGGCGCATAGTCCACCATGTCGGTCTTGAGGATGACGTCGGTGTACCACTGACCGAAGTCCACGTCGCGGGGCGTGATCTCCTTGACGAACTCCTGCTGGTTCTTGTTCTTTGCCATTGTTGTTTCCTCCTGTCCTTTCCGGGGCGAAAAAAAGCTCCGCCCCAACGCATGATGTACATTGGGGCGAAGCCATAGCTTCACGGTACCACCCAAATTCGGCGCGCCACGCACGCCCTCCTTTGAAGCGCCTTAACGCGGCGCAGCGGCGGGTTCATCCCCGCGGCCTTGGGAGACGGGGCGCAGAGCCTGCCCGGCGCGGCGCTCTCAGCCCATGGCGCACGCTCTCTTTGGCCGTTCTTGCCTCTCTGCGGTTTCTCCTTCATCGGCAACACCTATATTATACCCGTTTTGCCGCGCATTGCAAGTAAAAAATCACAGTGCAAGCGCCTTTTCGCGCCAAGTATCTGCCATGATGAACGCCGCCTGCGCCTCCGCGCTGGTTCCCTCGGCAACAAAGTGCGGGCAGCCGCACACCTCGTGCAGTATGCCGAAGCGGTCGGCCTTGGTGCAGCAGGTGGCATAGGCCTTTTCCGCGTGCGCAAGATACTCCTTGCCCAGCCAGCCCTCGATCACGCCGCGGTAGATGTACACGCTCATCATCATCGAGGAGGTGCCGTCCACAAAGCTGCTCTCGTCGTCCATGATGTCGTGGAACCGCCCGTCGGGCAGCTGGTAGCGCAGCATCGCGTCCAGCAGCGCGTTGCCCATTCCCGTCAGCTCCTCGTACAGCGCCAGCATCCCGCGCTTCTTGGCCTCGATGGCCACGCGCGCCACGCCCATCAGCGCCCAGCCGTTGCCCGTAGACCAGCGCAGACGCCGCACGAATTTTCCGCTGCCCACGTCGTAGTTGTGGAACAGCACGCCCGTCTCCGGGCAGCGCAGGTAGCGGAACAGCCCGCGCAGCTGCGCCGCGGCCTCCTCCACATTGCCCATCACCGCCAGGAAGGGCGGTGCCATGTACGCGCTGTCCACCCACAGCTGCTTTTCGGTGAACGCCGGGTCAAAGCTGATCTCGTTGTGGTAGATCACGCCGTCGGGCGTGCGGGGCGCGGTGTGCATCAGGTAGTCGTACATGCGCTGCGCACCGTCTTTGTAGAACGCGTCGCCCGTCAGTTCCCATGCGCGCCAGCACACCTCGCCGTTTGCAGCGGGGTCCGTTACCGCGATGTTGGCGCCCGTCACCGCAAGCCGTCCGTCGGGGGTCTGCCGCAGGATCGCGTCGTGCGCCATCGCCACCCAGATGTTCTCCTGTCCCGCCTCGTACATCGCCTGCGCGCATACGCCCTGCTCC
The DNA here is from genome assembly GCA_034113365.1 of Candidatus Spyradocola sp. Lineage (GTDB taxonomy): Bacteria > Bacillota > Clostridia > Christensenellales > UBA1750 > Spyradocola. The sequence continues at coordinate 17,173 of JAXEXP010000028.1, forward strand.
CAGGGGTAGCGCTGAATGGCGAGCATCGCGCCCATCACGCGCCGAGCCGTTTCGTTCATGTGAATGCCTCCCGTTTTTCTATGTATTTGATCATTTCTCTACGCCGCGCTGCCCGTCTGCTCCACCTTGGGGATCCAGCCGGTAAACGCCGTGCGCTGCGCATCGCTCTCCAGGCTGATGCCGCCGCCCGCGTCCTCGAGGATCTCCTTTACAATGGACAGCCCCAGCCCGTGCCCCGCCGCCTTGGTGGTAAAGCCCGTGTTGAAGATCCGCTGCCGGTTGGCCGCAGGGATCTCCGGCCCGTTGTTGGACACGCGCAGGCCGTAGCTCTTGAGGTCCTCGTACAGCTCCACCTTCATCTCGGGATGCACCATGCCCTCCATCGCGTCCATGCCGTTGTCGATGAGGTTGCCCAGCACGCGGCACAGCTCCCAGTCGTTGACGGGCAGATCGGTCAGGGGCGAGGTGACCTCCAGCTGCAGGCGCACGCCCTTGTCCTCGGCCTGCGCCAGCTTTGCCTGCAGCAGCGCGTTGACGGCGGGCTTGTCGGTTTTCATGCCCGCGGAGAGGCGGCGCATCTGCCCATACACCGTCTCGATGTAGCGCACCGCCTCGTCGTTCTCTTTCATGTCCACCAGCGAGTAGACCACCTGCAGGTGGTTGAGGAAATCGTGCCGCTGCTTGCGCAGCTGTATGTTCAGGTCGTCCAGCTGATCCATCGCGTCGGCCATCATCTCGTTCTGCTGGTTGGTCTTGCGCCAGATGAAGCCGTCGCGCACGGAGGTCAGCCCCTCGATGATGAGCATCACCAGCGCGATGGTGGAAAAAGGCCGCGCAAAGTGCATCAGCTGTGGATCGTCCGTAAACACATCCAGCAGCAGCAGCCCGATCAGCAGCGCCACCTCGATGCTGTTCATCACAATAGAAAGCGTTGCCGCCTTCTGCGCGTTGATGCGCCGCCCGCGCAGCTTCATTTTTCCCACCTCCGTTCAAAGCCTTTGAGGATAGGATAGCATAAACCCCGCGCTTTCGCAATCCATCCCAAAGAATTCTTATTCGCCCTTAACGCTTCAAAACAAAAGGGGCAGGAGCCAAAATCTCCCACCCCAAATAAATGCCTTTCTTTGCAGCTTTCTTTCCTCAGGAAAGAAAGCGCGTACCCCCGTACCTTACCCTCTGTGCTCGCGCACGCACTGCATGCCGCGCTCCAGAGCCTCGCGGTTCATGGGCAGCAGGTGCGCCTTGCGCTCGCCGAGCGTGTGGCGCAGGTTCTCCATCACGGTGTCCACGGTGACGGCATGGGCGACCTCGATGTACGCGCCCAGCATGACCATGTTGGCCACTTTGGAGTTGCCAAGCTCATTGGCGATGTCGTTGGCGGGCACATAGATGGCCTCGATGTCGGTGCGCGTCGCCTTGCGGTCGACCAGCGAGGAGTTGATCAGCAGCGTCTTGCCGGGCAGCACCGCATCCTCGAACTTATCCAGCGAGGGGCGATTGAGCGCCATGACGCAGGTCGCCTCGTTGACGATGGGCGAGCAGACGGGCTCGTCGGAGATGATGACGTTGCAGTTGGAGGTGCCGCCGCGCATCTCCGCGCCGTAAGAGGGCAGGAAGGAGACCTCCTTGCCTTCCTCCATGCCGGCCTCGACCAGCATCTTGCCGATCAGCTGAACGCCCTGGCCGCCGAAGCCTGCGATGATGAGCATTTCTTCCATGACTTACACCTCCTTGTACACGCCCAGCGGGAACTGGGGGATCATGTTCTCCTCCAGCCACTTGAGCGCTTCCTGCGGGGTCAGGCCCCAGTTGGTGGGGAAGGTGGACAGCACCTCGACCATGCTGAAGCCCTTGCCCTCGATCTGGCACTGGAAGGCCTTCTTGATGGCCGCCTTGGCCTGCACGACGTGCTTGACGTCATGCACGGACACGCGCTGGATGAACGCAGGGCCGTTCAGCTGCGAGAGCATCTCGCTCATCTTGACGGGATAGCCGCAGTGCGCCACATCGCGTCCATAGGGCGAGGTGGTGGTGATCTGTCCGGGCAGGGAGGTCGGGGCCATCTGGCCGCCGGTCATGCCGTAGATCGCGTTGTTGACAAAGATGGTGGTGATCTTCTCGCCGCGGGCCGCCGCGTGCACGATCTCCGCCGCGCCGATGGACGCAAGATCGCCGTCGCCCTGATAGGTGAACACCACCTTGTCGGGGTGGACGCGCTTGGCGCCGGTGGCGCAGGCGGGCGCTCTGCCGTGCGCCGCCTCCATCATGTCACAGTTGAAGTAGTTGTATGCGAAAACCGCGCAGCCAACCGGCGCGATGCCGATGGCGGTCTCCCCCACACCCAGCTCCTCAAGCACCTCGGCCACCAGACGGTGGATGATGCCGTGGGTGCAGCCGGGGCAGTAGTGGAAGGGCGCGTCGGTGAGCATGGAGGTCTTTTTGAATACCACTGCCATTTTACTTGCCCTCCTTGATGCCGGAAAGATAGTTCAGGATGTCCTTGACGGTGGGCACGACGCCGCCGGTGCGCCCGTAGAAGGACACGGGCTTGACGCCCTGCACGGCGATCTTGACGTCGTCCACCATCTGGCCGCAGGACATCTCAATGGAGACGACCTCCTTGACGGAGGGCTGATTGGCCGCGTCGAACACCGCCTTGTAGGGGTAGGGCCACACGGTGATGGGACGCACGATGCCCACCTTCAGGCCCAGCTTCTCCTGCGCCTCCTTGGCCGCGCGCATGCACACGCGCGCCATGGTGCCGTAGGCCACCAGGATCACGTCGGCGCCCTCGGTGTCGATGAGCTGATAGCGCACCTCGTTCTCCTCAATGACCTTGTACTTTTCATTGAGCTTGTTGTTGTGCGCCTCGCAGTCGTTGGGGTCGATGTAGAGCGAATTGATGATGGCGCGCTCGGTGCGGTCGGGCTGACCGGCGGCCCAGGGCTTGACGGGCAGCGCCTCGGTGCGCGCCTCGGGCATGTTGACGGGCTCCATGATCTGGCCCAGCATGCCGTCGCCCAGCAGCATCACGGGGTTGCGGTACTTGTCCGCCAGGTCAAACGCGGTGCCCATCAGGTCCACCGCCTCCTGCACGTTGGCAGGGGCAAAGCAGATCAGGCGGTAGTCGCCGTGTCCGCCGCCGCGGGTGGACTGGAAGTAGTCGGACTGCGCCGGCTGGATGGAGCCAAGGCCGGGGCCGCCGCGCACCATGTTGACCACAACAAGCGGGAGCTCCGCGCCCACCGCGTAGGAGATGCCCTCCTGCTTGAGCGAGATTCCCGGGCTGGAGGAAGAGGTCATCACGCGCGCGCCCGCGCCGGCCGCGCCGTAGACCATGTTGATGGCGCTGACCTCAGACTCGGCCTGCAGGAAGCAGCCGCCCACCTTGGGCATGCGCTTGGACATGTATTCGGGGATCTGGTTCTGGGGCGTGATGGGATAGCCGAAGAAGAAGCGGCATCCGGCGAGGATGGCGGCTTCCGCAATGGCCTCGTTGCCCTTCATAAGTACCTTTGCCATGTTGGAATTGCCCTCCTTATTTTTCTACCGTGATGACCACGTCTGGACACATGCGCGCGCAGCTCGCGCAGCCGATGCAGGCGTCCTGATCCACGCACTCGGCGGGATGATAGCCCTTTGCGTTGATGCGCACGGGAGCCATCTGCAATATGTGCTTGGGGCAGAAGGTCACACACAGCCCGCAGCCCTTGCACTTCTCTTCGTTGAAGGTCACTTTCGCCATAATCTACCCTTCCTTCCGTCTGCGTTCCCAGCAGACCCTACGCTAGAATCCAAAACACGCTTAAAAAAACGATGCTTTCTAATTAGTGTACACACATCTGTCATTTCTGTCAACGCTTTGACGCGGCAAAGCGTATTAAGTTTCGTTTACAAAGCAATTCCGCTCCGCCGCCGTTGGCTGGTGTATTCTGTCATTGCGTTGACAAATAGCATAAACAATGCTATCATACGTTTATCGTATGTTGTGAGGTGAACGAGATTTGGAAAAGCTGTTGGGAGAGCTGACGGCGCAGGAGCTGGCGCGCGGGTATTATAAACATGCATCGGGCCGGTATATCTGCTGCCTGTGCGGCGAGGAGTTCGAGCCGGGGCAGGTCTACCCGATGGAGGGGCGTTTCTACGACGCGGAGCACGCCGCACAGCGCCACGTCGAGGCGCATGGCGGCGCGTTTGAGGCGCTGCTTAAGCTGGACCGCCGCTTTACCGGCCTTACGGACAATCAGGAGAACCTGCTGCGCCTGATGCACGAGGGCCGCAGCGACGCGGACATCGCTGCGCAGCTTGGCGTGTCTCCCTCCACGGTGCGGCATCAGCGCTTCATGTTCCGCGAAAAGGCCAAGCAGGCCAAGGCCTACCTTGCGCTGTTCGAGCTGAGCGTGGGCCGCGCGACGCCGCAGGCCGATCAGACCGTGCCCGTCCACAGCCGCGCCACCATGGTCGACGACCGTTATCAGGTGACGCGCGGCGAGGAGCAGGCGATGCTCAAGGCCGCGTTTGAGAGCTTTTCGCCGCTGCGCCTGCGCGCCTTCCCCCGCAAGGAGAAGAAAAAGATCGTGGTGCTGCGCCGCATCGCGCAGGAGTTCGCGCCGGGCGAGGCCTACACCGAAAAGCAGGTCAGCGCCGTGCTGCGCGACGTCTACCCGGACTTTGCCACGCTGCGGCGCTACCTGATCGAATACGGCTTTATGACGCGCAGCGCGGACGGCAGCCGCTATCTGCGCTGCGACGAAGAAGGAGGAGAAAATCCATGACGAACATCCAGAATCAGGACGAGGAACTGCACCGCAGCCTGCTCGACGACGAGGGCCGCATCAAGGTCTGGCCCTCCAAGCACGCGCGCAAGGACGCCGCCGTGCGCTACCTCGCCACCAAGTTCGAGCCCGGCCGCGTCTACACCGAAAAGGAGGTCAACGAGATCATCGACCGCTGGCACACCTTCGGCGACTACTTTCTGCTGCGCCGCGCGCTCATCGAGATGCACCTGATGGAGCGCGACCGCCGGGGCAGCCAGTATACGCTTGTCAAACAGGAGGAAGAAGCAAAATGAACCGCGAACTCATCGCCGCGCTGCTCGCACTCGCCATGCTGCTGACGCTCTGCGCCTGCGCGCCCACCGGAAACACCTCTCAGAGCACCGTGACCTTCACCGACGACCTCGGCCATGAGGTCACGCTGTCCTCGTGGGCGCACGTTGCCGCGCCGCAGTCCAGCTTTGCGCAGCTGTGGCAGCTCGCGGGCGGCGAGGTCTACGCCACCTCCGCCGACGCGCTGGGCGAAGGCATCGTAGACTTTCCCGAGGATATCGTCGACCTCGGCTCCGTCAAGACTCCGAGCGTGGAAACCATGATCAGCGCGGGCGTGGACTTTGCGCTGCTGTCCGCCGACCTTTCCGCCCATGTCGAGCTGTACGACACGCTGACGGCCGCCGGCATCCCCTGCGCGTATCTGGACGTGGAGACCTTCGACGACTACCTGCGCGCGCTGAAGCTGCTGACCGGCCTGACCGGCCGCGATGATCTGTATCAGCAGAACGGCAAGCAGATTAAGTCCCGCATCGACGCCGCCATCGCCCGCAAGGAGGGGCACGACGCCCCCACCGTGCTGCTGCTGCGCGCCTACTCCTCCGGCGTCAAGGCCAAGGGCAGCGACAACATGGCCGGCGCGATGCTCCAGGACATGGGCTGCGTCAACATCGCCGACAGCGACGACAGCCTGCTGGAGAATCTCTCGATGGAGGTCATAATCCAGCGCGACCCCGACTACATCTTCGTGACCACCATGGGCGAATCCGACGAAGCCGCGCTCAAGTCCGTCGAGGACACGCTGATGAGCAATCCCGCCTGGGCGGAGCTGTCGGCGGTAAAAAACAACCGCTACGTCGTGCTGCCCAAGGATCTGTTCCACCTAAAGCCCAACGACCGCTGGGGGGAGAGCTATGAGATGCTGGCCGACATCCTCTATGGAGAAGAATAGGCCGCTCTGCGTTTTGCTGGGCTGCGCGGCGCTGCTGCTGGTCAGCCTCGCGCTGAGCCTGTGTCTGGGCGCGGTGCGGCTGTCCCCCGCGCAGCTGCTGGAGGGCGTGCTGGACGCATCCACCGTCTCCGGGCGCATCCTCTGGCACACGCGCTTACCGCGCATGCTGGCTACGCTGTTTGCGGGCTGCGCGCTGGCGGCCTCTGGCGTGCTCATCCAGACCGTGCTGGGCAACCCCCTCGCCGGGCCGAACATCATCGGCGTCAACGCGGGCGCGGGCTTTACAGTGGCGCTGCTGAGCGCGTTCACCCCGCTGACCGCCACGCTCACGCCCATGGCCGCGTTCCTGGGCGCGCTGGCGGCAATGCTGCTGGTCTACTTCGCCGCCCGGGCAACGGGCGCTTCACGGGTGACGCTGGTGCTCGCGGGCGTCGCGGTGGCCAGCCTGCTCAACGCCGGCACCGACGCCGTGGTCACGCTCATCCCCGACGCGCTGCCTGGCAGCTCCAGCTTCCGCATTGGCGGCGTGGAGGGCGCGTCCATGGTCCAGCTGCGCCCCGCGATGGTTTACATCGCGCTGGGGCTGATCGCAGCCTTTGCGCTGCGCCCCGCGATGGACGTGCTCGCGCTGGGCGACGAGACGGCGCAGTCGCTGGGCCTGCGCGTGGAGCCTGTGCGCTTTGCGCTGCTGCTGACGGCGGCGCTGCTGGCGGGCGCGGCGGTCAGCTTTGCCGGGCTTATCGGCTTTGTGGGGCTGATCGTGCCGCACGCGGCGCGGGCGCTGCTGGGCGGGCGCGGAAAGCTGCTGCTGCCCACCGCCGTGCTGCTGGGCGGCGCGTTCCTGACGCTGTGCGACGTGCTGGGAAGGGTGCTCTTCGCGCCCTACGAGCTGCCGGTGGGCATCGTGCTCAGCTTCATCGGCTGCCCGTTCTTCCTGTTCCTCCTCGCCCGCCGGAAGGGAGGTCATGCGCGTGATCGAGCTTGACAACGTGACCGCAGGCTACGGCAGCACCCCTGTGCTGCGCGGCGTCTCCCTCACCCTGCCCGACGGCGGCATCACCGCGATCCTTGGTCCCAACGGCTGCGGCAAGAGCACGCTGCTCAAGACCGCCGCAGGTCTCCTCCGCCCGCACGCCGGACAGGTGCGCATCGACGGCTGCTCACTCGATTCCTTCAAGCCCAAACAGCTCGCCCAACGGGTTGCCTACCTTCCCCAATCGCGCCCCGTGCCCGACATCGACGTCCGGCAGCTGGTGCTGCACGGCCGCTTCCCCTACCTGAGCTACCCGCGCAGGCCGGGCAATGCAGACCGCGAGATCGCGCAGCGCGCCATGCGCAGCGTCGGTGTGGACGCGCTCTCCGACCGCCTGCTGTCCACGCTCTCGGGCGGCGAACGCCAGAAAGCGTACATCGCGATGGCGCTTGCGCAGGACACGCCGCACGTGCTGCTGGACGAGCCCACCACCTACCTGGACATCGACCGCCAGCTGGAGGTCATGCGCCTGTGCACCCAGATGCGCGACGCGGGCAAGGCCGTCGTGATGGTGCTTCACGACCTGCCCCTCGCGTTCCGCTGTGCCGACCGTCTGGTGCTGATGCAGGACGGCGCGCCCGCGTTCACCGGCACCCCGTCGGAGCTCGCGCAAAGCGGCGCTCTGGAGGCTGTGTTCCACGTCCGCGCCCACCCCGTGCCCTTGCCCGACGGCTCCACGCACTACCTTTTCCTGGAAACGCAGTAAAACACATCGCCCCCCGTCCATTCATGCGGACGAGGGGCGATTTTTTTACTTCAAAGCCTTTTTCATGGAGAAATAACCCAGCGCGCAGGTGAGGATGCCCAGTGTGCCGGTCATCAGGAACATGGCGGCCATGCCGCTGCCCGCGCCCGTGCCCACGATGCAGCCCAGCGCCTGTGCAAGGCCGCTGCCGCCTGCCATCATCGGCTCAAACACAAAGTCCGCCAGCGTCCCGCCCAGCAGCAGCCCCACCGGGATGGAGGCGTACTGGATCAGGTTGCGCACCGCGAACACGCGGCCCTGGATCTCCCGCGGCACGCGCGTGTAGAACAGGTACTGGTAGCCCGAATCCAATATCGGGATGGGCAGATTGCCGCCGACGGCTGCGAGCAGCCACATCACGGGCGTGCGCCCCGTCGCCATCAGCAGATCTCCCAGCAGAAAGGACGCCAGCCCCATGCCGCAGATGCGCGCCGCAGGGCGCTTTGGCGCGGGCATCTTCGCCGCGATCACGCCGCCCACAACGCCCGCCGCGCCCATCACGCCCGAAACCAGCCCCAGCACGCGCTGGCTGCCGCTCCGGGACAGGATCATCGGCGAGAGTATGTTTTCATAGCAGATGCGCGAGAAGAGATTCATCACGGACAGCACCAGCACCATCGTCAGCACCACGCGGTCGCCGCGCAGGAAGCGGATGCCGTCCCACAGCCCCGCAAAGGGGTTGTTTTTCTCTGCCTGCTTCAGATCCTGCTTTTTCTCCGGCACGCGGATGAAGAACGCAAGCGCTCCCGCTGCCAACAGGAAGGACACGCCATCCACCACCAGCACCGCTCCGATGCCGAAAAACGACATCAGAAACGCTGCGAATATGGGCGTAAAGATGCCCACCAGCGACCCGGAGATGGACTGCAGCCCCGCCATGCGCGTCAGCTTATCCTGAGGCACGAGCATGCCGCTGACCACAGCGGACGCAGGCTGCTGGAACGCGTTCATAAAGCCCACGATGGTGTTGACAACGAGGATGTGCCCCACCGTCAGCCGTCCCATCAGCAGCGCCGCCGCGATGGACACCGTGCACAGAAACGCGACGCCGTCGCACACGAGCATGATGCGCTTCTTGAAATGCGCATCCACAAACCCGCCCGCGAACACGCTGACCAGTATGTAGGGGACGTAGGTGCAGAGCGTCAGCAGCGACACGGACAGCGCCGCGCCCGTCTGCGCGTACACCCACAGCACCAGCGCATAGCTCGTCATGGCGCTGCCCAGCTGCGACACCGACTGCGTCAGACAAAAGGCGATAAAGGTCTTGAAGGGTTTTCCGTTTTCGTTTTGTTTCTGCATGAAGATGCACTCCCTTTATTTATGGAATCCATTCCCCATGCGCGACGGACAAAAGTTTACATCAGTCTCTCTGTGCGCCACCGTCCGTCAGGCACGGGCACAGAGTGCTTTGCTCAGGTCGATCCGCATCATCTCGTGGTTCAGCCACATGACGCGCTCTCCTCCTTCCCGAAACAGCTTATAGCCACTCCGGGCGCATCAGGATGTCGATGGTGATGCGTTCCCCGGAGAGGTTTTCGGGGAGCTGCGTCATCACGTCCTCCTTAGCACAGAGGTAGCCAACCGGTATATTCATGCGCGCGGACACCTCGGAAAGCAGCTCCTCGCCGCGCTCCAATTCCGCGCTGCCCGTCTCCCAGGCGACGTTGGCGTTGTTGATCATCGCAGTCGGCGTCAGCCGTGCGCGGGCGGCCACGCGGTGCATCAGGTCGCACACCGAGTCCGCATCGCCCGACAGCGGCCGGAACGCGTTGACCACGAACAGCATTTGCACGTCATCCCGGTCAAAATAGGGCTTGTACTGCCCCAGAGCCGCCGCGCCCGTGTCGTCGCCGCCCACGTCGAAGATCACGCGGCGGCTCTTGTCCGCAAACACCGCTTGAATGTCCGCAGGCAGGCTGGGCACGTCCACCGTGGACATGGCAAACGAGGGCGCGTAGACCCTGATGCCGTGTTCCTCCAGCAGCTGCGTGCGCTCCGACGAGCGAAAGTAGGGGTTTACAATGTCCAGATCCACCAGCGTCACCTGCTCGCCGCGCTGCGCGTATTTCAGCGCAAGGTTCAGCGAGATCTCGGTCTTTCCGCTGCCGTAATTGCCCACCAGCACGAGTATGCGCGCGTCCGGCAGGCGCTCCAATCGGTTCGTTTCCATCTATGGCTTTACTCCGTTCTGTCGTTTCCGTTCTGCGTGATGGGCTCTGCGCTCACCGGGGGCGGGGTATGGGCGGCGCGCACCACCAGCGGCGCGTCGTCGTCCGCCTGCTCTGCGGCCTGCACAGGGTGGGGCGAATACTGCGCGCCTCCCCTGCGGATCACGGGCTGCTGCGCCTGCTGCGGATGCGGCGCACTGTGCTCGCGCTGCGGGGCGGCGTATACGGTCTCCTCCTGCGCGGGCGCCTGCTGCGCGCGGCGGATCACGGGCTGAGGCCGCACCGGCTCCTCCCTGCGCTCCGTCATGCCCGAATGCTCAAGTGGGTTGTACTCCTCCGGCACGGGCGCCTCCACCGCGGGCTTTGCGCCAAAGCGCGCCGTCAGAAAGCGTCGGAATGCGTAGTAGGCCTCGCGCCAGCTGTCCTGTGGGCGGTAGCGCACCACATAGAGCACCTGGTCGATGAGAAAGCCCACGACCATCACCGCGATGCCCACGGCCAGCCAATGGTCCAGCAGAAAGCCCCAGAAGCCCGAGCTGGGCAGCAGCGCGTCGCCGGAGCCTACGATGGTTTCAATATTCAGCAATCATCCATCCCTCCTCAGGAGGCCTTGTCGATGCGGATCACGATCTTTTCCGTGCTCAGCTGGTAGACGCTCGACAGCGCGTCGGTCTTGATGTAGACCTGCAGCGGCGCAGTGGTATCGGGCGTCTGCCCCATTCCCGCAAGGTCCACGTAGATCCAGATGTCCTCGTTGCTCAGCTTCTCCAGCTTGGACTTTGCCATGGTGACCTCGATGTCCACCGTGGCGTTGTACATCTCCACCTTATAGCCGGCGGCAAGATTGCGGTACTTGACCTGTATGCCGCTGAAGGTCTTGGTCGCCTCTTCCTCTTTGACGCGCACCACCACGTCCACCTCGTTTACGTCCGTCCACACGATGTCCGCGCTCTTTTTCAGCGGCAGCGTCGTGGTGATGGACTCGCTGACGCCCTCCAGGTCGATGGTGGAGACGGGGATGCTGTCGATCTCATCCAGCACGGCCTGCGGCGCGGCCACGCGCACGGTCTGCGGCGCGACCTCGATGCCCTCCACATAGAAGCCCTCCTTGAGCAGCCCCGTGGTGGAGGATTCAAACGCGATGGGCACCTCCTTGATGGGATAGACCGGCAGAGACACCGAAACGGAATTTCCGATGGTGGAGGTGATGTTGACGGACTGCACCGGCTCATAGTTCTCGTCCACCAGCGTGTAGACCATCGAGCGGTTCAAATCGCCCGTCAACACGCTCAGATCCACCTCGACCACGGCGGCCACCACGCGGTTGACGTCGGTCTCCGGCCCGGTGATCTGGAACTGCGCGGGCGTGGCCACGACCTTGCCCATGCGCAGGTTCTCGCTCAGCGCGCCCGTGGTGCTCACCTGCACCGGCACGATGGAGGTGGTCAGGCTCTCGATCTCCACCGAGACGCTACTCACCGTCGAAGATGTCACCGTTCCGTACGCCGTGCGCAGGTCGACGGAAAGCTCATGCTCCCCGGTGGTCATCACGCGGGAGAGGTCGAGCACCGCGCTGACGTTTTCCGCCGACACGCGGGAGAGGTCGTCCATGGGCACCTCGAGCTTTACGTCCACCGTGTCCGGCAGCTCTTCTGCCTCGGTGGCCAGCGACAGCCCGCGGTTGTTGAGCGTCTCCAGCCCGGTCAGCTCCACCGGCACGTCGTAGACCATCTTCAGGCGCGGCGGATTGGTCTGGGACATGACCATGCCCCACAGGATCACGGCGAACACAAACGATATGATCTTCAGGCCCGTGTTGTGAAAGAGCCTGCGCACCACCGGGACCTTGGACATCTTCTGTTCCAGCTCGGCCTTTTTCTGCGCGCGCTTCAGCTTGCGCTCGTTTTTCTTCTCGCTCATTTCTTACCCCTCCACCTGTTGATCATCGGGGTGATGACGCCGGTGACGGTGTCCTTGTCCGGGTCGTAGATCTCGTGCAGCACCGTGCGCAGCGACTGCGCGTCCATGTGCCGCGTGAGCTTGCCGCTGCGCGCCATGGACATGATGCCCGTCTCCTCGGACACGATCAGCGAGGTGGCGTCGGTCTGCTCCGTCACGCCGATGGCGGCCCTGTGGCGCGTGCCCAGCTGCTTGGAGATGGAATTCTCCTCCGTCAGCTGCAAAAAGCAGCCCGCGGCGACGATGCGCGTGCCCCGGATGATGAGCGCGCCGTCGTGCAGGGGGGTATTGGGCTCAAATATGTTCTCCAGCAGCGCCGCCGACACGATGGAGTCCAGCATGTTGCCCGTCTCGATCACGTCGCCCAGCGCGGTCTTGTGCTCCACCACGATCAGCGCGCCCACCTTGCGGCGCGAGAGGTTCTCCATTGCGCGAATGATCTCCTCGATCATGCGGTCCACCTCGTCCGCGTTCTCCTGATGGTGCACCATGTCCACCAGACCCGTCTTGCGGCCGATCTTTTCCAGCGCGCGGCGCAATTCGGGCTGAAACAGCACCACCAGCACCACCGCGCCCGCCTCCATGATGTACCCCATGATCCAGTGGAAGGCCTGCAGCTTGAGCAGCTCGGAGACCCAGTAGGCCACCACGATGATGCCCACGCCCTTTAGGACCTGATTGGCGCGCGTCTCCCTGGTCAGCAGCAGAAGATTGTACAGCATGATGGCCACGATAACGATGTCGATCACGTCGTTGATCGTCAGCCTTTCCACCGCATTGGCCCAAAAGACCTGAAGCTCGGACCATATTCTATCCATTTCCACACCACCCCGCAAACCGTCGTTCGTACAGTCTGTACTCTTTGCCTCTATTATAAACCATGAACCGAAAAGAAGCAAAGCCTTTATGCCGTCTTTGCACAGATAGTAAAACGCGAAAGCACGGCTTTGTGTTGCAACTTTCTGCCAGCTGCGGTACAATCAACCCATACCCAACGCCAAAGGAGGCCGTTTCATGCTGATACTCGACCGTTTTGAGGAGGATCGCGCCCTAATCGAGGGGGAGGACGGCGTGTTCTCCGTGGACCGCGCCCTTCTCACCCCCGACGCCGCCGAGGGCGACGTGCTGATCCCCACAGACGATGGCCGCTATGCCGCCGACAAGCCCGCCACCCTTCGCCGCCGCGCCCGCCTCCGGGCCCGCCTATCGCGCCTGCAAAAGCATTGACGCCATTTTCCGGAAAAATATGCGCCGCCGGGTTTCTTCTGCCCGACGGCGCCTTTTTACCTCTGTTTCTGCTCATAATCGCTTGCGAGCATCGACCAGAGCTCCACGTCGATGTACTCGCCCTTGTTGTACAGCCGCTGGCGCAGCACGCCCTCCTTCTTCATGCCCGCCTTGCTCATCACGCGCCCCGAAGCCGCGTTGCGCACGTCAAACTGCGCCTCGATGCGGTTCAGGTGCAGCGTCTCAAAGCCAAAGCGCAGCATCGCGCGCAGCGCCTCGGTCATCAGCCCGCGGTTCCACAGCTCCTCGGTCAGCGAGTACCCGATCTCCGCCGCGTTGTGCTCCCGGTCGATCCACAGAAAGCCGATGGTTCCCACCACATGCCCCGTCTCCCGCAGCACGATGCCCAGCGCCGCGGGCTCCTGCAGGCGGTAGGAGCGCAGCACGCCGCGGATCATGCTGCGGGAATCCGCAATGGACCGGTGCGTCTCCCACAGCACGAACCGGCTCACCGCGGGATTGCGGCTGACGGCATAGATGTCCTCCGCGTCACCGATCCCCAGCTTGCGGATCAGCAGCCGCTCCGTCGTGATCGGGGAAAATGCCTCGTAAAATCCGCTGTTCAGCACTGCTGCCACCGCCCTTCCTGATGGGGTTGCCATATTTTACCACGATGTCGCCCTCCGGCGCAAGCTCCACGCGCTCGCCGGGCAGCAGCGCGCCCCAGCACAGCAGGGGCCTTCCGCCCTGCAGCACCGTTACGCCCACCGCCGCCGCATCGCCTTCATTGCACAGCGCCCGCTTGCCATCCATTTCCCGCATTTCCAGCTCCGCCCGCGGATAGGCCAGCGCGCCGCCGTTTTCGCCCGCGCAGGGGTACCACGCATGGCTCTGCGCCGCAAGACGCCCGCCCTTCCAGCACTGCAGGCGCAGCACCAGCCCGTCCAGCCGCGCCCAGGGCAGCTGTGCGCGCAGCTTCCCCGCCTCCGTCACGCGCCTGTCCGCGCACAGCGCAAAGCTGCGGCTCGCCACCTCGGTGCCGTCCCACAGCGTCAGCTGCGCCCGCACCACCGCCGCCTCGCCGTCGGGCGCGTCGCACAGCAGCAGGATGCGCGCGCTGAACTGCGCAAACGGATAATAGACCCTGCGTTCCGTCAGCGCGCACACCGCAATGCGCCCCAGCGCGTTCTTGAGCGCGTAGAGCGCTTGCCGCGGCTCGCCTTCCGCGTCGAACAGCCCGTCCTGGGCATCGCGCTGCCGTCCCAGCGCCAGCACCTGCACCTGCCGCCCCGCAATGCGCGTGCGCAGCACCGCCTCGCGCAGCTTCTCCGCATGGGCAAGCTGCCCTTCCTCGTCCGCGAGCGGCGCGCAAAGGCATTGTCCTTCCTCCGCAGCCTGCTGCTCCGCCCCGGGACGCAGCAGCGGCTGCAGCGCCAGCTCCGGGCCCGCCTGCTCCAGCCGCAGCCCAATCCTGGCGCAAGCCCTGCAAATGCCCTCGTGCGCATACCCGTGCAGCACGACGCCGTCAAAGCCCGCCTCGCGCAGCCCGCGCAGCTGTTCCTCGCCGGGCACAGCGCGGACATGCGCCGCAGCCCTCGCAGCCTTTCCCGGCCGCAGATAGGGCGTCTCGCACGCGTCGCAGCCCTCGCCGCCCATGTCCACGCGCACGTGCAGCACCGCGCCCTCCGGTCCCACGTCCGGCACCGGGCGCAGCAGCTCCTGCCTCCCCACGCACACGCGCGTCTCCACGTTTTCAGACCACAGCAGCTGCTCGCCGCGCACCAGCCGCAGGCACAGGCGCACCTTCCCCGCGCCGTAGGCGTACAGCCCGATGCGCACGCCCTCCGGCGCCGCCTCCACGCGCTCGATGCGCAGCAGATACACATTCCGCAGCCGCGCCGCGAACAGTCCTGTCTCCACCGGCAGATCGCGCCCGTGCTCTCCCGAGTACAAGCGCGGGATGTGCGGGAAAAACCGCAGCGTCAGCAGCGCCTCGCCCTGCCGTAGCGCCTCGGAGACGTCCACCTCCACGTGCGGCCGCAGGTCACAGAGCACCTGCTCGTCCAGCAGCAGCTCGCCCTCGCCGCGCACGCCCTCCAGCGTCAGCAGCGTGCGCTCGGCGTGGCTGTGCGTGGGCTCCTCGGGCCGCGCAACCGTGCGGCAGAGCTCCCAGCCGCGCAGGAACAGCCCGTCCCGGCCGCAGACCTGTGCCCATTCGCCCAGCGCAAAGGGCAGCGCGCAGTCGCCCTGTACGTCCGGCTGCGCCGCGCCCCGGATCTTCCCCATCAAATGCCAGTTTTCGCGCAATTCCTCCGTGCGCATCCCGCGCGCCTCCTTCCCGGGGCGCAGGAAAAGCGCTCATCTCTCCCTACGCCTGCTCCCTGCGCAGGATTTCCCAGGCCATCATCACCGCGGCGATGGTCTTGCTGTCCTCGATCTTGCCCTCCAGGATCATCTCCACCACGTCGCCGATGGGCATCCATTCCACGTTGAGGAACTCATCCTCGTCCAGGTCCTGACTGCCCTGCGAAAGCCCCTGCGCCATGTACATGTGGATGGTCTCGTTGCAGAAGCCCGGCGTGGTGCGCAGCGCGACCAGCTTGCGCCACTTGTCCGCGTGCAGGCCGGTCTCCTCGCGCAGCTCGCGCTGCGCGCAGACGAAGGGATCCTCGCCCACATAGTCCAGCTTGCCCGCGGGGATCTCCAGCGTCACGCGCTCGATGGGCGTGCGGTACTGCCGCACCATCGCAACGCGCCCCTTGTCGTCCACGGGGATCACCGCCGCCGCGCCCTTGTGCAGCACCACCTCGCGCAGCGATTCGTTGCCGTCGGGCAGCTGCACCTGCCAGTGCTCCACGTCGATGACCACGCCGTCAAACTCTCTCTGCTTCTGTGTGACCTTCTCCTCGATGCGTTCCATCAAAAACACATCCTCCTTTATGTTTTATCAGACCCATTGTACTCCCGTACAGCGCTTCTGTCAAAACAAAACCCGTTTCGACAGGGATTTTCACAAGTTTCTCTTTACTTATTGCCAAATGGGATTCATAATAATATGGAAAATCCATCTCTGTCAGGAGGAAACGGTGTTGAAAAGGATCGTACTCACCGGCGGCGGCACGGCCGGCCACGTCACGGCAAACCTGGCGCTCATCCCGCATCTTCAGGCCGCGGGCTGGGACATTCACTATATCGGCTCGGAAAACGGCATGGAGCGCGGGCTCATCGAGCCGCTGGGCATCCCCTATCACGCGGTGGCGGTGGGCAAGCTGCGCCGCTATCTGGACGTAAAGAACCTCTCCGACCCCTTCCGCGTCATCAAGGGCGTAGGGCAGGCCACCGGCATCATCCGCAAGCTCAAGCCCAACGTGGTGTTCTCCAAGGGCGGCTTCGTGTCGGTACCCGTGGTCTACGGCGCGGCGCTGAACGGCGTGCCCGTGGTGCTGCACGAGTCCGACCTCACCCCCGGCCTTGCCAACAAGCTGTGCATGCCCTTTGCCAAGGCCGTGTGCACCACCTTCCCCGAGACCGCAAAGCTGGTGCGCCGCGGCGTCTATGCCGGCACGCCGCTGCGCGACGAACTGTTCCAGGGCAGGCGCGAGGGCGGCCTTGCGCGCTTCCAGCTCAAGGGGGACAAGCCCATTTTGATGGTCACGGGCGGCTCGTCCGGCGCACAGGCCATCAACGCCTGCGTGCGCGAGGCGCTGCCCCGCCTGCTGCCCGACTTTGACGTGCTGCACCTGTGCGGCAAGGGCAACCTCGACCCCGCCTGCGACACCTTCAGCGGCTACCGCCAGGTGGAATACCTCACCGACGGCATGAGCGACGCCTTTGCCTGCGCCGACCTGCTCATTTCCCGTGCAGGCAGCAACACGCTGTGCGAGATCCTCGCGCTCAAAAAGCCCTGTCTGCTCATCCCCTACCCCAAGGGCGCGTCGCGCGGCGACCAGATCGAAAACGCCGCCTCCTTTGAGAAGCGCGGTCTGGCCCACGTGCTGGATCAGAGCCAGATGACCGCCGATTCGCTCGTCAAGTGCGTGCGCGACCTGTACGCCAACAAGGACGAGCTGCGCGCCCGCATGGACGCCGAGCCCAGCGGCAACGGCCTGGAAAAGGTGCTCTCCGTCATCAACCAGTACGCAAAGCCTGAAAAATAGGCATTTCTTACAGCAGACACAGGGAGGACAATGACCCCATGTGCACCGAATGGACGACGCTCACCCCGGACAACCTCGAAACCGAGCACCTTTGCTGCATCATCCGCAGCAAGGTCCGCCACCCGGGTGTGGAGGCCAAGCGAAGCTGGCTGGCCGATCGCCTGCCCGAGGGGCACGTGTTCCGCAAGCTCAGCGACAAAAAGGCCACCGTGTTCATCGAATACGCCCCGCTGGAGACGGCATGGGTGCCCATCGTGGGCGACAACTACCTCTACATCTACTGCCTGTGGGTCACGGGCGAGCACAAGGGCAAGGGGTACGGCCGTGCGCTGATGGAGTCCTGCCTGGCCGACGCCCGCGCACAGGGCAGGTCCGGCGTGTGCATGTTGGGTGCAAAGAAGCAGAAGGCATGGCTGGCCGACCAGTCCTTCGCCAAAAAATACGGCTTCACCGCCGTGGACGAGACGGACGACGGCTACGAGCTGCTCGCGCTGTCCTTTGACGGCACGCTGCCGCTCTTCGCCCCTTCCGTCAAAGCCCCCGCGCCGCAGCAGGGCTTGACGCTCTATTACGACGACCAGTGCCCCTTCATACCGCAGAAGGTCGAGAGCATCCGCACCTGGTGCGCGGACAACGCCGTCCCCATCTCCATCGTCCACGTCGACACGTTGGACAAGGCCAAATCCCTTCCCTGCGTGTTCAACAACTGGGCGCTGCTGCTGGACGGCAAGCTGGTCTCCGTCAACCTGATGGACGCCTCCGCCCTCCCCAAACTGCTCAAAAAATGATTCCAACCGCAAAACCTATGCAGACAGCAGCACTGTACATCCTTTGGCGTCCCTTTGAGGGGAAGCTGGCGCCCGCAGGCGCCTGATGAGGTGTCCGTAAAGCGCCAGTCCTGTCCCAGGCGCACCGAATCACACCATGCAAATTTTCAGAAAAGTTATCTCACATACTGAAAAGTCCGATGCGTTTTCGCTCCGCATCGGACTTTTTTCAACTTTTTCTGTGTCTATATTACCACATTTTGATCAAAAAGTCAAGTCTTGTATCCTTCCAGCACATGGTGTATTAGATATTGCAGGAGGTGCATGAACATGACCGAAATCAGCATGACCGCGAAGATCTGCCTGTTCGCGCGGGCCTACCATCACGACCACAGCCGCGTCCCCGTGTTCTCCGACCCCATCGCTTCCCAGCTGCTCAGCGCCGAGGAGCGCAGCGAGATCGCGCGTTCCATGCAGCAGGGCGTGCAATATTTCTTCCCGGACTTCACCGGCACGCCCGCGCAGGCGCTGGACCGCATCGTGCGCGGCAGGCTCTCCCCCTCGCCGCTGGGCCGCGCCGCGTTTGCCGAGGACGCGCTGCGCACCGCCGTGACCATCGGCACGCGCCAGTACCTCATCCTCGGCGCGGGCTACGACACCTTCGCGCTGCGTCAGCCCGACTGGGCGCGTAACCTGACCATCATCGAGCTCGACCGCCCGCAGATGCAGCGCGATAAGCTGGACCGCATCGCCCGCGCGGGCCTGTCCCTGCCCGACAACGTCACCCTCCTCCCAACCGATCTGTCCAACCCCGCTTGGGCGCAGCAGCTGCGAGCCTGTCCGTCCTTCAATCCCAAGGCCAAGACGCTGTGCAGCCTGCTCGGCCTCATCTACTATCTGACCGAGGAAGAATTCTCCGCGCTGCTCGCGTCCCTGTCCGAGCTGCTCCCACCCGGCAGCGCGCTCGCGTTCGACTACCCCGCCCCGCAGGGCGACGGCGCGCAGTCGCAGCTCGCGGCAGGCGCGGGCGAGCCGATGAAGGCCGTCTACCCCTACGATCGCATGGAGCGCCTGCTGGCAGACCACGGCTTCCGCATCTACGAGCATCTGGACGATACAGGGCTGGAAAAACGCTTTTTTGAACGCCACAACCTTCTGGAGCACCGCTATCCCATCCACCCGCTGCCCGGCGTCTGCTGCTGCCTCGCGGTGCATCGCTGAGCGCGCCTTAATCGTTTGTTTACAGTAATTGGGATTTGTGCTATACTTGTTCCATAAACAAACATAAGGAGGAAACCGTATCATGGCACTACTGCACGTTGATTTCTTCTCCGACGTACTGGGCATGTGCGCGGAGATGGATGTGATCCTGCCCGAGCAGACGCATGGGCAGATCGGCATGGAAGGCAAGCGCAGCGAGGGCAAGTACCCCGTACTCTACCTGCTGCACGGCATGAGCGACGACCACACCATCTGGCAGCGCAGGACCTCCATCGAGCGCTACGCCGCCGACTATGGCATCGCCGTGGTGATGCCCTCGACCCAGCTGGGCTGGTACACCGACATGTACATGGGCCACAAGTGGTGGACCTACATCTCTAAGGAGCTGCCCGCCATCTGCCGCTCCTTCTTCCCCTACATGAGCGACAAGCGCGAGGACACCTTCGCCGCCGGCCTGTCCATGGGCGGCTACGGCGCGCTGAAGCTGGGCCTGACCTGCCCGGAGAAGTTCGGCGCCATCGGCGCCATGTCCAGCGCCGTGGAAATCACCGAGCAGGTCTTCCGCCACGAGTGCCCCCTGAAGGACAACGGTCTGGCGCTCTTCGGCCCGGCCGAGGAGATCCACGGCGGACCCAACGACCTCTATCACAAGGCCCGGGAGCTGGCCGCCTCCGGTGCGGTGCTGCCGCGCATCT
>JAXEXP010000029.1:0-27814 GCA_034113365.1 Candidatus Spyradocola sp.
GAGGCAGCTTAACATGATCGACGTTGGTTTTGACATCCGGCCCACGGTCCATCCCATGGGCTTTGCATACGGTCCCGGCGTGTTCGGCCCCGAGGTGGAGCTGCGCCGCCTGGACGCAATACGGAAATCCCTGCGCGACCCCGGGTGCGACGGCCCCGACCCCGTCTACGCCATCGCGATGGACGTGGGCCGCGAGCAGGACAGGCCTGCCATGCTGGCGCGCGACCTGCTCTACGGCGCGGTGACCTACGCGAGCGGGCGCCTGGGGCAGGAGCCCATGCGCTCGCAGGGGCACATCCACGCCGTCAGCGCGTCCTGCGGCTCTTCCACGCCCGAGGTCTACGAGATCTGGTCGGGCAGGGCGGTGATCTACATGCAGGAGCGCGACACCGACGATCCCGGCCGCTGCTTTGCTGTGGAGGCCGGCCCCGGGCAGGTCGTCGTTGTGCCGCCGTACTGGGCGCACGCCACCATCTCCGCAGACCCCGCGCAGCCCCTCACCTTCGGCGCGTGGTGCGTGCGTGACTACGGCTTTGTCTACGACGGCGTCCGCGCGCACGGCGGCATGGCGTTCTTCCCGCTGCTGCGGCAGGACAGCGGGCTGGACTGGCTGCACAACGACGCCTACGCGCCCTGCGCGCTCGTCCGCAAAGCGCCCGAGCCCTACGCGCAGCTCGGCCTGCGGCAGGGCGAGCCCATCTACGCGCAGTTCGTGCGCGACCCCGACGCCTTCCTCTTCGTCTCCCGCCCGCAGACCGCGCAGGAGATCTGGAAGGACTTCACACCGTAAAACAGATAAATATAGTGGCTCAATTTCGGAAAAGGGGGTTGACAACCCCCTTCTGCTGGCATATACTGTGAATGAACGAATCATTCATTTCTAAGGATGAGGAGGAGAGAAGTATGGATGCGAGGCTTTACGGTGTGTATGAGGCGGGCAGCCGCATGTTCATCGAAAAGGGGTTCAAGGCGACGCAGGTGGGGGACATCGCGAAGGCGGCGGGCATCGCGACGGGCTCGATGTACAAGCTGTTCGACAGCAAGCTGGCCTGTCTGCACTTCTGCCTGATGACGGCGTTTGCGGGCGGGCAGGTGGAGGAGACGGAGCTGCCCTTCCGGGAGCTGTCCGAGGGCGAGCTGATGCGCGGACTGATCTCATGGGGAGAGAAGTATTTTGACATTTACCGGGGCATCTCGACGCGCATGCCGTTCGAAGAAATGGTGCCCGCAGTCTACGACGGCATGGTGCGCTACCGCACGGCCATCTGCCTGCTGGAGGGCTGCGGCGACCCGCTGGGCGAAGTGGCGGGCGAATACTGGCGGCAGCGCCAGACACTGTTCGAGCTGTTTGAGAAGGAGCTGCACGCGTATATGGACTGCGGGCAGATGCGGCGCATCTCCTACCTGCGGCATCTTGTCTACAGCTTCGTCTCCATGCTGGCCGATTGGGCGCTGCACACCTACTACGACTCCGGAAAGGAGCCCATCGACGAGCCCACCGCCCGCGCCATCGCGCTGGACCTGACGCTGCACGCGTTTGCGGCGGAGGAGGGGAACTAAATGAAGCGAAAGCACGCGTCGATCTGGACGCGGGACTTTGCGATCCTGACCGCGGGCTCGCTGGTGTCCATGGCGGGCAACAACATCTCCTCGCTGGCCATCAGCATGCTGGTGCTGGATCACACGCAGTCGGTGCTGGCCTTCGGGCTGTTTCAGGTGGTGTACAATCTGCCCAGGCTCGTGATGCCGCTGCTCGCCGGGCCGTGGCTGGACCGCCGCTCGCGACGCCGTACC
Source organism: Candidatus Spyradocola sp. (assembly GCA_034113365.1). GTDB lineage: Bacteria > Bacillota > Clostridia > Christensenellales > UBA1750 > Spyradocola. The sequence goes on from JAXEXP010000029.1 coordinate 1,795, forward strand.
ATCTACGCACTTGACTTTTTCTCGGCGGCCTTCTACCTTGCGGCGGCGCTGCTGGTGGCGGTGGATGCGATCACCTTCCCCGTGCTGCTGGCAATGGCCGCGCTCATCGGCACCACGGACAGCGTCTACGCCGTGGCGTACGACAGCTTCTTTCCCACGCTCGTGGCCCCGGAGCACCTCAGCCGCGCATACAGCGTCTCCAGCCTGCTGGGCGCGCTGACCACGGTGCTGCTGCCCGTGTCGGCCTGGGCCTATGAGCGCGTGGGGCTGACGCCGCTATTTCTGTTCAACGCTGCCACATTCCTGGTCGCCGCTATATGCGAGACGCGCATCCATGCTAACGAAACGCACATCTCCGCCGCCAACGAAACTGGCCGCGACCGGCTGCGTCAGTACGGAAGTGGCCTGCGCGAGGGGCTGCGCTTCATTTCCGCGGAAAAGGGCCTGCTCATCGTGATCGCGTTCGTGGCGCTGAGCGAGCTGTGCCACTGCGTGATGAACACCGTCACGCTGCCGTGGTTCAAGTCCCCCGAGGGGCTGGGCGTGCAGGCCTACACCTGGGTGGGCGTGTTCGGCGTGGCGGGGCGGCTGGCGGGCAGCGCGGGCAACTACCTGGCGCGCATCCCGCGGCAGTGGAAGGCTCCGCTGCTGCTGGGCCTCAACGCCGCCGTCTGCCTGTGCTACGGCCTCTACCTGTTCCTGCCGCTGCCGGGCATGTTGGCGCTGCCCCTTGTGGGTTCACTGGCGGGCGCCGCGGCCTATGCGCAGCGCAGCACCGGCGTGCAGAGCTACGTCCCCGACGCGGTGCGCGCCCGGTTCAACAGCGCCGCCTCCGTCACCGCGTCGCTGGGCGCCATCTCCGGTCAGCTGCTGGGCGGCGCGCTGGGCGACTGCCTGCCCATGCGCGCCGTGGCGGCGGGCTCCATGCTGGCACTGCTGATCGGCACGCTGGCTACGCTGGGCGCAGGCATGCGCGCCGTCCGCCCCGTGTTCGAGGGAAGGGCGGACTGAAAACGAAAGAAACGCGTGCGGCGATGCCGTGCGCGTTTCTTTGTCCTGCGCGTATCTTTTCGCCCCGACGGGACGAGGCTTTACCGAATGTTCATTTTTGTCGCATTGACAAACACCGAAAGCGTGATATACTTAGATTGACTAACTAAATGAAGCTGTGGAAGAGGAGCGTATGGCCAAATGCTGAGACGTGCGGAACGGGAGCTCAACGAGCTGTTGGTATCCACCTATGACAACATCGGGAGGGTGGAGGACAGCATGCTGGCCTCGCACAAGACCGACCTGACCATTGCGGAGCTGCACGGGCTGGAGGTCGTGGGGCGCAGCCCGGACGGGCAGGCCTCCATCACGTCCATCGCGCAGACGCTGGGGCTGACGCTGCCCACCGTCACCGTGGCCATCAAGCGGCTGGAGAAGAAGGGCTACGTCGAAAAGCACAAGGACACCCGCGACGCGCGCGTGACGCTGGTGACGCTGACGCGCCAGGGCCGCAAGATGGACGCCGCCCACCGCTACTTCCACGAAAACATGGTGCGCTCCATCACCGGCGAGATGAGCGAAAACGAGGTGGAGACGCTGGTGAAGGTGCTGGGCAAGCTCAACGCATTCTTTGAGCGCAAGCAGCAGGAGTACAATGCGAAAAAGTGAGGGAATTGCAATATGAAGATCATCGGAAGCGGCAGCGCGCTGCCCGAGCAGGTCGTCACCAATGACGACCTGAGCCGGATCCTGGACACCAGCGACGAGTGGATCGTGTCGCACACGGGCATCCGGGAGCGGCACATCATCAAGGAGGAGACGCTGGCGGAGCTCGCGACCGCCGCGGCGCAGCGCGCGCTGCAGGACGCGGGGCTGACCGCGGATCAGCTGGACCTGATCATCTGCACCAGCGTGCTGTCGGACTGCGTCACGCCCGGCTCCGCCTGCTTTGTGGCGGGCGGCATCGGCTACCACGGCAAGACCCTGGACGTCAACGGCGCGTGCACGGGCTTTATCAAGGCGCTGGACGTCGCCGACGCCTACTTTGCCGCGGGCAAGGCGCAGCGCATCCTGCTGGTGGCGGCGGAAAAGCCCTCCTTCCTTGCGGACTGGAACAACCGCAGCACCTGCGTACTCTTTGGCGACGGCTCGGGCGCGGTGGTGCTGGAAAAGGGCGGCGACGGCGCGTGCCTGGCAACCCACCTGGCCACCGAGTTCAACGACGCCTTCCTGTGCATGCCCGGACCGGTCTCCAACAGCCCCTTCACCGCGCCGGGGAAGACCGGCAAACTCAGCATGAACGGCCAGGAGGTCTACCGCTTTGCGGTGTCCTCGTGCGTGAGTGACCTGCGCGCGGTGTGCGATCAGGCCGGCGTGTCGCTTGAGCAAGTGGATTGGTTCCTGCTGCATCAGGCCAACCAGCGCATACTCAACGCCGCCCAGCTGCGGCTCAAGCAGCCCAAGGAGAAGTTCCCCGGCAACATCGCGCGCTGCGGCAACACCTCCTCGGCCTGCATCCCGCTGCTGCTGGACGAAATGCGCCGCGACGGGCGCCTGCGCGACGGCCAGCTGGTCGCGCTTTCCGCGTTCGGCGCGGGGCTGACCCACGGCGCGGCGCTGCTGCGCATCTAGCAACAAAATAGGTGCCATCGCGGGAAAAAATCCGCGTTTGCATAAAAAATCCACATTCCCCAAAGGAGGAAATCACCATGACTTTTGAGAAAGTCGCCAAGATCATCGCGGACTACAAGGACATCGACGTGGCCACCATCACCCCCGACAGCACCTTTAGCGAGCTGGGCGTGGACTCTCTGGACACCGTGGAGCTCATCATGAACTTCGAGGACGAGTTCGGCGCGCAGATCGAGATGAGCCCCGACCTCAAGACCGTGCAGGACATCGTCACCCTCATCGACCAGCAGGCGTAAACCATGATCAAGACCGAAATCTGTGACATGCTGGGGATCGAATACCCCATCTTCCAGGGCGGCATGGCCTGGGTGTCGGACGCCTCGCTCGCAGGCGCCGTCTCCAACGCCGGCGGCCTTGGCATCATCGCGGGCATGAACTCCAACGGCGAGCAGCTGCGCGCCGAGATCCAAAAGATCCGTCAGATCACCGACAAGCCCTTCGGCGTCAACGTGATGCTGCTCTCGCCCTTTGCCGACGAGGTCGCGCAGGTAGTCGCCCAGGAGAAGGTGCCCGTGGTCGTCACCGGCGCGGGCCTGCCCTCCAAGTACATCAAGACCTGGGTGGCCGCCGGCCTCAAGGTCATCCCCGTGGTGCCCTCCGTCGCCATCGCCAAGATGTGCGAGCGCATGGGCGCCTGCGCGGTCGTGGCCGAGGGTGGCGAGTCGGGCGGCCATGTGGGCGATCTGACCACCATGGCGCTCACCCCGCAGGTGGTGGACGCCGTCAGCATCCCCGTGCTGGCCGCGGGCGGCATCGGCGATGGGCGCGGCGTGGCCGCGGCGCTGATGCTGGGCGCAAAGGGTGTGCAGGTGGGCACCCGCTTCCTCGTGGCCAACGAGTGCACCATCCACGAAAATTACAAGCAGCGCGTGCTCAAGGCCAAGGACATCGACACCATGGTCACCGGCCGCAGGGTGGGCCATCCCGCGCGCGGGCTGAAATCCCCCGTCGCCCGCCGCATGCAGGAGCTGGAGTACTCCGAGAGCTTCACCGCCGAGGAGTTCGAGCGCCTGGGCGTGGGCGCGATGCGCAAGGCCGCGCGCGAGGGCGACGAGCAGAACGGCTCCTTCATGTGCGGGCAGATCGCGGGCCTGGTCAAAAAGGAGCAGCCCGCCGCCGAGATCATCCGCGAGATGTTCACTGAGGCCGAGGCGCTGCTGAAAGGAGCCGCACAATGGGTAAAATAGCGTTTGTATTCGCGGGACAGGGCGCGCAGTACCCCGGCATGGGCAAGGCGCTCTACGAGTCCAGCGCCGCAGCGCGCGCCGTGTTCGATGCCGCCGAAAAGGAGCGCCCCGGCACGCTTGCCCAGTGCTTCGAGGGCGACAAGGACACCCTCTCCCGCACGCTCAACACCCAGCCCTGCCTGTACGCGGTGGACCTCGCGTGCGCGCGGGCGCTGGAGGAGCAGGGCGTGCGCGCCGACGCCTGCGCGGGCTTCTCGCTGGGCGAGATCGCGGCCGCCGCGTTCTCCGGGCTGCTTGCCGAGGACGACGCGATGCGCCTGGTCTGCCGCCGTGCGGAGCTGATGGACGCCTGCTCGCAGGGCAGGAGCGTCGCCATGGCCGCCGTGCTGCGCCTGACCGCCCAGCAGGTGGAGGCGCTGTGCGATAAGTACCCCGACGTCTACCCCGTCAACTACAACTGCCCCGGCCAGACCGTCGTATCGGGCGACGCGGCGCAGATCGACGCGCTCATAAATGACGTGACCGCCCTGCGCGGCCGCGCGATGAAGCTCGCCGTCTCCGGCGCGTTCCACAGCCCCTACATGCACGAGGCCGCCGTGGGCCTGTCCGACTACATGCTGATGCGCGGCCTGCGCTTATCAGCCCATCACCTCCCCCTCTACGCCAACTGCACCGCGCAGCCCTACGGCGACGACGCGGAAGAACTGCTCGCCCGCCAGGTGGAAAGCCCGGTTCTCTGGGAAAAAACCGTGCGCAACATGCTCGCAGACGGCGTGGACGCCTTCGTCGAGTGCGGCGCGGGCAAGACGCTCTCCGGGCTGATCAAGAAGATCGCGCCCGAGGCCACCGTCTGCCGCGTGGAGGACCCCGTTACCCTGATGGAAACCCTGACGACGCTTGGAGGCAGATCATGATCAAAGGAAAGACCGCGCTGGTCACCGGCGCATCCCGCGGCATCGGCCGCGCCATCGCGCTGGAGCTGGCCGCGCAGGGCATGAACGTGGCCGTGGTCTACGCGGGCAACACCGAGGCCGCGCAGGACACAGTCGAGCAGCTGCGGCAGCTGAACGTGCAGGCGCAGGCCTATGCCTGCAACGTGGCGGACTTTGCCGCCGTCGGCGCGCTGTGCAAGCAGGTCGTAACCGACCTCGGCCCCATCTACGCGCTCGTCAACAACGCGGGCGTTACCCGGGACCGCCTCGCCGCGCAGATGCGGCAGGAGGACTTTGACGCCGTCATCGATGTCAACCTCAAGGGCGCATTTCATTTCATTCGCCATACTTATTCAAATTTTCTGCGCCAAAGAGAGGGCCGCATCGTCAACATCTCTTCCGTCGTGGGTCTGAGCGGCAACGCGGGCCAGGCCAACTACGCGGCGAGCAAGGCGGGCTTGATCGGTCTGACCAAGTCCATCGCCAAGGAGCTCGCGCCGCGCGGCATCACCTGCAACGCCGTCGCCCCCGGCTTTATCGATACAGACATGACCCGCGCGCTGCCCGACGCCGCGCGCGAGGCCTTCACCACCCAGATCCCCCTAAAGCGCCTGGGCCAGGCGCAGGACGTGGCGCAGCTGGTCGCCTTCCTGTGCTCCGAGGGCGCCGGTTACATCACAGGCGCCGTCATCCCTGTGGACGGCGGGCTTGCGATGTGACAAAATGACTTTCCCATCAGGAGGAAACTGCAATGAAACGAGTCGTCATCACCGGCATGGGCGTGGTATCGCCTGTTGGCAACGCCCTTGGTGATTTCTGGAAAAATCTGACGGACGGCGTGTGCGGCATCGGTCCCATCACCCGCTTTGACACGGCGGATTACAAGGTCAAGGTCGCCGCAGAGGTCAAGAACTTCAACGCGGCGGAATATGGCATGGACGTGCCCACCCAGCGCCGCATGGATCTGTTCGCGCAGTATGCGGTGGCCGCGGCGCAGCAGGCCGCGCTGGACAGCGGCATCGACGGCACCCTGCCCCCCGAGCGCCTCGGCGTGTACGTGGGCAGCGGCATCGGCGGCATGAACACCTTCGTCGAGCAGACCAACCGCCTGCGCGACCGTGGGCCCGCCCGCGTCTCCGCGCTGTTCATCCCCATGATGATCTCCAACATGGCGGCGGGCACCATCGCCATGCGCCACGACGCGCAGGGCCCCTGCCTGCCCACCGTCACCGCCTGCGCCACCTCCACCCACGCCGTCGGCGAGGCCTATCACGCCATCGCCCACGGCTATGCCGACGCCATCTATGCCGGCGGCAGCGAGGCGGCCATCACGCCGCTTGCCATTGCGGGCTTTACCAGCTGCATGGCGCTGTCGCAGCAGACCGAACCCCTGCTGGCCTCTCTGCCCTTTGACGCCCGGAGAGCGGGCTTTGTAATGGGCGAGGGCGCGGGCATACTGGTGCTGGAGGAGTATGAGCATGCCGTGTCCCGCGGCGCGCACATCTACGCCGAGGTCTGCGGCTACGGCAATACCTGCGACGCCTACCACGTCACCGCTCCCCGTCCCGACGGCAGCGGCGGCGCGCGCGCGATGAAGATCGCGTTGGAGGAGGCAAACTACCGCCCCGGCGCCGATTCCCTCTACATCAACGCCCACGGCACCGGCACCGCGCTCAACGACAAGTCCGAGACGATGGCCATAAAATTGGCGCTGGGCGAGGAGGACGCCCGCAGGGCCGCCATTTCCTCCACCAAGTCCATGACCGGCCACATGCTGGGCGCGGCGGGCGCGGTGGAGCTGATCGCCTCCGCCATGGCGCTGGAGAGCGGCATCCTGCCGCCCACCATAGGCCTGACCTGCCCCGACCCCGACTGCGACCTGGACTATGTGCCCTGCGCTGCCCGTCAGGCGCAGGCCGACGTGGCGCTGTCCATGTCGCTGGGCTTTGGCGGCCACAACGGCGCGGTGGCGCTGCGGAGGGTGTAAGCCATGAAGATCAGTGACATCAAGGCGCTGGCCGAGCTGGTGCGCAAGAACAACCTGTCCGCGCTCGATCTGAGCGAGGGCGAGCTGCACATCCGCATCGAGAACGCCCCCGCGCCCCAGAGCGCTCCCGCCCCCGAGGCCGCGGCGCCGCAGGAAGCTGCGCCCGTCCCCGCCCCGGCCCCCGCGCCCGCCGTGGACAACGGCCCGGATTTCGGCGCGGCGCGCATGATCGTTTCGCCCATGGTGGGCGTGTTCTACGCCTCGCCCTCGCCCGACGACCCGCCCTTTGTCAAGGTGGGCCAGAAGGTGCACAAGGGCGACGTGCTGTGCATCATCGAAGCCATGAAGCTGATGAATGAGATCACCGCGGAGGAGGATGGCGAGATCATCGACGTGTGCGCCGCCAACGGCAGCGTCGTCGAGTACGGCCAGACCCTCTTCAAACTCCTGTGATCCGGAGGAATACGCATGATAAGAGAAGAGATCAAGCAGCTGCTGCCCCATCGTGAGCCCATGCTGCTCGTAGACGAGATCGTGATGGACGAGGACGGCGTGGCGCACGGCAAGTACACCGTCCGCGGCGACGAGTTTTTCCTTCAGGGCCATTTCCCCGGCAACCCCGTGGTGCCCGGCGTGATCCTGTGCGAGATCATGGCGCAGTCCTGCGCGCTGCTGATGGGCGATGAGATCAAGGGCAAGACGCCCATGTACACCGGCCTGGACAAGGTCAAGTTCCGCAACCCCGTGCGCCCGGGCGATACCATCGAGATCACCGCGCACATCGAGCGGCGCATCGCCAACTTCTACTTTACCAAGGCCGAGGCCCGCGTGGACGGCAAGCTGTGCGCGTGCGGCATCCTCTCCTTTGCGTTGGTGGAGGGAGCGTAAGTGTTTTCAAAGATACTCATCGCCAACCGCGGCGAGATCGCGGTGCGCGTCATCCGCGCCTGCAAGGAGATGGGCATACAGACCGTGGCGGTCTATTCCGAGGCCGACCGCGGCGCGCTGCACGTCGTGCTGGCGGACGAGGCCATCTGCATCGGCCCCGCGCCCGTCTCGGGCAGCTATCTGAACCAGAGCGCCATTGTCTCGGCCGCCGTGCTCACCGGCTGTGAGGCCATCCATCCCGGCTACGGGCTGCTGAGCGAAAATCCCCGCTTTGCCCGCCTGTGCAGCGAGTGCGGCCTGGCCTTCATCGGCCCGGACGCGGAGATTATTGAGAAGATGGGCGATAAGGACGCCGCCCGGCGCACCATGCGGCAGGCGGGCGTGCCCGTCGTGCCCGGCTGCGACGTCGTGGAAAGCATCGAGCAAGCCAGGGAGCAGGCCGAGGCCATCGGCTACCCGCTGCTCATCAAGGCCCGCGCGGGCGGCGGCGGACGCGGCATCCGGCGCGTCAATTCCCCCGACGAGGTGGAGCTGGCCTTTCAGTCCGCCACCGCCGAGGCGCAGGCCGCGTTCGGCGACGGCGCGGTCTACATGGAGAAATTCCTGCAAAACGTAAAGCACATCGAGATGCAGCTGCTGTGCGACAACTACGGCAACGTGGTGTGCCTGGGCGAGCGCGAGTGCTCCATGCAGCGCAAGAACCAAAAAACGCTCGAGGAGAGCCCCAGCCCCTCGGTCAGCGAGGAGATGCGCGCCGAAATGATGCGCGTGTCGGCGCTTGCCGCCCGCACCGTGGGCTATCAGGGACTGGGCACCATCGAGTTTCTGCTCACGCAGGAGGGACAGTTCTACTTCATGGAGATGAACACCCGCCTGCAGGTGGAGCACCCCGTCACCGAGATGGTGACGGGCCTGGACCTGGTCAAGTGGCAGATCCGCGTCAGCGCGGGCGTCGAGCTGAACTTCACGCAGCAGGACGTACACCTGTCCGGCCACGCCATCGAGTGCCGCATCAACGCCGAGGACCCCTCTGCGGGCTTTCGGCCCTCCTGCGGCCGCATCACGCTGCTGCACATCCCCGGCGGCCCCATGGTGCGCTTTGACACCGCGCTCTACCCTGATTACGTGGTGCCGCCCTTTTACGACAGCATGATCGGCAAGCTCATCGTGCACGCCGGCACCCGTCAGGAGGCCGTGCGCAAGATGCAGGCCGCGCTGTGCGAAATGGTCATCGAGGGCGTGGAGCACAACCGCGAGCTGCAGCTGGAGACCATCTCCGCCCCGGAGTTCCTCGACGGCACCTACACCACGGACTTTCTGAATCGACTCATCGGCGGGCTGTATTGACCGTCCATGAAAAGGAGGAAATCCATTGCTCGACAGGAGCATGTTCATCAAACCGCGCAATGCGCTGGAGGGCGAACGCAGTTCGGCGCAGCCCTCCATTCCCGAGCACCTGTACCGCGCCTGCCCGTCGTGCAAGGCGGCGGTGCTGTCGCAGGACCTGCGCGCCAACCTGATGGTGTGCCCGCTGTGCGGGTACCACATGCGCATGGATGCGTCCCGCCGCGTCAAGATGCTGCTGGATCCCGGCAACTTTGAGGAGTTCGACGCATCCCTTGCCACCTCGAATCCCATCGACTTCCCCGAATACGAGAACAAGCTGCGCGCCGCTCAGCGCACCACCGGCCGCCAGGACGGCGTCATCACGGGCCGCGGCGCGATCGACGGCCGTCCCGTCGTGCTCTTTGTGATGGACGCGCAGTTCATGATGGGCTCCATGGGCTCCGTCGTGGGCGAGAAGATCACAAGGGCCTTTGAGTACGCCACGGAGCACTCCCTGCCCGTGGTGGGCGTCACGGTCTCGGGCGGCGCGCGCATGCAGGAGGGCATCTTCTCGCTGATGCAGATGGCCAAGACCTCCGGCGCGGTGCTCAATCACTCCAACGCCGGCAACCTCTACATCGCGCTGCTGACCGACCCCACCACCGGCGGCGTCACCGCCTCCTTTGCGATGGAGGCCGACATTATCCTCGCCGAGCCCGGCGCGCTCATCGGCTTTGCCGGCCCGCGCGTCATCGAGCAGACCATCCGCGCCAAGCTCCCCGAGGGCTTCCAGCGCGCGGAATTCCTGCTGGAAAAGGGCTTTGTGGACCGCATCGTCCCCCGCAGCGGGCAGAAGGCGCTCCTTGCGCAGCTGCTGCGCCTGCATGAAGGGCGGGTGAGCGCATGACGGCCTACGAACGACTCTGCACCGCCCGAAAAAAGGGACGGCCCACCGCCAAGCACTTCATCGAGGGCCTGTTCGACGGCTTCGTCGAGCTGCACGGCGACCGCCTCTACGGCGACGACCCCGCGATCATCGGCGGCGTCGCGGAGCTGTCCGGCCTGCCCGTGACCGTCATCGGCATCGAAAAGGGCGACGACACCAAGGAGAAGATCGCCCGCAACTTCGGCTCCCCCAACCCCGAGGGCTACCGCAAGGCGCTGCGCCTGATGCGCCAGGCCGAGAAGTTCCACCGGCCCGTCGTCTGCATCGTGGACACCTCGGGCGCGGCCTGCGGGCTGGGCGCGGAGGAGCGGGGACAGGGCAGCGCCATCGCCCAGAACCTCATGGCCATGATGGGCCTGAAAACCCCCGTGCTTTCGCTGTTCATCGGCGAGGGCGGCAGCGGCGGCGCGCTGGCGCTGGCCGTGGCCGACGAGGTGTGGATGCTGGAAAACGCGGTCTACTCCGTGATCTCTCCCGAGGGCGCGGCGTCGATCCTGTTCAAGGACGCCTCGCAGGTGGAGCGCGCCGCGGAAAGCCTGCGCATCACCGCGCAGGAGCTGTACGACTTCGGCGTGGTGGAGCAGGTGATCGCCGAGCCGGAGGACTTTGCCGCGCTGTGCGGCGAGCTGAAAAACCGCATCCGCAGCGCGCTGGACGAAAAGCTCGGGCAGGACCCCGAGGCGCTGTGCGCGCAGAGATACAAAAGATTTCGCAAGTTCGGAGGGCTTAAGGTATGATCGTCATCGTGACCGACTCAACGGCGTGCCTGAACCGGCAGGAGGCGCAGCGCCTGGGCGTGACGCACGTGCCCATGACCTACACGCTGGACGGCTCCACCCACCGCGAGCACTTCGTGGAGGAGAACGCCGACTACGTGGCCCGCATTGAGCAGGCGAAGAAGCTGACCACCTCCCAGCCCCCGCTGGCCTCCTACGCCAAGACCTTTGCCGAGCTTACGCAGGCGGGGCACCAGGTGCTGTGCCTGTCCATCTCCTCGCGGCTGTCGGGCACCTACGCCAACGAGCTGAGCTGCGCGCGGGAGTTTGGCGGAGACGTGCGCGTGGTGGACACGCTGACCACCGCCGGCGGCCTGTACATACTGGTGCGCGCCGCGCGCGAGCTGCTGGACGCGGGCTACGGCCTGGAGGAGACGGCGCAAAAGATCAAGCAGCTGCGCCCCACCGTGCAGACGCGCTTCTCCGTGGGGGACATGGAGCCCCTGCGCCGCAGCGGCCGCCTCGGCCCCGTGCGCCAGAGCGTGTGCACGGTGCTCAACGTGCGGCCCATCCTCACCTGCCGCCAGGGCGCGGTGATGAGCTGCGGCCTGGTGCACGGCAAGAACGAGCAGCTCCGTGCGCTGGCAAACGCCGTGCCCGATTCGGCGCGTACCGTCATCGTGCAGTACGTCAAGGACGAGGCCACCGCAAAGCAGCTGCAGCACCGCCTCGAAGGCCGCTTGGGCAAGCCCGTACTGCTGCGCCCCATCGGCCCCGTGCTCGCCATCCATCTGGGCACCGACATCGTCGGCGTGGCGTGGCAGGGGTGAGGGCGTATCCGGATCAGAAACCAGAATCCAGCAAAACCTACAAAAAACCAGTATGATCATCACATAAAACCTGCGATATATAAAAAAACAGCCCGGCTGCAGCGTTCGCGCGCTGCGGCCGGGCTGTTTTTTGCGCAAGCGGGGGCCATGTGTGGATAAATTCCGTCAACACAGCCATAACCCCAAAATCAGTATAAAACCAAAATCTCCACCTAAAACCGCACATCCGTCTCATCCAACCCCTTGGCTGCCCTGTCATGCGGCGCCAGAATGGGCTCTCGCACCGGGTACTCGATCCCAATGCGCGGGTCGTTCCACGCCACCTGCCGGGCGTACCGCTCGTCAAACGGCTCGTCAAAGCGCATCACGTTGCGCGTGTCGTCCTCGAGCGCCAGAAAGGCGTGCCCGAAGCCCTTCGGAATCAGGATCTGCCGCCGGTTCTCCGCACTCAGCTCCACGCAAACCCATCGCAGGTACGTCGGCGAGTCCGAACGCAGGTCCACCGCGTAGTCCAGTCCGCGCCCCTGTGTGCAGTAGAGCAGCTTGGTCTGCGCCTTTGGCGCGTTCTGGAAGTGGATGCCGTAAAGCGTCCCCGCCTTCCCGGTGTGGTAGACGATCTCCTGCGCAAAGTCGAAGTCCAGCCCCGCCTCCCGCAGCTGCAGCCGGTCCAGTATCAGGAAGGAATACCCCCGGCAGTCGGTGTGCACGTCGTATTCCAGTATCTTCACGCCGTCCAGCGCCGTGTCCGTAATTTGCATGTCATACCTCCCGCGCCGCGAACCGCTCGGGCCTTGCCCTGTGGTACAGCGCCAGCACCAGCATCACCACGGCAGCCAGCAGCAGCGCGGACAGCAGCAGGATCACCCAGCCCACCGCGTCCGGCTCAAAGGGGAAGGGGATGTAGTTGGCCGCGTTGAAGCACAGGTGCGTCAGGATGCAGGGCCACAGGCTGTCAAAATAGTCGTACAGCAGCCCCAGCACGATCGCCAGCGCAAACGTGAACGCCGCCCACAGCAGCTGCCCGTGCGCCGCGCCGAAGATCACCGCCTGCAGCACCAGCGCCAGCCAGCCAAGACGCGGCATCGCCTTTTTCAGGTGCCGGTAGATCATGCCGCGGAAGATCAGCTCCTCCACCACCGGCGCGCCGATCACCGTCACCGCGGCCGACAGCCACGGCCACCTGCCCATCTCCAGCGACGAGGCCGCCTCAATGTACTGCTCCATCAGCGGCGCGTCCTCGGGAATGAGCATCATGCCGCCCTGCACCGCGTAAAACACGATCAGCCCCAGCGCGGCGGGCGCCCAGAACATCGCCATGCCCCGGGGCTTTACGACGCGCGCCGCCCCCAGCGGCCTCTCCGGCCGCTCGCCGTACAGCAGCGCCGCAAACAACGCGAGCGCCAGCAGATACGTCAGCAGGATCACCACGTCGCTCCAGTCCCAGAACGCCTGCAGCACCGCTTCGGTGATGCGCTCGCTGAGCAGCAGTGCATCCGGCACCGTCCCGCCCGACAGCCCCGCCTGGATCCCGAACCCCACCGCCTCGCCCGTCAGAAACGCCGACGAGGCGAACATCTGGATCGCGTAAAACAGCGCCGCGCACCCCAGCGCGATGCCCGCGTGCTTGAAAAATCTCTTCATCCTTCTTCTCCTTTGCACAAAAAAGAGCGCATAACCGGCTCCAACACCCATTATACGCTCTTTTTGCTTCGGAGAAAAGCCCGTATTTCACGATGCCGGCCGCTGCCCCGGCAGATAGAAGGTCACAAACTTGATGGAGAAGATGTCGCACATGATGAACGTGCGCGACGTCTCTTCGTACAGGATCACGTACGCCGTGCCCACCGAGTAGAGGATGCCCTGGCGCGAGGTCATGGCCTGCGTGCCGATCAGAAACTCGATGACCACAAAGTTGCCGATGTTGTCGGACAGAAACTGCTGGATGGAGCCCTGGAACGCCGGGCTGTCATTGAAGTTTTCCACGGCGGGCATGTTCAGCTCGCTGCTGGGCACGTTGTTCATCTGCGTCATGGGCGCGGCCTCCTTATGGTCGGTCACGTGTTGGCGTAAGCCGAGGTGGGGTTATAGAAGCAGTGGTTGCCGATGCGGATCACGAAATACCCCACGTTGCTGGGGAAGTTGTTTTGGCAGTTGGGGCTGTACGGGTTGTAGAACCACAGCGCCTGCCCCAGGTTGGTCAGCCTGTTGCCCGCGATGGCCCAGTTGGCGATGTCGTAATGCACCTGCGTGGGCCGCATGTTGTAGATGTTCTGCGGGTTGTACGAGCCGCCCAGCGTGGTGGCCGCGCAGTTGAACTGCCCCGTCTGGTACACCGCCTGCGACACCGTCATCACCAGCCGCCCGTACTCGCCGTAGGTGATGCGCACCCGGTTCATGATGACGCTGGCCACCGCCTTCATGCCGTTGTCGCCCTCGCCGCCCGCCTCGCACTGGATCGTGCGCGCCAGCAGCTCCACATCATCCATCCCGCCGCCTCCCATCTCACGTTCTGCACTATCCCTATGCGCCCCGCCCCCCGCCGATGCCTCCATGCGAAAAAACAGCGCCTCCTGCCTGCCGGAACTTCCGTTTCTCCCGGAAAAACTCCGCTGCGTACCCACATCGCCCAGAGATTCCAAACGCTCCGTAAAACCTACTCCGCGCAAAAAGAGCGCCGCACTCCGAAGAATGCGGCGCTTCAGACTATCAATATACCCACCCGAAGTAACGGTGCACATCCTATGGCTTCCCCTTGAGGGTTTACCCGGAGGGCGAAACCCTGAAGGTTGAGCGTTTCGGAATAAACAGTCCAGTGGACTGTTTATGGAGAATAAGCCAACCGGAACACCGGAACAGTCGGAACGGCTGGTTCGGTGCGGAGCGGGAAGCTGTCGCCACAGCGACTGATGAGGTGTCAGTCAAGCACACCCCTGCCCCCCGGACGCACTGAATCACACCATATGCATCTTCGGAACCACTTTTTCGACAAACAGAAACGCCGCACTCCGAAGAATGCGGCGCTCTTTATGTACTTATGCAGTTATTCCAGCACAAAGGACAGCTTTGCGCCTTCGTCGGCGCTGGAGAAGCCCACCATGACCTCGAACTTGCCCGGCTCGAGCAGCCACTGTTTGCCGTCGTGGAAGCGCAGCGCGTCGGGCGTAAGGGCAAAGGCGACCTCCTTTTCCTCGCCCGCGGCGAGCGCCACGCGTTCAAAGCCCTTGAGCTCCTTGACGGGCCGTGCGATGCGCGCCGCCACGTCATGGATGTAGAGCTGCACCACCGCCGTGCCCTCGCGGTCGGAGGTGTTCCTGACCTTCGCCGTCACGGTCAGCTCGCCGTCGCGCGCCATTCTGCCGGCGGACAGGCGTGCGTCCGCAAGCTCGAACTGCGCGTAGCTCAGCCCGTAGCCGAAGGGATACAGCGGGTCGTTGGGGCCGTCCAGGTAGCGCGACACGAACTTCTCGTCGCTCACGCCGTTCCACGGCCGGCCGGTGTTCATGTGGTTGTAGTACAGCGGGATCTGCCCCGGCTTGCGCGGGAAGGTCACCGACAGCCTGCCCGTAAAGTCCGTTTTTCCCGACAGCAGGTCGGCCAGCGCGTGCCCCGACTCCGTGCCCAGGAACCAGCTGCACACCACCGCGTCGCAGTGCTCGTCCAGCCACTCCAGCAGCAGCGGCCGGCCCGACGTCACCACCGCGATCACGGGCTTGCCCGCCGCACATACCGCCTTTGCCAGCTCCATCTGCACCGCCGGCACCACGATGTTCTGCCGCGACGCCGCCTCGCCGCTCATGCTCATGTCCTCGCCGATGGCCAGCACCACCGCGTCGCACTCCCTGGCCAGCTTCACCGCGCGGTTGATGCCGCCCACCAGCTCCTCGTGGATGGTGGTCGCAGGCTCACATTCCACCGCATAGCCCGCCTCTGTAAGGCCGCGCCGCAGCGTCACCGTCGCATCCGCGCGCTTGGTGAACTGCCACGGACCCAGCTGATCCTGGCTGTCGCCGCAGGGGCCCACCAGCGCGATCTTCGCGCCCTTGCTAAGCGGCAGCGCGCCGTCATTCTTGACCAGCACCGCCGACTCGCGCGCCAGCTGCCGCGCCGCGGCAAGATGCTCGGGCGCAAGATAGCACGCTTCTTCCTCGCCCTCGTGGAAGTACAGGTACGGGTCGTCCATGATGCCCAGCTCGTACTTGAGCGTCAGGATCCGCCGCACCGCGCTGTCGATCACGGCCTCGTCCACCTTGCCCTCGCGCACCAGCTGCGGCAGATGCCGGTTGAAGAAGTCCGTCGCCATCTCGATCTCCAGCCCCGCGTTGGCGCAGCGCTCTGCGGCCTCCTTTTCGTCCTCGGCCAGCCCGTGCGCGATGGTCTCCAGCGCCGCGCCGTAGTCGGACAGGATCACGCCGTCAAAGCCCAGCTCGCCGCGCAGCAGCTCCTTAAGCACATAGGGCGACGCCGCAGAGGAGATGCCGTCGATCAGGTTGAAGGAGGGCATCACGCTGGCCGCGCCCGCCTTCACGCCCTCGCGGAAGGAGGGCAGGTACACGTTGTGCAGCGTGGAGGGGGAGATCTCCACCGTGTTGTAGTCGCGGCCGCCCTCGGCTCCGCCGTAGCCCACAAAGTGCTTCAGGCAGCAGGCCACGTGCTCGCCGTCGCCTAAGCCCGCGCCGTCCGCGCCGCCCTGGTAGCCCTCCACCTGCGCCTTGGCCAGGCGTCCGGCCAGGTACGGGTCCTCGCCCGCGCCCTCGGAGATGCGGCCCCAGCGGGGGTCGCGCGCGATGTCCAGCATCGGGGAGAAGGCCAGCATCACGCCCGCGCGCGTGGCCTCCTTGGCGGAGATCTCCACCGCGCGGCCCACCAGCTCCGGGTCAAAGGAGCAGGCCCAGCCCAGCGGGATGGGGAACACCGTCTGGAAGCCGTGGATCACGTCCTGGCAGAACAGCAGCGGGATGTGCAGGCGGCTCTTTTCCACAGCGATCTGCTGCAAGTGCCGCGCCAGCCCCGCGTCGGCGGAGATGTAGATGGTGGAGCCCAGCAGGCCCTTCTCCAGCAGCCCCTCTATGGGCAGCGTGTCCAGCTGACCGCCGATGGCGCTGACGTCGTTTCCGGCGGACTGCACCATCTGGCCGATCTTTTCCTCCAGTGTCATCTGGCTCAACAGCTCCTCGACGCAGGCCCGGATCTGCTCGGGTGTTCTCTTCATGCACATGCACTCCTTTTTTCGCTCGACAAAGCGCGGAATATGGTTTACAATACCTATATCATACATCAAAAGGGGAGAATTGTACATATGGAAAACCATCCGTTCAAGTATGACATCGATTTCATCGAACCGGGCGTGGTGCATTTTGAGGACAACATCGACTCCTCCTTCTACCTGATCGAGGGGCAGGACAAGGCGCTGCTCATCGACACGGGCTGCGGCGGCGGCAACGTGCATCGCCTCGCCTCCGCCTTCACCGACAAGCCCATCGAGCTTGCCGTCACCCATGCCCACGGCGACCACGACGCCCATGCGGCCGAGTTCTCCGTGGCTTACATGCACCCGGCGGACATCGCTCAGCTGGAGGAGATGAACCGCATCTTCGAGGTGCCCGAGGAGGAGCAGCTGCACGCGGAGCAGTTCACGCCCGTCTCCGGCGGCGACGTGATCGAGCTGGGCGGCTGCCCGGTGCGCGTGCTGGAGATGCCGGGCCACACCCCCGGCTCCGTGATCTTCGTCGACGAGGGCCACAAGGTGGTGTTCACGGGCGACGCGGTGGGCTCCGGCGTGGGCGTATGGATGCAGCTGCCCAACTGCTGCTGCATCTCGCAGTACCGCAAAAACCTGCTCGCCCTGCTCGACCAGCTGGCGCCCTACCGCGACTACCTGTACCTGGGCGGCCACTACCGCCAGGCCGGCGACCCCGCCAGCCCCAGCTTCAACCCCGTCACCCCGCGCATGATCGAGGACCTAGTCACCGTCTGCGACGAGCTGCTCGCCGGCAAGGCCCGCAGCGAGGAGTACGCCCCCGCAGGCCGCTTTGGCGAGGAGGTCACCTACATCGCCTACCACGGCGCGGCTGCCCTCGTCTACCTGCCTTCCTACGTCAGATAATGCCCCCGGAGGGAACGCCTTGCTGACGGGCCCCGCGCTTTTCGGTCAATACGTAAAAAAGCCGCAAGAGCGCGGCTTTTTTGGCGTTACAGCTTATCAAATTCGTCCATGATGTCCGACGGGGGCTTTGCGGGGCCCGCCTGCTTGCGGTAGTCGCTGGGGGTCAGCCCCATGCGCTTGCGGAACACCTTGGAGAAGTAGAGGTTGTTCTCAAATCCCACGGAGTTGGCCACCGCCGTAATGGACAGCGCCGGCTCGCGCAGCAGCGCGCAGGCCTTGCGGATGCGGTAGTCTGTCAGGTAGTCCTTGGGCGACACGCCGATGACCTGCTTGAACACCGTGTACAGGTGGCTGCGGTCCACCCCGACGTAGGACGCGATATCGGGGATGGAGATGGGGTAGGCGTAGTGGTGCGCGATGTAGGTGGCGGCCTTCTGCACGTACTGCGAGGCGACGTCCTCGGCGCGGTGGGGCGGCTGGCTGTGCATCAGGATGGACAGCGCGCTGTACAGCTCGCCCGTCATGCGCACCGCGTGGTTGAAGTCCGCGCCCCGCGCCGCCCAGATGCGCAGGATGGCCTTGCGGAAGGCCTCGCCGTCCGGCGGCTCGATCACGGGACACTCCGGCGAAAAGTCGGTGCACTGCAGGATGGTCTGGGCGTCGGTGCCCGCAAAGCCCACCCAGACGTACTCCCACGGGTCCTCCTCGTCGGCGTAATAGGTGATCTCCGTGTTGGGCAGCGCCAGGAACGCCTGCCCCGCGCGGATGTGGTAGGTCCTGTCGCCCACGGTGAACACGCCCTTGCCCGATACGATGTAGTGGATCAGGTAGTGGTTGCGCACGCCGGGACCCCACTGGTGCAGCGGCACGCACTTTTGCGCGCCCACGTTGTAGACGCCCAGCGCCGTCATCTCGCACACCAGCGTTTTGTATTGATGCTTGAAGGGCAGCTCCATGCGCCCCGCCTCCTTCCGGTGCTTCCATTTTACCACATCCGCGGCGGAAATCCAACATTTTTACATGAGGCAGCATCATTTATGTATTGAAAGGCACGCCAAAATGCCGTACAGTAAAGTCAACAGGAAGGCCCCCGCAGAGGGGAGAATGAGGAGGCAGAGGTTATGAACATACTGGTCTTAGGCGGCGCGGGCTACATCGGCTCGCACACGGTCTACGCGCTGATTGAGGCGGGACAGAACGTCGTCATCGCAGACAACCTGCTGACCGGCTTTGCGCAGGCGGTGCATCCCCAGGCGAAGTTCTACAAGGGCGACATCCGCGACCGCGCGTTCCTGGACGATCTGTTTGCCAAGGAGCGCATCGACGTGGTCATCCACTTTGCCGCCTGCTCGCTGGTGGGCGAGAGCGTGACCCAGCCGCTGAAGTACTACGACAACAATCTGTGTGGCACCAAGGTGCTGCTGGAGGCCATGGTGCAGGCCGGCGTGGACAAGATCGTGTTTTCCTCCACCGCCGCCACCTACGGCGAGCCCAAGCGCGTCCCCATACTCGAGGACGACCCCACCGAGCCCACCAACCCCTATGGCGAGACCAAGCTGTCCATGGAGAAGATGTTCAAGTGGGTGGGCGCGGCGCACGGCATCCGCTACGTCTCCCTGCGCTACTTCAACGCCTGCGGCGCGCATGCGTCCGGTCAGATCGGCGAGGCGCACAACCCCGAGTCTCACCTGATCCCGCTGATCCTGCAGGTGCCCAACGGCAAGCGCGAGTTCATCTCCATCTTCGGTGACGACTATCCCACCAAGGACGGCACCTGCGTGCGCGACTACATCCACGTCACCGACCTTGCGCAGGCGCACATCCTGGCGGCCGAGTACCTGATGGCGGGCGGCAAGTCCGACATCTTCAACCTGGGCAACGGCGTGGGCTTCACCGTCAAGGAGGTCGTGGACGTGGCGCGCGCCGTCACCGGCCACCCCATCCCCGCGCGCATCGTGCCCCGCCGCGCCGGCGACCCCGCCCAGCTGATCGCCTCCTCCGACAAGGCCAAGTCCGTGCTGGGCTGGAACCCGCAGCACGCCTCCCTCGAGGAGATCATTGCCTCGGCCTGGAAGTGGCACAGCACGCACCCCAACGGCTACGAAAAATAAATCCCATAACAAAAAACGGCGGATGAGCGGTGAACTCATCCGTCGTTTTTTATGCAATCTGCCGGTATGAACCCCGTAGGCTTCCCCTTGAGGGGAAGCTGTCAGCTTTAGCTGACTGATGAGGTGATGGCCGCACACAAACGCAGCGTCAGTGCGTGATGGACACTTCATTCAGATATAATAAGTAAAGCTCCCCAAAACATAGAACGGCGGATGAGCGGTGAACTCATCCGTCGTTTTTATGCAATCTATCGGGCGTGAACCCCGTAGGCTTCCCCTTGAGGGGAAGCTGTCAGCTTTAGCTGACTGATGAGGTGATGGCCGTGCACAAACGCAGCGTCAGCGGTGCTGTTCCCATTCCTCCCGCGTGATGCGGTAGACCCGCGTGTAGGTGTTGACCGGATCGGCGTATTCCTCCACGAAGGTCATACCGTTTTTCATCGCGGTGCTGTAGGAGGCGACGTTGGTGTACTTCATGTAGGAATAGACAGCGGGAAAGCCGAATTGCTCGAAGCCCGCGCGGATGCACGCCGCCGCGGCCTCGGAGGCGTAGCCCTTGCGCTGCTGATCCCTGCGGATGTGGTAGCCCACCTCGGGCAGCATCTGGCCGTGGATGTTCTGCATGGTGATGCCGCAGTCGCCGATGAACTCGCCCGTGTCCTTCAGCTCCACCGCCCACAGCCCGAAGCCGTATTTGCGGTAGTTGTCCAGGTTCCAGTCGATCCAGCGGTGCGTCTTTTCCTCCGAAAAGGGCGCGGGGTAGTGCGCCATGGTCTCCGGGTCGGACAGGATCGCGTGCCACGCATCGAAGTCCTCGGGGCGCAGCTGCCGCAGGCGCAGGCGTTTGGTTTCCAGTTCCATCGTTTGGGTCCCTCCTCTTTTTTGCGAGATAGGGTGACAGTATACGCCTGTTTTGTCCCCAAGTCAACAAAAAATGCCTAATAGACCTGCAAAACGAAGAATTTGAGGTAGCGCGTCTCGGGCGCGCCCAGCAGGATGGGGTGATCCTTGCCCTGCGTGCGCTCCTCCACGATGCGCACCTGCCTGTGCGCGTCGCGCGCGGCATTCAGCAGCATCTCGGTAAACGCCTGCTCGGACACGTGCTGCGAGCAGGAGCAGGTCACCAGGAACCCGCCTGGCGGCAGGATCTTCATCGCGCGCAGGTTGATCTCCTTGTAGCCCCGCAGCGCGCCCTCCACCGCCTGCCGCGTCTTGGTAAAGGCCGGCGGGTCGAGTATGATCACGTCGTAGTGCGTCTTTTCGTCGTAGCAGCGGCGCAGCAGGTCGAACGCGTTCTCCGCGACAAAGTCCACGTTGTCAAGCTCGTTGAGCTCGGCGTTCTTCCGC
The DNA here is from genome assembly GCA_034113365.1 of Candidatus Spyradocola sp. GTDB lineage: Bacteria > Bacillota > Clostridia > Christensenellales > UBA1750 > Spyradocola. The sequence goes on from JAXEXP010000029.1 coordinate 22,850, forward strand.
GCGATGGCGCAGGCGTCCTCGGAGATGTCCACGCCCGTGACGTGCTCCGCGCCGAACTTGGCCGCGTGCAGCGCAAAGGAGCCGGTGTGGGTAAAGCAGTCCAGCACCTGCTTGCCGCGCACGATGGGCGCAAGCGACGCGCGGTTCTCCTTCTGGTCGAGGAAGAAGCCGGTCTTTTGGCCGTGCGCCACGTCCACCAGGAAGCGGATGCCGTTCTCGCGCATCTCCACCGTGGTGTCAAACTCCCCGCGCAGGAATCCCGTCTCCAGCGGCAGCCCCTCCAGCTCGCGCACGGGCACGTCGTCGCGCTGATAGATGCCCCGGCAGCCCGTGATGTCCATGATCGCGTCGCAGAGCACGTCCTTGTAGCGGTCGATGCCCAGCGCCAGCGACTGCATCACGCACACGTCGGCGAACTTGTCCACGATCAGCGCGGGCAGAAAGTCGCTCTCGCCGTAGATCAGGCGGCAGGAATCGATGTCGCAGAAGGCCTTGCGGTAATCGTAGGCGCGCTGCACCCGGCGGTAGAAGAAGTCCCGGTCGATGGGCTCGTCCTCGCGGGTGAGCATGCGCAGCGTGATCATCGAGGCGGGGTTGTAGTAGGCGCGGCCCAGGAACTTGCCGCGCGCGGCGTGCAGGTCCACCACGTCGCCGGGGTTTGCGGTCTTTTCCACGCGGTCGATGTCGCTGCGGAACACCCACGGGTGCCCCTGCTCCACGCGGCGCTCGCGGGTGGGCTTGAGATAGGCTCTTGGCATAGGGGTGATAACCTCCCAAATGGTGCAGAATCGTTTACAGGCAAACCGGATCGTTGCCGTACTTTACCCATTATACGCCCAAACCCGCCGCTTGTACACCGTTTGTACTTTAAGAGTGTTCATTTTTTATGCGCATTTGCAAAAGTTTTGTCACATTGCGGCAGGGATGTTGACAGGACAGGTCGCTTCTATTATAATGTCAAGCGGACAATGCGATACGAAGCGGCGCACGATCGGCGGCGAAAGGCTGCGGAGCGTGGGCTTGCTTGATTATTATCCACGAATTTTTCTAGGAGGCAGTTTTCATGGCGAACAATGGCGACGTCAAGTTCTTCACGGCCGAAGGCATCAAGAAGATGGAGGAAGAGCTGGACTATTTGAGAAGCGTCAAGCGCGGCGAGGTGGCCGAGAAGATCAAGGTGGCCCGTTCCTTCGGCGACCTGTCCGAGAACGCCGAGTATGACGAGGCGCGCAAGGAGCAGGCCTTTATGGAGGGCCGCATCATGGAGCTGGAGACCACGCTGTCCAACGCGCAGGTCATCCGCGAGGACGAGCTGAACAACGACGTGGTCAACGTAGGCTCCACCGTCACCGTGTTTAACGAGACGCGGGGCAAGCAGCAGACCTATTCGCTGGTCGGCTCCTCCGAGGCCGATCCCTTCAAGGGCAAGATCTCGCAGGATTCCCCCATCGGCGCGGCGCTGGTCGGCCGCCATGTGGGCGAGACCGTGCAGGTGACGGTGCCCGCCGGCGTGCACACGCTGCGCATCGAGAGCATCTCCCGTTCCTAATACAGACAGAAAGAGTGGTTTTTTCAACATGGCAGAGAACAACCAGCCCGCGCAGGAACAGACGCCCGAGCAGCTCAGCGAGCAGGCGCGCATCCGCCGCGAGAAGCTGCAGGCCCTGCAGGCGGCGGGCCGCGATCCCTATACCATCACCCGCTACGACCGTACCCATTGCTCGGCCGACATCGTGGAGAACTTTGACGCGCTGGAGGGGCAGACGGTCAGCATCGCCGGCCGCGTGATGTCCCGCCGCATCATGGGCAAGGCCTCCTTTGTGCACATCCAGGACGGCAAGGGCCAGATCCAGGCCTACATCCGCCGCGACGACGTGGGCGAGGAGCCCTACGCCGAGTTCAAGACCTGGGACCTGGGCGACATCATCGGCGTCAAGGGCGCGGCCTTCCGCACCAAGACCGGCGAGATCTCCGTGCACGCGACCGAGATCACGCTGCTGTCCAAGTCCCTGCGCCCCCTGCCCGAGAAGTACCACGGCCTCAAGGACAACGACCTGCGCTACCGTCAGCGCTACGTCGACCTGTTCATGAACCCCGAGGTCAAGGACGTGTTCGTCAAGCGCTCCAAGATCATCTCCGAGATCCGCAATTATCTCGATGAGAAGGGCTTCCTGGAGGTGGACACCCCCATCCTGCTGCCCATCGAGATCGGCGCGGCCGCCCGCCCCTTCGTCACCCACCACAACACGCTGGACATGGACATGTACCTGCGCATCGAGACCGAGCTGTGCTTAAAGCGCCTGGTCGTGGGCGGCATGGAGCGCGTCTACGAGGTGGGCCGCATCTTCCGCAACGAGGGCATGGACACCCGCCACAACCCCGAGTTCACCTCCGTCGAGCTCTATCAGGCCTACACCGACTACAAGGGCATGATGGACCTGGTCGAGGAGCTGTACATCCGTCTGGCGCAGCGTGTCTGCGGCAGCACCACCATCACCTACCAGGGCGTGGAGATCGACATGGCCCACTGGGAGCGCCTGACCATGGTCGAGGCCGTCAAGAAGTATTCCGGCTGCGACTACAACGACTGGGCGACCGACGAGGACGCCCGCGCCGCCGCCAAGGCCAAGCACGTCGAGGTCCCCGCCAACGCCACCAAGGGCGCGGTGCTCGTGGAGCTGTTCGACGCCTTTGTCGAGGAAAACCTCATCCAGCCCACCTTCATCTACGACTACCCGGTGGAGAACAGCCCCCTTGCAAAGCGCAAGGTCAGCGACCCCGCCTTCACCGAGCGCTTTGAATACTTCATCAACGGCAGCGAGTACGGCAACGCGTTCTCCGAGCTCAACGACCCCATCGACCAGAAGCAGCGCTTCGAGCGCCAGCTGGCCGCGGCCAAGGCCGAGAACCCCAACACCACCGCCCAGGTGGACGACGACTACATCACCGCGCTCGAGTACGGCCTGGCCCCCACCGGCGGCCTGGGCTTCGGCGTCGACCGCCTCGTGATGCTGCTGACCGACTCCCCCTCCATCCGCGACGTCCTCCTGTTCCCCACAATGAAACCTTTGGACTCCGACAAGAAGGTTTCCAAGGAAGTTTCAGCTCCTGCGGAGGCTGCTCAGACGGCTCCCGTTGTGGAAGAAAAAATTGATTTTTCCAATGTTCAGATTGAGCCTTTGTTTGAGGATCAGGTGGATTTTGACACCTTCTCCAAGAGTGATTTCCGTGCCGTAAAGGTCAAGGAATGCGAAGCTGTGAAGAAGTCCAAAAAGCTCTTAAAGTTCGTTTTGGACGACGGAACCGGCACAGATAGGGTCATTTTGAGCGGAATTCACGAGTATTATGAGCCGGAGGAGCTGGTCGGTAAGACCTGCATTGCAATCACCAATCTGCCTCCGAGAGCGATGATGGGCATTGATTCCTGCGGTATGTTGATCTCCACCGTGCATCACGAAAACGGCGAGGAAAAGTTGCATTTGCTGATGGTGGATCCTCACATTCCGGCAGGCGCAAAGCTCTATTGATTGCCCCCCTGATCGGGTTAAAAAAGCCTCTCGTACACCAATCCGTACACCAATTTACACCAAGGGTGCACCACGGATGCCGAGAAAAATGTGCGATTGAATTTCAGCCTCGCAGAAGTGATTCTGCGGGGCTGTTTTTTTGAAAACTATATATTCAGATATGAGACTCGGTGAGAAATCACCGGGTCTTATTTTTTGCGCTCACTACGCCTACTAAACAGGTGCAGTGGGCGCTTTTTTGTTTTCTGGAACCGGCACAAAAAATTTTTTTGAAAAAGTGTGGGAATCTCGCAAAAAAATTCGGCAAAGAGAAAGTGAGAAGGCGAAAAGCCTTCCGGGAACCTTGAAAATTTCATATACATTCATCAGATACATTCCTTGAGCCAACAGCCAAATGAAGGTACGCCAAGACCCACCTGCCGCTAAAGGTATCAGCGGGACAAAAGGTGGAGAGCGACCCCGAAACCATTCTGAAATATCTGGCAGCTACGGATACGGCCACGACAGGCTTAGGGTATAATGATACTTTTCTACGGAACCGGCGGAGTACCCGGCGGGGGTGAGATTCCCATGGACCCGATTCGCTATCGGGCGTCTGATGACTTCCTTTTCTGCATTTAGGGTTCGAGGAAAAATGAAATGCAGCGACGAAAGCCCCAAAAGGTATTTTGAGGCTTTCGTGGATCAGAAATGATTCAAATTCAGAGAAAGGAGGAAACCCCATGGAAAACTGTAAGGTGATCGCCATCACGAATCAGAAGGGCGGCGTCGGCAAGACGACGACCACAGTCAATCTCGGTGTGGGACTTGCAAGCTCCGGCAAACGGGTCCTGCTGGTGGATGCAGATCCGCAGGGCAGCTTAACCGTGAGCCTCGGCATAAAGAACCCCGACGAGCTGGAGGTATCGCTGTCGTCCCTTATGCAGTCGGTCATTGATGATGAGCCGCTTGCGGAGGGTGCGATTATCCGGCACCAGGAGAGTGTGGATTTGCTTCCCTCGAACATTGAGCTCTCCGGTATGGAAACAGGTCTGTTCAATGTCATGAGCCGTGAGTATGTTCTGAAGAACGCCATCGACGGCATGAGAAAAAGCTACGACTACATTCTGATTGACTGTATGCCCTCTCTGGGTATGATGACGGTCAACGCGCTGGTTGCGGCAGACAGTGTGATTATCCCATCTCAGCCGAATTTCCTGTCAACCAAAGGCCTTAACCTGCTTCTGCGCTCCATTTCAAAGATTAAGCGGCAGATCAACCCGAGACTGAAGATCGATGGCATTTTGCTGACGATGGTGGATAACCGCACCAACAACGCCAAGGCGATTATTTCCTCGCTTCGTTCCACCGTGGGAGAGAACATCCGCGTGTTCCGTTCCGAAATTCCTTTTTCGGTAAGAGCTGCGGAGTGCAGTCTTTCCGGAGAAAGCATCTTCTC
>JAXEXP010000030.1:0-2011 GCA_034113365.1 Candidatus Spyradocola sp.
TTTCGCAGCACAAAGGAGCTTTTTGCATGAAATCCCCCCGTGAGATCAAGCGCGCCGCGCTGGCCGGGCAGACGAGTCCGCTTTGGTGACTGTACGCCGCTGGGCTTACAGCTGTATTCCTCGCGTTTGCGCTACTGTGGCGCGCAGGTCTGCGGCGGTACGAATCTGCTTCATCCTAAAAGGAGTTCAACATGAAATCACCACGAGAGATCAAGCGCGCCGCGATGGCGCGTGAGGAAAGCGAGGCCTTCCGCTGCGCCGTGTGCGGGCGGGAGGTGGCTCCGCAGGGCGCGGGCACGCGGCACCGCAACCACTGTCCGCACTGCCTGAGCAGCCTGCACCTGGACGACGCCCCCGGCGACCGCGCGGCCCGCTGCGGCGGCATCATGGACGCGGTGGGCGTGTGGGTGCGGCAGGACGGCGAATGGGCGCTGCTGCACCGCTGCCGCGTCTGCGGCGCCTTCCACTCCAACCGCGTGGCGGCGGACGACAACCCCGCGCTGCTGCTGCAGCTGGCCGCAAAGCCGCTGGCCGCGCCGCCCTTCCCGCTGTCGCGCCTGCGCGAACTGATCGAGAACGAAACCCCCACAAACGCCGAAAAGGAGCAAAAGCCATGAAGAACAACGAGCTGATCCTGCGCGCAGAGACCCGCGCCGACTGGGACGAGGTGGAATTTCTCACCCGCGAGGCATTCTGGGACGTCTACAAGCCTGGCTGCGACGAGCACCTGGTCGTCCACACGATGCGAAACGACCCTGCCGTGATCCCCGAGCTGTGCACCGTGGCCGAGCTGGACGGCCGCATCGTGGGGCACATCTTCTACACCCGCGTGCGCATCGCATACGACGGCGGCGCGCAGGAGGCGGCGGCGTTCGGGCCCATCAGCGTGCTGCCCGAGCTGCAGAAGCAGGGCGTGGGCAGCGCGATGATCAAGTACACGCTGCCGCAGGCTGCGCGCATGGGCTTTCCCGGCGTCCTCATCACGGGCAACCCGGACTACTACCAACGCTTCGGCTTCTACGACGGCGCGCGGCACGGCATCGTGATGCCGGACGGATCCGGCGGCCCCTGGCTGATGGCGCAGGAATTCATCCCCGGCGCGCTGCACAGCGGCTGCCTGCACTTCGCGCCGCAATTTGACACCGACCCCGCGCAGCTGGCGGAGTTTGAGACGCACTTCCCGGCCAAGGAGAAGAAATTCCCCAAATAAGCCATCCATCCCGCATCGGTGCTTTCTCATTGGAAAGCATGCGCGGGCTAAGTTGTTTCCCACCTGAGAACGGGGGATCTGCAAAGCCGGGATTTCTTGCATTGGAAGAGCGAATTCGGAGCAAAAACGGATCGCCGACCCTAGGAAAAGAGGTTTTTTGCATTGAAAGATGAACTGGAACTGTTGGAATACACCACGATCCTGCAAAAGCTGGCGGACCACACGCACACGACGGCCGCACGCCAGCGCGCGCTGGAGCTGCGGCCTTTGCACGACCTGAACCGCATCCGCCTGCGCTCCGACCAAATCGCGGACGCGGCGGCGATGCTGGAGCAGTCCGCCCCGCCGCTGACCAGCCTGGACGGTCTGGAGGACGCGCTGCCCCGGCTGGAGCTGGGCGAGATCCTGCCGCCGCGCGACCTGAACGCGCTGGCCTCGTTCCTCACCTCCTGCCGCCGGATGCAGCTGTACCTGCTGCGCATGAAGGAATGCGCGCCCGAGCTCGCGGCGTGGCAGGCGTCGCTGGAAAGCCTGCCCGAGCTTGTGGACGAGGTGGAGCGCTGCATCCGCGGCGAGCAGGTAGACGACCGCGCCACGCCCGCGCTGCGCGCCATCCGCCGCCAGCTGGAGGCGCTGAACGAGCGCATGCGCGAGAAGCTGGAGTCGCTGCTGCGCGCGCACCCGGACGGGTTTATTGTGGCCAACCTCACCCAGCGCGGCGGGCGGCTGGGGCTGCCGCTGAAGAAGGAGCACCGCAATAAACTGCCCGGCGCGGTGGTGGCCGCCGCCGCCTCGGGCGCG
>JAXEXP010000031.1:0-4057 GCA_034113365.1 Candidatus Spyradocola sp.
GGGGCCCCCGGGTCATCCCCCCTAGCCGTACCTGTAAGGAGGAGTACAGATGAAGATCGTCTATTTGGATCACAGCGGGTTTGCGGTGGAGACGTCGCCGGAGCGGCTGCTGGTGTTTGACTATTACAACCCGAAGGCGGCAGAGCGCGGCGGGGGCGTGGTGGTGGAGGCGCAGGTGCGGGCGGCGGCAAAGAGCGCGCTGCTGCTGTCGCACAGCCACTGGGATCACTGGTGCCGCGAGGCGGTGGCGCTGCCGTTCGGGCGGGTGCTGCTGGGCGGGGAGTTTCCGGCGGACGTATCCGGGGTGCGGATGCAGCCGGGGGACGCGTTTTCCGGCGACGGGATGGTGGTGCGGGCGTTTGGGTCCACGGACGAGGGCGTGAGCTTTCTGGTGGACGCGGACGGAGCGCGCATCTTCCACGCGGGGGATCTGAACCTGTGGCACTGGGAGGAGGAGAGCACGGCGCAGGAGGTGCGCGAGGCGACGGAGCAGTACGAGCGGGTGCTGGACGCGCTTCGGCCCTTCGCGGGCACGCTGGACGCGGCGTTTTTCCCTGTGGACCCGCGGATGGGCGCGAACACGGCGCGGGGGGCGGAGCGCTTCCTCGAGGTGATGCGCCCGCGGGTGCTCATCCCGATGCACTGTCAGGGCGACGCGGCGCTGGCGCAGCGGTTTGCGCAGGGAAAAAGCAATGTGCGCGCAATGGTGGCGCGCGGGCAGCAGCTTGTGCTATAATGGACGGAGCAGACCGTGCGCACGGCGCGCGCGGCGGCAAGATGCAAAAACGAAAGGGAGGAAAACAGAACATGAAATTTGTGATGAACCACAACAACATCAATGTGCGCGATCTGGACAAGTCGCTCAAGTTCTATCAGGAGGCGTTCGGCCTGACCATCGCGCGCGAGCAGGAGGCGGCGGACGGCAGCTTCAAGCTGGTGTTCCTGCGCGACGAGACGGGCAACTGGCAGCTCGAGCTGACCTGGCTGCGCGATCACGCCGACACCCCCTACGAGCTGGGCGAGAACGAGAGCCACCTGGGCCTGGTGACCGACGACTACGAGGCCGCCCACGCACTCCACGAGAAGATGGGCTGCATCTGCTTCGAAAACCCCGCCATGGGCATTTACTTCGTCGAGGACCCCGACGGCTACTGGGTAGAGGTCGTCCCGCCGCGCAGGTAAGGAACGGGGGAACGCGCTTTCTTTCCGTCCGGCTTATTTCACCCCAAGGCTCCAGAGGAGCCTTGGGGTGAAATAAGCCGGACGGAACACCGGAATGGCTGGAACAGCCATTTCGGTGCGTAGAGAGAAGAAAAGCTGCGCAAAGAAAGGCATGGATGGGCTGGCTTAATGGGCTATTTAGTGCGTTAAGCCGGCTTTCATTTTTTGGGTAAAGGGAACGGTGCGTTGATTTGCAGCGTTATTTATTGTATACTGTTAGGGAGAAAAACGCTTTGTTTTCGGGAGGATTTCCATGAGGAAGGTCAAGACGATTCTGACGATCTTGCTGGCGGTTTTGCTGGTGCTTGCGGCGGGCTGTGCGCGTCGGGCGGAGCAGCCGGGGTCGTCGGTGCCGGGATATTACGGGCAGCAGCAGTCCGTGGAGGGCGGCAGCGGTCAGAAGGGCGCGAACCTGCGGTCCATCGGGCAGCAGCGCGTGCAGGAGGACGTGGTGCTGACGCTGCAGTTCATGCAAGGCCCGGGCGTGGAGGGCGGCGGCGCGCTGGACAAGCTGCCGGGGTACTCGGTGGAGCTTTTGGCGGCGCCCTCGCGGCTGAAGGTGAGCATTCCCGGCGCGATCTGCGAGGCGCTGGGGCAGGAGATCGAGCCGATGGGCGAGCTGCTGGGCATGATCGGGCAGGCGGATGAGGGCGGCGTGGTGCTGTACTTCCAGTTTGCCGGGCAGGTGGCCTACAAGGTGCAGCAGGGGGACAGCGAGCTTGTGCTGCGCGTGCGCGCGGACGATGCGCAGGGCGCGGAGCAGTACCACGTCAAGATCCCCTATCGGGAGGAGAGCGCGGAGTTGGCGGCGGAAAAGGGCATGGAGCCCGCGCTGTGCGACGACGGCATGAGCGCGTACTACCTGTCGGACGGGTTTGCGGACATTGCGCAGGCCGACGCGCTTTGCGCGGAGCTCAACGATGCGCTGGAGGCGCAGGGCAGCGACGACACGGCGGAGGTCATTCTGCTGGACGCGGACGCCGCGCCCGTGTACACCGAGCCCGTCTCCCGGGCGCTGCTGACGATGATGGGCGCGCTCAAGACGGACAGCGGCGTGGTGGACGGCGAGCTGGTGGCGATGGACGCGCGCTACCTTTGCTGGGGCGACGACGGCAGCATGGTGATGGCGCGGCCGCAGCGCGAGGTGACGGGCGAGGGCCAAAACGAGGTTTATGAGGAGATCTGGGTGTATCACCCGGCCACGGGCAGGCGCGAGCAGCTGATCGACGCGGCGTTTTCGTCGGTGCAGAAGGCGGCGCTGAGCCGCGACGGGCGCTACATCGCGGTGATGGAGCTGAGCGACGGCGCGCGGCTGATGTACCTGTACGACCGCATCGGGGGCAGCCTGCTGTTCCTGTCGGCCGAGGGGCTGGGCGACTACACGGCGGACTTTGCCTGGGGCGCAAACGGCAAGCTCTATCTGATGAGCGGCGACGACTCCATGCAGCTGATGTGCTGCGACCCGGCGCTGCTCTCCCAGCGCGGCGCGGAGCCCATCACGGCGGTGGAGGAGCGCGAGGGCGGCTACGGCAACGTGGGCGCAGCGGGCGGCAAGGTGTACTTCAGCGACGAGACGGGCAGCATCTACGCGGTGGACGCAGGGAGCGGCGAGCGCGTGCTGTACGACGACGGCGACGGGTTCCTGCTCTCGCCGGACGGCGGGAAGATGGTGGTCATCGACTATGAGGAGAGCGAGACGGGGTCGGTGGCGGATCTGACGCTGTGCGACCTGGACAGCGGGCTGCGCATCCGCATCGCGGCGCAGGCGACGGTGTCCGACTACGTGTGGTCGGGCGACGGCGATGCGCTGCTGTACCTGACGAGCAACAAGGGCGCTGCGGACGCCGACGACTACCCCGTGCGCCTCAAGCGCTACACGCTCAGCACCGGCGTGACCGAGGACCTGGGCGTGCTGGCGAGCAACTCCATATTCCCCGGGCGGGACAAGGACACCGTGATCGTGATGTTCTACCAGGAGCGCGACGGGATGTACGCGCCCATCACCTACGCGCTGGACCTGACCGGCGGCGTGCTGAGCGAGGAGGACGAGCTGATTGTCACCATTGAAGGGGACTGAGCGCGAGTTTGCGCTGGACGGGGTGAAGAACGCGCGCGACCTGGGCGGGATCCCGCTGCCGGGCGGTGGAACGACCGCGTTTGGCAGGTTTCTGCGCACGGACGCGCCGTTCATGCTGCGCGAGTGCGGCCGGGCGAAGCTGCTTAAGGCGGGGTTTGACCGCGTGCTCGACCTGCGCTCCGACGGCGAGGCGGGCAGCAGACCCACCTGCCTGTCGGCGGACGGGCGGTTTGCGGTGTGCCGGTCGCCGCTGGCGGGGAACGGGCGCATCCCGGCGACGCGGGACGAGGTGCCGGAGACGTACCTGGAGATGGTGCGCGGGCAGGCGCAGATGCGCCGGGCGCTGGCATTTCTGGCGGACGCGCCGCGGGGCGCGGTGATCCACTGCACGGCGGGCAAGGACCGCACGGGCGTGGTGTGCGCGCTGCTGCTGGCGAATGCGGGCGTGGGCGTGGAAGAGATCGCGGCGGACTACGCGCGGACGCAGCAGCGGATGGGCGGCGTGCTGGAGCGGATTTGCAGGGAGAATCCAGCGCTGCGCTATGATGCGCTGGTGGCGCGGGAGGAGAATATTCTGCGGTTTTGGGAGATGTTTCTGGGAGAATATGGGGATGCGGAGAGGTATTTGAGAAGGATTGGGTTGGAGGAGGCGAGAATTCAGGGGTTGAGAGAGAAGCTGCGGAAGTGAGGATGACCCTCCGCTCCCTCCCCGTAAGCGGGGAGGGAGCGGAGGGTCTATGGTTTCCTCGACGGAAACCG
>JAXEXP010000032.1:0-11124 GCA_034113365.1 Candidatus Spyradocola sp.
GGCATTCCAGTATGAGGTTTTGAGGGTACGATACGTATCCAAACAGTTTCCGGTGACAATGGCGAGAAGGTCCCACCTGTTCCCATCCCGAACACAGAAGTTAAGCTTCTCCGCGCCGAAAGTACCTGGCTGGTGACGGCCTGGGAGGATAGGTCGTTGCCGGATTCCACACCAGCAAACAGCGCACGAGTTCTCGTGCGCTGTTTGCTTTGCAACAGAAATGGCCGTGATTTCGTATAAAAATAAATATAGAAACAGGGAGGCGGAGCCTGTGCTTTGTGTCATTGCGAAATTGGACGAGGCGTCGCGCGATTGCTTGCTGGCCGTGCAGCGGACGGTGGAGCAGTTTGGGCTGGCGCGAAGGCGGCTGCACGGCCACTTTACGCTGGCAACCTTCGTTCAGGGGCCAGAATCGGAGCTGATCGACGCGTGCCGGGCGGCGCTCCGCGGCGTTGCGCCCTTCCGCGTGCAATACGAGCGCATCGCAGAACTCCCAGAGACCTCAATCGTAGTGGCGCTTTTGCGGCGCACCGAAACGCTGAACGCATTGCAGCGCAGCATAACGGCGGGACGGGAAACGCTGCTCGACCGCTGGACGCACAGCGACGTCTGGCTGCCGCACACCACGCTGGTGCATCAGCCCGGCATGGCGCTGGGCGACGTCTGTGCGGCGATGCAGGCGGCGTTCACACCCTTTGAGGCCACCGTGGCGCGCGTGGAGTTCTCCCGCGTGACCGGGGACGGCTACGAGATCGTGGACGGCATGGATCTGAACGGACCCGGCAGATAGACAAAAAGGCCGGCCGCATCGCGGGAATGTCTCCCGATGCGGCCGGCTTTGTGGTTATTGGGCAAAAAATCAGTCAAAGAGCGAGGTTTGCAGCAGTTTCTCAGAGAAAAACGGCTTTTCCGTGACGATGTCCTCGTCGGTAAGCTGACCACAGAGCAGGGGAGAACTCGGGTCATAGAGCGCTCTTTGACGTTGAATTGACGCGTCGCTCCAGTTTGCGTAGCAGTACAGGCAGCCGTTGCCGCAGGTGTTGTAGCAGCCGATGTCCACGCTGCGCGCGCATCCGCAGTCAGGGCGCTGATTGGCGTCGCGTGGCAGCTTCAGTGGGCAGCCCAACAGCTTCTCCAGCCGCGCCGGATCGATGCAGCGGGCGGGGGACACGCCGGGCGGCAGAAGCTCCGGGCTTTCTGCGCAGGTGGTCAGCTGCATGCCGTTTTGTGCCGCGATTTCCGCCATTTTCGCGAGCAGCTCCGTCAAAACCTCCGGCGCGGGCGTGTACAGCTCAAGCGGCGCGCACGCCTTCTCCATGCAGCGGTAGTGATCCAGAAAGCTGACCGTGCAGGTGTCTGTGCACCCCGCAAGCCGCCCCGCCATGCGCGCAAACGCCGCAAGATGAACATCCGACGTCCATTTCGCGTTAATGAGTATGGGGTCGTACCGCCACACCAGCCGCTCCGGGCCGATGCGCCGCGACAGCTCGCAAAAGCCGTCCAGCAGAATGCCCTTCTCCGGCAGATTGCGCTCAATGTCCCGCCCATACGGCGTCAGCGTGAACTGAACGTAGCACGGAACGTCGCGCAGCGCGTCCAGATGCGGCAGCATGGGCAGCGGATTCTTGCTCCACAGCACCATCGCGTCCAGCACGTCGGGCGTCAGCGGCACGCGGGCAACGCGGCGCGGGCTGAATGGGCTGCGCACCAGCACATCCCCCTCGCGCAGCCGGTTCACCAGCCACGGCATGAAAAACGCCGGAATGTCGGTGCGGCGGCTCGCACTGACGATCATGGCGGTCACCTCCTGTTCGAAAAAATATCAGATGGAAAGCCTGAGAAACTGCATCAGCCTGCCTTCGTCGGCGTTGACGACCAGCGCGGGGTCGAACTGCTCGCGCTCCAGCAGCGCCCGCGCCAGCGCAAAGTCGCCCACGGCGCTGGGGTCGTGCGCGTCGGAGTCCACCGCCACTGGCACGTCGTAATCGGCGCACAGCGCGGGCATGGTGCGGTAGTTCTCCACGCAGCCCACGCGCCGCTGCGGCTTTTGCAGCGAACTGTTGTTGACCTCGAGCGCAACGCCGTACGCTTTTGCCGCCTGCACCAACGCGGGATAGTCCAGCGGCGTGGTGTTGTCGTCGGGGTGCGATACAAAACGCACCTTCTCGTTTTCCATGCAGGCGATCAGATTGTCCGTGTTCCCCACGACGCCCTCGTTTTCGTAGCATTGGCGATGAATGCTCACGATGGCGTAGTCCAGATAATCAATATACTCCTGTTCCAGCGACAGGTTTCCGCCGTTGAGCACGTTGATCTCGCAGCCGTGCAGCAGGTGAATGCCGTACAGCTCGCGCGGCACGGCGGACAGGTTGCGGTAGTACATCGGGTCGACCGTGCCGGGAACGCCGAGCGCGTGCTCGGTCAGGCCGAGAGTGGACAGTCCTGCGTCGGCGGCGGCGCGCGCCATCTCGCGGATGGTGCCGTAGGCGTGGCCGCTGGCCAGCGTGTGCGTGTGCAGGTCTGCGAAAATGCTGTATTTTATGGAAAAACCCCCTTGCTTCGGTTTCCATTATAAAGGAGCAGGTAGAAAAACGCAATGCGCGGTTGGCGTTCACAGTTTGTTTATCACATTGTTTGGGCAAAGCATTTGTCAGCGGCGGGGGATTTGTATTATAATGAATAGAGAATGAAGGAGGGAGCCACGGCAGATGAACGCAACGGCATATGAGCTGCTGTCCGCCATCGCAAAGTACTGGTTCATTGCGCTGGCGTTGTTTATATTGGCGCGCATGGTGCTGTCGGTGACGCGGGAGATCCGCATCGAGCGGCAGGTGCAGGTTGAGATCGGGCAGGCGGGCACGGGCATCAACGCGACGCTGATCCTGCTCTCGGACGAGGACCGCAAGCTCAAGCGCGGCAAGCGCTACGCGGTGCAGGGCGAGACCACCGTCGGCCGCGCCGGGCGCTGCGACATCACGCTGCGGGCGCACTCGCTGCAGCGCGTGCACTGCATACTGAACATGGAGCGCGACGGCATGAGCGTGGTGCCCGTGGGCCGCGCGTTTGTGGTGGTGGACGGTGCCGTCGTGCAGCGCCGGGCCACGGCGCAGGACGGCTCGGAGATACAGATGGGCGGACTGGTGTTCCGCCTGCGCTTGGAGGAAACGGATGACGCAGAATAGACAACGGGCGCTCAAAAAGCCCGATGTGGATTGGATCCTGCTGGCAATGACGCTGTTTGAAGCCACGGCGTTCATACTGCTGGCGTTTTACGACGGCTTTGACCCGGTGCCGCTGATCCTGGCGGTGTCGGTGCCGCTGATTCTGATCGCGCAGGTGCTGCTGCTGGGCAGGGCCTTCCCGCACATGGACAAGTACATACTCATCGTCGCCAACTTCCTGTGCGGCGTGGGGCTGATCATGCTCTACCGCCTGTCGCCCGACAAGGCGCTCAAGCAGCTGCTGTTCTACGGCGTAGGCGTGATGGCGATGGTGTGCATGACCTTCCTGGTGGCGCGCTTCCGGCACTGGCGCGCGCTGCGGCTGCCCATGATGGGTGTTTCCGTGCTGCTGCTAGCGCTGACGCTGGTCATCGGCAAGGAGACCTATGGCGCGAAAAACTGGATCGACCTGAAATTCTTCTCGCTGCAGCCCTCGGAGTTCGTCAAGGTCGCGCTGATCCTGTGCCTCGCGATGGACCTGAGCGAGCGCCGCACCATCGCGCAGCTGGTGCCGGTAGGCGTATTCGCGGTGGCCTGCGTGGGGCTCATCGTGCTGCAGAAGGACCTGGGCGCGGTGCTCATCTGCTTTATCGTGTGCATCGTGGTGTACTTTACCGCCACCAGCAACTGGCTGCTGTGCCTGTCCGGGCTGCTCGCGGCCGCGGGCGGGTCGGTGGTGATGTATAAACTCTTCCCGCACGTGCAGACGCGCGTGGCCATCTGGCAGGACCCCTGGGCGACCCCGCAGGACGGCGGCTACCAGATCGTGCAGTCGCTCATCGCCATCGCCTCGGGCGGCATGTCCGGGCTGGGCCTTGGCATGGGCAGCGCAAACAAGTCCGTGCCCGTGGTGGAGAGCGACTTCATATTCTCCGCCGTCTGCGAGGAATTCGGCATCATCGTGGGGCTGACGGTCATCGCGCTGTATGTGCTGCTGTTCATCCGCGGCATGCTGCTGGCGATGCGCGCGCGCTCCTCATTCCACGCGCTGCTTGCGGTGGGCACGGTGACGTCGCTGGCGCTGCAGACCTTCATGATCCTGGGCGGCGTCATCAAGATGGTGCCGCTGACGGGCGTCACGCTGCCCTTCATCAGCTACGGCGGCTCCTCCATGCTCAGCTGCATGCTGATGCTGGGGATCCTTCAGGGCGTGTCCATCGTGGTGGGCGAGCAGGATGAGAGCCAGTGGCGCATGGCGCGCCGGAGGGAGGCGTGGCAGCCGTGAGAGAGATCAAAAAGAACGCCCGCGCCGTGCTGTGCGTGGTGCTGGCTATGTTCGTGGCGCTGGGCGGCTACTTCTTCTACGCGGTGTACAACTACGGCAGCCGCTGGTTCACCACGCCCTACAACACCCGCCTGCGCGCGGCCCAAAAGACCGTGATCGCCGGCGACCTGCTCGACCGCAACGGCACCGTGCTCGTCACCAGCGACGCAGACGGCGAGCGCATCTATCCAACCGACAGCGACACGCGCAGGGCGATCTCCCACGTCATCGGCGACACCAACGCGCAGGTGCCCACCGGCGCGGAGACCTTCCTTGCCGCCGACCTGCTGGGCTTCAACGCCAACATATTCGACCGCGCGGCGCAGATCTTCCAGCAAAAGCGCAAGGGCAGCGACGTGACGCTGACCATCGACGCGGACTTGCAGACCTACATCGCCAGCGTGTTCCCCGACGAGAACGACGGCGCGGTGGCGGTCATCAATTACCAGACCGGCGAGGTGCTCGCGCTCTATTCCAGCCCCGAGTATGACGCCAAATACCCCGAAAAGTTCGAGGACCTCGAGGTGGACAACGGCGTGCTGCTCAACCGCGCCACGCAGGGCCGCTACGCACCCGGCTCCATATTCAAGATCGTGACGCTGGCCTGCGCGCTGGAGAACATCCCCGGCGTCACCGAGCGCACCTTCACCTGCGAGGGCACCTATCAGATCGACGAGAACAACCGCCTGACCGACACCGACGGCGAGGGTCATGGCACCATTACGCTCAAGGAGGCGTTCACCAAGTCCTGCAACATCGCCTTCGGCCAGCTGGCGATGGAGCTGGGCGCGGACAAGCTGCGCGCCACCGCCGAAAAGATGGGCTTCAACGGCAATTTTCTGTTCGACGACCTGATCGTGTATGAATCTCTGTTCCCGCGCGACATCCAGGAGACGGGCGAGCTCGCGTGGACGGGCGTGGGACAGGGCCGCCTGACCGTCGTGCCGCTGCACATGGCCATGATCGCGGGCGCGGTGGGCAACGGCGGCTGGATGGTGGAGCCGCAGCTGGTCATGACCGTGTCCGACAGCGCGGGCGGCGTCAAAAACAGCCTGTACACCAAGAACTACCTGCAGTGCTTCAGCCCGCAGAACGCAGCCATCCTCGAGGAATACATGCTCGCCACCGTCGAGGAGGGCACGGGCACGCGCGCCGCGGTGGAGGGACATTCCATCGCGGGCAAGACGGGCACCGCGCAGGTCAACTCCTCGGGCGGCAAGTACAGCCCGCACGCCTGGTACGTGGGCTACTGCGCCGAGGACGAGCACCCCTACGCCATCGCCGTGGTGGTGGAAAACGGCGGCTCGGGCGGTAGCGTGGCGGGCCGTCTAGCCGGCAAGATCATGAGCAAGGCCATCGACATTGTGAAATAGACAGAATCAGGAGGGCATGAACATGGACGCAAAGGGCATCAAGGCGCTGGCGGACAGCCTGCGCGGCAACATTTCCCGCGTGATCGTGGGCAAGGAGGAGGTCGTGGACAAGGTGCTGGCGGCGCTGCTGGCGGGCGGACACGTGCTGCTGGAGGACGTGCCCGGCACGGGCAAGACGCTGCTGACCCGGGCGCTGGCGCGCTCGCTGGACGCAAAGTTCTCGCGCATCCAGTTCACGCCCGACCTGCTGCCCGGCGATGTGACGGGCATGGCGGTGTTCAGCCCCAAGACGGCGGAATTCACCTTCAAGCCCGGACCCGTGTTTGCCAACGTGGTGCTCGCCGACGAGATCAACCGCGCCACGCCCCGCGCCCAGTCCTCGATGCTGGAGTGCATGGAGGAAAAGCAGGTCTCCTGCGACGGCACCACCTACCCGCTGCCGCAGCCCTTTTTCGTGATCGCCACGCAGAACCCCGTCGAGACGCAGGGCACCTTCCCGCTGCCCGAGGCGCAGCTGGACCGCTTCATGGTCAAGCTGAGCATGGGCTACCCCACGGTGGAGGAGCAGGCGCGCATACTGGCGCGCTTTAAGGAGGACGCCCCGCAGGAGCAGCTGACTCCCGTGGCGGACGCGGCGCAGCTGCAGCAGGCGCAGCAGGCGGTGCGTCAGGTGCGCGTGCACGAGGATCTGCTGCGCTACATCGGCGCGGTGTGCGAAAAGACCCGCCAGATCGACGACGTGCTGCTGGGCGCAAGCCCCCGCGCCGCCTTGGCGCTGATGCGCGTGTGTCAGGCCTGCGCCGCGATGGACGGCCGCGACTATGTCACCCCTGAGGACGTCAAGCGCATGGCCGAGCCCGTGCTCGCCCACCGCATGATCCTGCGCACGGCCTACGGTCAGCGCGGCCGGGCGGCCGAGGCGGTGCAGCAGGCGCTTGCCTCCGTGCCCGTGCCCACCGAAAAGACCGACAGATAAGGCGGTGGCGGCATGAACGTGTTCTTTACGCTGCTGGTGGCCGGCGTGCTCATCGTGGGGCAGATGCTGCTCTTCAAGTGCGCGGGCCATCGCGGCATCACGGTGGACCGGCAGTTTGCGCGCACGCGCCTGTTCGAGGGCGAGGAGACGCAGATGGTGGAGACCATCGAAAACCGCCGCATCCTGCCCGTGCCTTGGCTGCGCATCGAGACGCGCATGCCCGGCGAGCTGCTGTTCGGCAAGCAGGAGAACCTGGAGATCGGCGCGCAGCGGTACCACCGCTCGGTGTTCTTCATGGGCCCGTGGCAGCGCGTGCGGCGCATCCACCGCGTGCGCGCCATGCACCGCGGCTACTACGCATTCAATTCCTACGCCGTCACTGTGGGCGATTTGCTGGGCCTCAACCAGAGCACCGTCGAGCGCGGTATGAATAGGCAGCTCATCGTCTATCCGCAGCTACTGCCGCGCGACCAGGTGCAGCTGCCCGCCTCGCGCTGGCAGGGCGAGGCCATCGTCAAGCGCTTCATCAACCCCGACCTGTTCCTCTACAACGGCATCCGCGACTACCACCCCGGCGACGCCATCCGCGACGTGCACTGGGGCGCGTACGCCCGCACCGGCGAGCTCAAGGTCAAGCAGCACGACTTCACCGCGGCCAGCCGCCTGGTGGTGCTGCTCAACGTCGTGCCGCGCGAAAACCAGTGGGACGGCGCGGACGAGCGCGACCGCGAGGTCGTCGAGCAGGGCATCCGCCTGGCCGCCTCCATGATGTGCTATGCGCTGGAGGACGGCCTGGAGGTGGGCTTTGGCTCCAACGGCTACGCCAAGCCCTACGAGGAGGACACCGTGTTCCTGCAGCCCGCCTCGGGCGCGCAGCAGAGCGAGCTGCTGCTGGAGGTGTGCGCGCGGCTGGTCGTCAAGCGCGTGCTGCCCTTCCACGTTTTTTTGAGCCGCCTGCCGCTGATGCAGGACACCGACGTGGTGATCCTCACCGGCTATGAGAACGACCTGCTGCACGCCCAGCTGGACGCGCTGCGCGCACGGGGCAATACCGTGAGCCTCGTGCCCATCGGAAAGGGGGAGGCGGCATGAAAAAGGTTTTGCGGCTGGGCATCTATGCACTGTACCTGACGCTGACGGGCATCAGCGTGGTGTTCCTCGCGGCGGATTTTGCCGGACGATCCCCCCTTGCGGGCATCGGGATGCTCGCGCTGTGCTGCGCTGTGGGCTATGCGGTGTCGGGTTATGTCAAAGAGCGCCGGGCACTGGCCGGCCTGCTGACGACGCTGGCGCTGACGGCGGCGTCCATCGCGCTGCTGCCCTACGGCGGGTGGAACGTGCTGCTGGCGCTGGTCTATGCGGTCGCGATGATCCTGGCCGCGCGGCACGACTGGTCCGCGCCCGAGACGCAGCTGGTGGACGCCCGCCTGCTGCCCGTGGGGCTGGTGGCCTGCGGGCTGACCTACCTGGTCGCGCTCATCAACCTGTGCGAGACCGCCAAGCCGCAGATCGGCTATGCGCTCTACGGCTATCTGGTGCTCAGCGTGCTGCTCATCAACCGCAAGTCCGTCCGGGACAACGCCGGCGGGCAGGCGGGGCGCATGATGCGCGGCAACCAGGCGCTGGCGTGGGGCTTTGCGGCGGTGCTGACGCTTGCGGTGTTCTTCCGTCCGCTGCAAAGCGCCGTCTGGAACGGCCTGCGTTGGCTGATCTCGGCCATCCTCAGCCTGTTTGACGGCAAAGCCACCGTGTCCGAGACGGTCTCCTCCGGTCAGGCCGCCGAGCAGCTGGACCTGAGCGCCCTGGGCGGTCAGGAGCGGACGATGCCCCCCTGGCTGGAGACGCTGGGCAATATCGTGCTCTACGCCGTGACCATCGTGGCGCTGCTGGCGCTGGCCGCGTTCCTCGGTTGGGCGGTCTGGAAGGGCATCCGGCAGCTGAGCGCGGCGCTGATGCGCTGGCTGCACGGCTTTGGCTCGTCCGGCGGCGAGGACTACGCCGAGGAGAGCGAGCAGCTGATGACCGCGCAGTCCATGGGCCAGCAGCTGCGCGACGAAATGAAGCGCCGCGTGCGCAGGCTGTTCACCCCGCCGCCGCGCTGGAGCGCGCTCACCCCCACGGAGCGCGTGCGCGCCGTCTACAAGCACCTGCTCGAGCAGCAGCAGCGCGTCGCGCCCACCGCGGTCAACCTCACCCCCGAGGAGCTGTGCGCCCGCGCCGAAAAGGACGCCGCCTTCGCCCGCCTCTACGACCGCGCCCGCTATTCCGACCAGCCCGTGGACGGGCAGGAGGCCGAGGCCTTCCGCAGCTATCTGCGCAGCTGAAAACACATTGACAGATTTCAATTTGACTGCTATAATACATCAAGAAGATTGGATTTGAGGTGGAGGCATGGCAACGGTGTACGAGGAGCGCGCGCGGGTGTTCAAGGCGCTGTGCGACGAGCGCCGCCAGCGCATACTGGAGCTGCTGCAGGGCGGCGAGAAGTGCGCCTGCGTGTTGATCGAGCAGATGGACATGCCGCAGTCCTCGCTGTCCTACCACATGAAGATCCTGTGCGACTCCGGCATCGTGACGGGGCGCGAGGAGGGCAAGTGGACGCACTACCGCATCAGCCCGGAGGGCAGCGCAAGGGCGGTCGAGCTGCTGCGCGAGATCACCGCGACGGCGGAAGCGCCAAACGGCTGCACCTGCTGTCGCAAATGACCCAGGGCCATCCCCGGATGGCCCTTTTGCCGGCACTTTAAATCGAAAATTCCTGATTTAATTGGAGGCGACGAACCATGGGCGCAGTGTGGGACTTCATTCAGTACGAGATCCTGGGTATGCGGTGGCTGAACCGGCTGATCGGCGGCGCGCTGACGGCGTGCGGGCTGGACACCGCCGGCCGCATCGGCGGGAGCGTGCAGTTTTTCCTCTACGACACCATCAAGATCTTCGTGCTTCTGGGCGTGCTGATCTTCGTGATCTCCTTTATCCAGAGCTACTTTCCGCCCGAGCGCACCCGGCGCATACTGGGCCGCCTGCACGGCGTGGGCGCGAACTGCGCCGCGGCGCTGCTGGGCACGGTGACGCCCTTCTGCTCCTGCTCGTCCATTCCGCTGTTCATCGGCTTTACCAGCGCGGGCCTGCCGCTGGGCGTCACGTTTTCCTTCCTGATCTCCTCGCCCATGGTGGACCTGGGCAGCCTCGTGCTGCTGACGGGCATCTTCGGCTGGAAGGTCGCGGCCGTCTACGTGCTGCTGGGGCTGGCCGTGGCGGTGGCGGGCGGCACGCTGATCGAGCATCTGCATCTGGAAAACGAGGTGGAAAGCTATATTCGCAGCGGCGCCGCGGCCGACCTTGCGGCAGAGCAGCTCACCTTCCGCCGCCGCGTCGCATACGCCTGGGAGCAGACGCTCTTTACCGCCAAAAAGGTCGCGCCCTACGTGATGGTGGGCGTGGGCATCGGCGCAGTCATCCACAACTGGATCCCCGAGGAATTCATCGTCAGGCTGCTGGGCACCGGCAATCCCTTTGGCGTGCTCCTCGCAACCCTCGCCGGCATCCCCATGTACGCCGACATATTCGGCACCATCCCTATCGCCGAGGCGCTGCTGGCCAAGGGCGCGCAGCTGGGCGTCGTGCTGTCCTTCATGATGGCGGTCACCACGCTTTCGCTGCCCTCGCTGGTGCTGCTGCGCAAGGCGGTCAAGCCCCGGCTGCTGGGCCTCTTCATCGCCATCTGCACGGCGGGCATCGTGCTGGTGGGCTACCTGTTCAACGCGCTCCAATATTTCATCATATAAGCGGAGGGAATCACCATGTTCGGACTGGGAAAAAAGCAAGAAAAGAAGCAAACTGTCTGCTGCGGCGCGCCCGTGGAGGGCGTCTGCTGCGTCAAGGTGCTGGGGATGGGCTGCAAGACCTGCCATCAGCAGTACGAGTACGCCAAGGCGGCCGTCGAGCGCCTCGGGCTGGACGTCACGGTGGAATACGACACCGACCTGGAGAAGGTGATGGCCTACGGCGCGCTGTCCATGCCCGCCATCGTCATCAACGACAAAGTGGCCGCCTCGGGCAGGCTGCTCAAGCCCGCGCAGGTGGAGGAGCTGCTGCGCGCCGCGCAATGACCGTTTTTTCGCGCAAAAGGGCTGCCGCATCGGCAGTCCTCAGCCTGTCAAAAAACAGGCATGTGCTCCCCGGGGATGCATGAAGGGGCCGCAGCCCCTTCATCTTCAATCCGCAGGCGGGGGCGTGTACCCCGCCGAGGAGCGATTTTCTGTACGCTAGGAAAGAATAAGCTGGACG
>JAXEXP010000033.1:0-3004 GCA_034113365.1 Candidatus Spyradocola sp.
CAACCCCTACGTGGAGCTTTCCGTGTCCAGCCCCAGCTATGCCTGGATCCGCCTGCACGGCAAGGCCGTGTTCGAGAACAACAGGGCCGTCAAGGAGGGCTGCATGAACAACCCCATCGTCAAGGGCCAGTACCAGACCGCCGACAACCCCATCTTCGAGGTGTTCTACCTGGAAGACCTCCATGGCGTGATCGCCGACTTCTCCGGCAATCCTCCCTACGCGTTCTGATCATCGGACCCGCAGCGCACAGTCGAACTCTGCTGGGCGCTGCGGGTCCGGATTGCAATCGCGCAGGAAAAATGGTACGATAACCCGGGGTGACGCTATGAACTATCTGAAATACCTGGTCGAGGAGATCCACACCACCGTCGTGGCCACCGTGAACGACGCAGGGCAGCCCGTGACCGCCGCCATCGACATGATGGACTGGGATGAGGACGGCCTGTACTTTCTGACCGCCAGGGGCAAGGGCTTTTACGACCGCCTGAAAAAGCGCGGAACGCTGGCGCTGACCGGCATGAAGGGAACCGACACCCTGCGCTGCGCCGCCCTCTCCATTCGGGGAAAGGTGCGGGAGCTGGGCGGCGAACGGCTCCCCCGGCTGTTTGAAAAGAATCCCTACATGAACGAGATCTACCCGGACGCGGCCTCCAGAAGCGCATTGACCGTCTTTGTGCTCTACGAGGGCAGCGGTGAATGGTTTGACCTCTCCAAAAAGCCCATTGAGCGTGCCAGCTTTACCTTTGGCGGTGCCAAAGAGGTGCAGGAGGGCTACTTCGTCACGGACGCCTGCATCGGCTGCAAGCTCTGCTATTCCAAGTGCCCGCAGAAGTGCATCGACATCTCCGCCAAGCCGGTGGTCATCCGGCAGCAAAACTGCCTGCACTGCGGCAACTGCCACGAGATCTGTCCGGCCAGAGCCATTGTGAAGCGAGGTTAAGATGAACCAGGCGGAAAAAAGGGTATTTCTCATCAAGCGGCTGCTGGACGAGGACAGGCGCTATCGCGGCATGGTCATCCCGGCGGGTTCCTATGAGCAGAAGCGCATGCTGCGCTCGCTGCTGAACGTCCGTCCCCCCAAGGCCATCGACGCCGAATTTCTGACCGTGCAGGACGAATACCTGCGTCAGGAGCTCAAAGACGCGGGCATCACCCGCTTAGGCGATCTGGAGCCGGTCTGCGGCGACCTCTACCTCTGGCAGGGCGACATCACGCGGCTTCAGTGCGGCGCCATCGTCAACGCCGCCAACAGCGGCATGACGGGCTGCTATGTGCCGTGCCACGCCTGCATCGACAACTGCATCCACACCTACGCGGGCGTCCAGCTCCGCCTGGATTGCGCCCGGCTCATGGAGCGCCAGGGCCGCGAGGAGCCCACCGGGCGGGCCAGGATCACCCCGGCCTACAACCTGCCCTGCGACTATGTGCTGCATACCGTCGGCCCCATCGTCGAGGGCCGCGTGACGCCGGAGGACGAGCGCCTGCTGGCCTCCTGCTACCGCTCCTGTCTGGAGCTGGCCGGGCAAAACGGCGTGGAGAGCCTTGCGTTCTGCTGCATCTCCACCGGCGTGTTCCACTTCCCCAACCAGCGCGCCGCCGAAATCGCCGTAGACGCCGTGCGCAGATACAAGGCGGAGACCGGAAGCAAAATGAAGGTGATTTTCAATGTGTTCAAGGACCTGGACCTTGCGATCTACCGGCGACTACTCACAGAAAATTGAGCGCCTGCGCGCAGAATTACAGGCGGCAGACGCCATCCTCATCGGCGCGGGCTCCGGCCTGTCCACCTCGGCGGGGCTGACCTACGGCGGCGAGCGCTTTTTGAAGTACTTCTCCGACTTCCACGAAAAGTACGGCATCGCCGACATCTATTCCGGCGGCTTCTATCCCTTCCCCACGCCCGAGGAATACTGGGCCTGGTGGAGCCGCCACATCTACTGCAACCGCTACGATGTGACGCCCGGGAAACCCTATCTTGACCTGCTGGAGCTGGTCAGGGACAAGAGCTACTTCGTCCTGACCACCAATGTGGACCATCAATTCCAGCTGGCCGGTTTCGATAAGGCGCGGCTGTTCTACACCCAGGGCGACTACGGCCTCTGGCAGTGCAGCAAGCCCTGCCATCAGGCGACCTACGACAACGAGGCCGCCGTCCGCCGGATGGTTGCAGAGCAAGCGAATATGCGAATTCCCAGTGAGCTGATCCCGCGCTGCCCCAGGTGCGGCAGGCCCATGACGATGAACCTGCGCTCGGACGACACCTTCGTCCAGGACGAGGGCTGGTATGCCGCGGCCCGCCGGTACGAGGACTTCCTGCACCGGCACGAAAACGGCCGCATTCTGCTTCTGGAGCTGGGCGTCGGCGGCAACACCCCCGGCATCATCAAATTCCCGTTCCTGCGCATGGCGGCGCAGAACCCGCGGGCCACCTACGCCTGCCTCAACCTGGGCGAGGCCATCACCCTGCGCGACCTCGAGCCGCAGTCCATACTGCTCGACGCCGACATCGGCGCAGTGCTGCGCGACCTGCAATGACCCGAAAGCACGAGGCAAAAAAGGCTCCCCCGAGTCGGTGAATTACCGGCCCGAGGAGAGCCCTTTTCATTGCGCAGCAGCGCAAGCCTTGCGGGACAACAAATCATGACCGCCGGCTTAGCCGGTGGTTTGCACCGAGCCTATAAGGCCCCGATACCGGCAACGCTCACGCTCTTGAAACACTGCCCTTCGCACCACTTCCTCCGGCATCACAAAAGTGACACTGTGCCGATACCTCTGTTCTCCAGCATTTTCCTATTGTTACATCATCCTGGATTCTTTCTTTGTCAACACCTACAAAGAAAACGAAGTTCCTTTGACAAAGCAGAAACACGCCTCTGCAAAGCGCAGAAGCGTGTCTTGCCTGTCGACAAAGTCGACAGGCTCGCAAAAGATGAATTCTCATCTTTTGCGAATTGCAGAAAAATTCGCGCACGGCCTCGCCGCACACGAATTTTTCTGTATCGG
>JAXEXP010000034.1:0-76224 GCA_034113365.1 Candidatus Spyradocola sp.
TGCCAACACCTGCCAGCTGGTGGACTATTCCGTGAACTACGGCGATGATCTGGTTTTGAAATTTGAAGAAGACGATGAATTCCGCATTGCGGTTTCCGTTGATATGCTGGATACCGGTGTGGATGTTCCTGCTGTGCTGAACCTGGTGTTCTTCAAGAAAGTGCGGTCAAAAATCAAATTTGTTCAGATGATCGGACGAGGTACCAGACTGTGCGAGAACATCTATGGCCCCGGAAAGAACAAGAGCGGCTTCCAGATTTTCGACTATTGCGGTAACTTTGAATACTTCGGCGAGCATCCTGACGGGAAAGACGGAAAGGAAATGCTTACCCTGTCACAGCGGCTATTCCAGATTCGACTCGATATGCTGTTTGAGCTTCAAAAGCTGGAGTATCAGGAAGATGCATGGTTCCATGCCTATTATGACCAGATCAAGACAGAGCTGCATGGCATGGTCGTAAAGATCAAATCGCACAGCAATCGCATTCAGGTACGTGAGGCTATGCAGTATGTGGACAAGTATTACAATCTTGATACTTGGGTATCACTTTCTCCCGTCATGGTCAAAGAGGCCAAAGTACATATTTCTCCGCTGCTTGACAGTGGTTTGAACGGAGACCATTTGAGTGTGGCCTTCGACGTGCGGATGTATCACATCGAAAAGGCGCTACTGGCCGGTACGGGCATTCAGAGCGTTTCTGATCATGTAAAAAATATCCGCCTGATTGCACAGTATCTGCTGACTGAAAAAGCGTCCGTTCCACAAGTCCTTAATAAAGCCTCGGAGCTGAAAGTTGTGATGAGCGAGGATTTCTGGACTGCCGCCACGGTTCAGGATTTGGAGAAATATCGTTCTTCCTTGCGGGATTTGATGCAGTTTCTTCTCGGCTCCGGCAAAAAGAAATTTGATATTGATATTACCGATGAAGTGGAAGAGGCAGAATACCAGCCAGAAGATACCATGATCGATATTCGGACATACCGAGAAAAGGTCATCGACTATCTGGCAGAGCATCTGGACAGTGCGGTTATCAAGAAGATTCACAATCTGGAACCCATCACCAATGCTGACCTGGTGGAGCTTGAACATATTTTGTGGCATGAGCTTGGAACAAAAGCAGAATACGATGAGACAACGGATATCGGCAACTTGGCGGCATTTGTCCGCAGTCTGATTGGTCTAAGTCAGGAAGCTGTCAATGTAAAATTCGGTGAATATCTCAACGGAAACCTGCTGAACTCTCAGCAGCAGGAGTTTGTGCGTACAATCATCAACTATGTCAGAGAAAACGGCGATGTCGAGCTTGCTGATATGGTCAACACGGAACCGTTCAACAATTACGATTTGAATGAGATTTTTGGCATCAATTTGCCTGCTATGATTGCAGTAGTTCGGACACTGCATGATGTAGTGCAGGCAGCGTAACCGAGCCTCACCTACTCTGCCAGACACGGGGGTGCTTTATGAAGTCGAGATCCAACGAATTGCTCGATAAGAGCATTGCTGCAATGATTTCTGCTATCGAAATCTATAACAAACCAGATTTTTTGTATCGCGGGGAAACCTTTTCAATCTTAGCAATCAATAGCTGGGAGCTGCTTTTTAAGGCAAAGCTCCTCAAAGACAATCACAACAAGATGCGCTCACTATATGTTACAGAGCCAATCAGAAATAAGGATGGAAGCAAGTCAAAACGACGCCGAATTAAACTAACAAGAAGTGGAAATCCATTTACTCACTCAATCGATTACATCGCCGAAAAATTGATTGTAACAGGGAAATTGGATCGAACCGTATGGGACAACATTACCGCACTGATCGAGTTGAGGGACTCTGCGATCCATTTTTACAACTACTCGGCAAAATTCAATGTTCGTATCCAGGAAATTGGAACAGCTTCACTAAAGAATTATGTGATTTTGTATAAGAAATGGTTCGGAAGAGATCTGTCTACATATAACTTCTATTTGATGCCGCTGTCGTTTGTTCAGGTTCCAAAAGAGGCTGATATCGTATTGTTGAATGCAGAAGAGAAGAATTTCTTTAATTTTGTAAATGAACTAGAAGATAAGAGTACTAATCCCCGTGGGGAATATAGCATCG
Organism: Candidatus Spyradocola sp.; assembly: GCA_034113365.1. Lineage (GTDB taxonomy): Bacteria > Bacillota > Clostridia > Christensenellales > UBA1750 > Spyradocola. Next base: position 2,105 of record JAXEXP010000034.1, read on the forward strand.
CTCTGAACACAACCGTAAAGTTCACAAAATCCACATCTAAGGATGATATCAAAGTGGCCTTGTCCCAGGACAAGGATGCAATAAAAGTGAATTTGACTGAAGAAGAAATTCGTAGCCGATATCCATTCGACTATGCAGCATTAACCGAAAAATGCAAAAAAAGATATAGAGACTTCGTGATGAATGGGGATTACCATAAAAACCGCAAAGCCTATGAAGGAGATCCCAGATGTGCTTATGTCAGATATTTGGATCCAGCTAATACGAAGAGTGGCAGAAAAGTGTTTTACAGTGATGTAATTCTATCGAGGTTGGATGGTCATTATACGAAAAGATAACATCAAAATGGCACAGCCCACCGATCATTGATCGGCGGGCTGCGTCACATCTTTTCACTTAATCCATCAATCGATGCTCCGGTGTACCTCGGAGATATCTCTCCAAATCACCTACCAGCACAAGCTGCACATACTCCAACGGCTTGTTGTAGATCAGCCAGTCAAGTTCCGACCGCTGATACATGTTGTCTGCTACCTCGTTCTCCACGGCGATCGTGTCAATGGAAATCATGCTGCCATCGGCAAATTTCAGTTCAACACAGGCAGTATCCATATTGAACTCACAGGAAATCAAGCGCTCCATATTCGTCACCTCAAATCATCCCGAAGTGCTGGAGTGCCTCCTTGATCGCTTTTTCCTTATCCGGCGGGCATTGGGGCTGTTTAGCGTCCTCAGACTTCGGCTTATTGTAATTCTCACGTTCGATGATACCGCACTGCTGTTTTACCTGTGCGATATACAAGCTGCTGACTTTCAAGCCGCTATGCTCCAGAACATAATCCTTGATCTCATCATAGGTTGCCTTTTTCTCTGCTGCCGTCAAATCCAACTCGTCCATATCCAGCTCAACTTCAATATGCTGAGTCGATTTCAGTTTGGACAATAAACATACCGTTTCCACATGCTCCGTGCAGGGGAACATGTCCACAGGCGTGGCGCGGAGGGCGCGGTAGCCGTGGGTGGTGAGGTATTTGAGGTCGCGGGCGAGGGTGACGGGGTTGCAGGAGATGTAGACCACGCGCGCGGGGCGCAGGGTGCAGACGGCGCTGAGGAAGTTCTCGTCGCTGCCGGCGCGGGGCGGGTCCATCATCAGCACATCGAGGGGGCGCTTTTCGGCGGCCATGCGCAGCAGGAAGCGGCCCGCGTCGTCGCAATGGAAGCGCGCGTGGCCGATGCGGTTGCGCTGGGCGTTGTAGACCGCGTCGCGCACGGCGGCGGGGTTGAGCTCCACGCCGATGAGCTTGGCGTAGCGGTCGGCGGCGCACAGGCCGATGGTGCCGGTGCCGCAGTAGGCGTCCAGCAGCGTCTCGCGGCCCGTGAGGCCCGCGTACTCGATGGCCTTGCGGTAGAGCTTTTCCGCCTGCACGGAGTTGACCTGATAGAAGGACTGCGGCGAGATGCGGAAGGTCTTGCCGCACAGCTCGTCCTCGATGGCGCCCGGGCCGTACAGCACGATGTCGCGCTTGCCCAACACCATGGAGGTCGCGCGGTCGTTGACGTTGAGCACCACGGTGGTGATCTCGGGGTGCGCGGCCAGCAGCGCCTTGACAAAGTCGTTCTTGCAGGGCAGCACGGGCTTTGCCGCCACCAGCACCACCATCACCTGCCCGGTGACGTGCGCCGTGCGCACCAGCACGTGGCGCAGCAGGCCCTGCCGCGCGTCCTCCCGGTAGGGGCGGATCTTGAAGCTGACCATCAAGCGGCGCACGGTGCCGATGATGCGGTCGGCCAGCTCGTTTTCGATCAGGCAGTGCTCCACGGGCACCACCTCGTGCGTGCCCATGCGGTAGACGCCCGAGATCACGCTGCCCCGGCGGTCGCCCGCGAGCACCGCGTGCGTCTTGTTGCGGTAGTGGAAGGGATCCTCCATGCCGATGATGGGCTCCACGCGGCAGAAGGGCCGCAGCAGCTCGTCCACCCAGGCCTTCTTTGCGTCCAGCTGCTCCCCGTAGCTCATGCGCCCCAGCTGACAGCCGCCGCACTTTGCCGCGACGGGACACCGAAACCGGATCTCCTTCTCCATAAAAACCGCACGCTCCTTTCGTGCTATCAGTTTACCATGTTCCGCACGCGCAGGCAACGGGCAGCGCGGCGCAGATTTCACTTTGCATCGGAATCCTGCTGCGGTATAATATTCCATATCGGAATCATCGAAAACCGGGAGGGATGGGCATGAACCTGGCATGGGTGCGTAGTTTTGTCGCGGTGGCGGACGCGGGCGGCTTTGCCGAGGCGGCGGAGCAGCTGTTCACCACGCAGTCCACGGTGTCCAAGCAGATCCAGTCGCTGGAAAAGGAGCTGGGCGTGGTGATGTTCGACCGGACGGGCCGCAGAGCCGTGCTCAGTCCGGCGGGCTGCGCGCTGCTGCCCTATGCGCGGCGGCTTCTGCGGGAAGAACAGGCGCTGCGTGCCGCTGCGGCACAGCAGGGCGAGCACGGGGGCGCGGCGCTGCGCATCGCCTCCATCCCCATCGCGGCGGGGTGCGGGTTCACGGCCATCGCCGCCTCCTTTGCCCGGGCAAATCCGCACATCCGCCTGACGCTGGACGAGCGCGAGACGGGCGCGCTCTCCGCCGCGCTGGACGGCGGCTATGACTTTGCGGTGGCGCGGCGCGAAACGCTGGACGGCGCGGGGCTCAGCAGCCTGCCGCTGTTCACCGAGGCGATGGTCGCCGTGCTGCCGCCCGACCACCCGCTGGCGGACCGGTCCGCACTTCCGCTCGCCGCGCTGGCGCAGGAGCGCTTCCTGCTGCTGACCCGCGAGACGGGCGTGCCGGATTTCTGCGCGCAGCAGTGCGAGAGAGCGGGCTTTTCTCCGAACATCGCGTGCATGGGCACCCACATGGCCGTGCTGTGCGACATGGTGGCCGAGGGGCTGGGCGTGACGCTGGCCTGGCCGCGCACGATGGGCCTGACCAGCCGCCAGGACGTGCGCTTCGTGCCGCTTGCCGAGCACATCCCCTCCACCATCGCGCTGATGTGGCGGCGCGACCGGCGTCTGACCCCCGCGGCGCAGGCCTTTCTCACCCACGCCACGCAGGCCGTGCGCACATAATTCATGACCGCAAACCCTTGATCCCCCGCCCGAAACGGGGGCTTTCCTTTGGCAAAAAAGGGCCCCGGCCCACGAGAAAAACCGTGAGCCGGGGCAGTGCGTACTGTATAAAGGAGGAGGAAAGTTGACTATCTCTGCACGCGGCCGGAGGCGTTGCCGCCCATCAGCGCGCGCACCTCGGGGACGGTGACGCGGTTGACGTCGCCCTCGATGGTCTGCTTGAGCGCCGACGCAGCCGCCGCGAACTCCACGGCCTCCTGCAGCGGATAGTCGCTCAGCAGCGCGTAGATCAGGCCCGAGCCAAAGGAATCGCCGCCGCCCAGCCGGTCGACCAGGCGGATGGAATACTTCTTGGAGATGTACATCTGCCCGGACGCGCCGTCGTAGAGCATGCCCGACCAGTTGTTGTCCGACGCGGAGAGGCTCTCGCGCAGCGTGATGGCCACCTTGCCGCAGCCGAACCGCTCCACCAGCTGGCTGGCGACGGAGCGGTAGCCCTCCACGTCCAGCTTGCCGGCGTAGATGTCCGTGCCCGCGGCGTGGATGCCGAACACGTCCGCCGCGTCCTCTTCGTTGGCGATGAGCACGTCCACCATGGGCACCAACTCGCCCATCACGCGGCCCGCCTCCTCGCGGCTCCACAGGTTTTTGCGGTAGTTCAAGTCACAGCTGACCGTGACGCCGTGCGCCTTGGCCGCCCGAACGGCCTTTGCCGTCTCCTCCGCCGCGCCCGCGGACAGCGCCGGGGTGATGCCGGTGAAATGGAACCAGTCCGCGCCGTCAAACACCGCGTCCCAGTCGATGTCGCCGGGGGCGATGCGCGCGATGGCGGAATCCTTGCGGTCGTAGATGACCTTGGAGGGGCGCATGGACACGCCCTTTTCGTAGAAATAGATGCCCAGCCGGTCGCCCTTGCGCACCATAAAGCGGGTGTCCACGCCGAACTGGCGCAGTTCGTTCACCGCGCTCTGCCCGATGGGGTTGTCGGGCACCAGCGTCACAAATGCGGAATCCAGCCCGTAATTGGCCAGCGACACCGAGGCGTTGGACTCCGCGCCGCCGTAGACCACGTCAAAGCTCTTGGCCTGCCCGAACCTCTGGAACCCGGGCGGCGACAGCCGCAGCATGATCTCGCCGAAGGTAATGGCTCTTTTCATATCAAAACGCCCTCTTTTCCTCATTCAGCAATGCTCTTGCCATCCCCCGGGAAGGGGGACCGCTTCAGGTTAAGGGAAAATCCGAGTACGGCGCAGCCGTGCGCGGATTTTCCCTGTGCGATCAGGCATTTACCACTGCGCGACCGAGCCGTCGGGGTAGAACAGGCGCGGGGTGTCCCAGTCGCCGTTGAAGGAATTGGCGCGCACGAAGTCCTCGTCCACCTCGATGCCCAGGCCGGGGCCGGTGGGCACCTCGATGTAGCTGTCCACGATCTCGAAGGGCTTCTTGAGGTAGCCCACGCCGCGGTCCCAGCCCTCGGCCATGCCGGGGTGCTCCTGGATCAGGAAGTTAGGCGTGCAGGTATCCACCTGCAGGCAGGCCGCCAGCGAGATGGGGCCCAGCGGGTTGTGCGGCGCGACGGAGGCGTAGTACATCTCGGCCATCGCCGCGATCTTCTTGACCTCGAAGATGCCGCCGCAGTGGCAGGTATCGGGCTGCAGCACCACCGCCGCGTGCTGCTCGAGCACGTTGCGGAAGGACCACTTGGTGAACAGGCGCTCGCCGGTGGCGATGGGCACGCTGGTCTTGGCCGCGATGCTGGCCATCACCTCGACGTTCTCGGGCAGCACGGGCTCCTCGACGAACATGGGGTAATACGGCGCGATGGCGTCGATGAGGCGGGAGGCCATGCCCGCGTGGATGCGGCCGTGGAAGTCGATGGCGATGTCCACGTCCTTGCCCACCGCTTCGCGGATGGCGCAGAACTTCTCGGCCAGCGCATCGACGTAGGAGAGGTGGTCGATGTGCTTGACGGGCGCGTCGGGGGAGATCTTCACCGCGTCAAAGCCCTGCTCGACGCGCTTTTTCGCGTTGGCCGCGGCCTCCTCGGGGGTGGCGCCGCCGGTGTGGCTGTACATGCGGATCTTGTCGCGGCAGCGGCCGCCCAGCAGCTCGTAGACGGGCACGCCCAGCTTCTTGCCCTTGATGTCCCACAGCGCCTGCTCGATGCCCGAGATGCAGCTGGTCAGGATGGGGCCGCCGCGGTAGAAGGTGGTGCAGTACATGGTCTGCCACAGGTGCTCGATGCGCATGGGGTCGGCGCCGATGAGCACGGGCCGCAGCTCGTTGATGGCCATTTCGACGGTCTTGGCGCGGCCCTCCAGCACGGGCTCGCCCCAGCCGCAGATGCCCTCGTCGGTGGAAATCTTCAGGAACATCCATCTGGGCTTGACGTGAAAGGTCTCCAGGTTCGTGATCTTCATAGTGAGAATCCCCTTTCCCAGCGATATTTATTGCTTGATGAAGGTATTTTCCGCCAGCACGGGCAGCAGCGAACCGCCGTCGATGCTCAGCGTGGTGCCGGTAATGTAGCCCGCGCTGTCCGACGCCAGGAACACCACTGCGTCGCCGATCTCCCAGGGCTGGGCAAAGCGCCCGCCGGGGATGCGGCTGAACAGCTCGTCCCTGCGCTTGAGCGCCTCGGGGGTGGGGAACCAGTTGCGCTCGGGCAGCTGCGTGTAGCCGGGCGCGATGGTGACCACGCGGATGCCGTAGGGCGCAAGCTCCATGGCCATGTTCTTGCCCGCCTTGTCCAGACCGGCCTTTGCCGCGGCGTAGAAGGTGGCGTTGGGCCAGCAGCCCAGCGCGTGGTTGGAGGAGATGTTGATGATGACGCCCTTTACGCCCTTTTCCACCATGCTGCGGGCGGCGGCCTGCGCGCAGAAGTAGGTGCCGCGCAGGTCGGTGCCGATCACGGTGTCAAACATCTCGGGCGTGGCCTCCAGGAAGGGCTGGAAGCGCGTGATGCCCGCGTTGTTCACCATCAGGTCGATGTGATCGTATACCTTGAAAAACTCGTCGAACATCGCGTGGATCTCGTCCACGTTGCGGATGTCCGCGTGGAACAGCTCCGCCTTGGCGCCCAACTCCCGCGCCTGCTTCTGCGTGTCCTTGGCGCCCTCTGCCGTGGTGGAGTAGTGGATGCCCACGTCATAGCCGTTCTTTGCCAGCTGCAGCGCGATGCCCTTGCCGATGCCCCGGCCCGCGCCGGTGACCAATGCGATCTTTCGGCTCATAGTCTTTTTCCCCCTGCTTGCGTCTCTCTATTTGCCCGCCGCGCGCACAAAGCCTTCCGCGCGCGCGGTGATCTGTGCGAAATCTCCGCTGTCGATGAGCTTTTTGCTGACCAGGCTCGAGCCCACGCCGATGCAGGCCGCGCCCGCCTTGAAGAAGGCCTCCGCGTTGGCAAGATCCACGCCGCCCACCGCCATGATGCGCGCCTGCTTCAGCGGCCCGAGCACGTCCTTGATGTACCCCGGCCCCAGCGCTCCCGCCGGGAACACCTTGACGATGTCCGCGCCGGCCTCTATGGCGGTCAGGATCTCCGTGGGCGTCATCACGCCGGGCACGGCGGCCTTGCCGTAGCGGCTGCACATGGTGATCACGTCCGTATTCAGCGTGGGCGACAGCACGAAGTCCGCGCCCGCAAGGATGGCCGTGCGGCAGGTCTCGGTGTCCAGCACCGTGCCCGCGCCCACCAGCATCTGGTCTGCGTATTCCGCCTTGAGCGTGCGGATCATCTCCGCCGCGCCGGGCGTGTCAAAGGTCACCTCGATGCTGTGCACGCCGCCCGCAAGCAATGCGTCTGCGGTTTTGCGCAGGCTGTCCGCCGCGATGCCGCGCACGATGGCGGTCACCTTTTCGCGCAGCAGCGTCGTCACGATCTCTGTTTTCATACCGTTATGCCCCCCTTGTTTTTGTTGTAATCCTCCCGCTTGAGCGATTCGCTCCAGGCGGTGGTCATCATCAGCGCCGTGCAGCCGGGCAGCAGCAGCACCAGCCCCACGCCCGTTGCCGCACAGATCATCAGCGCCAGCAGCACCACGCACCAGTACAGGAACACATAGCCCATGTTTTTGAGCACCATGCCCGTGGCGCACAGCACGAGCTGCGGCAGCCCCAGCTGCTGGTTGAGCGCCAGCGCCGGGTAGCGGTACAGCGCGGTGGACAGGTAGAACAGCAGCAGGTACAGCAGCACCACGCTGGGCAGCGTCTGCGCAAAGCCCTTGCCCGCGATCAGCCACGCCACGCAGCTGATGCACGCCACCACGCCCGCCACATCGATCAGCCCCATCGCGATCGCCCTGCCCGCCACGGGCCGCACCATTTTAAGCGCCGACCGGAAGCTGACCTGCTCGCCGGCCTCCTTGTGGTGCATGTACAGCGCGCCTGCGCACAGCGCAAGCCCCGCGGTCACAACGGGCAGCCCCAGCAGCGTCATCAGCAGCGACGCGATCATCACCGTGTGCGGCTCGCGCCACAGCTGCCTGCCGAACCTGCGTATGGCGGACATGTAAAAGATCATTTTCTCACCCTATCCCTTCAGACCGGACATGCTGATGCCCTGCACGATGTACTTCTGCGCAAACATGTAGCAGATGATGACGGGCAGCGTCGCGCAGCCCAGCAGCACCATGATCTGGTTCCACGTCGCGCTGGACGAGGACTGGATGGCGTAAATGCGCACCATGATGGTCCAGTTCGCCGAGTCGGGCAGCAGGATCAGCGGGTAGATGAACTGGTTGTAGCACGCCATGAACGTGTTCAGGATCACCACCGCGAACACCGGCTTGGACAGCGGCATCACGATGGACCACAGGATGCGCGCGCTGGACGCGCCGTCGATGCGCGCCGACTCCAGCAGGTCCTTGGGGATGCCGTCAAAGAAGCTCTTGAGTATGAAGATGGCCCACGCCCAGGCCGAGAAGGACAGGATCAGCGACCACAGGTTGTCGATGAGCCTCATGCCGAAGAAGTTGGTGAACATGATGTAGGTCGGCCACGCCAGCGCCTGGGAGTTGATCATCATCGTGCCCAGGAAGAAGGACATGACCCACTTGGAGCCCTTGGGCCGCAGCATGGACAGCGCGTAGGCCGCCAGCGTGGAGATGGTCACCTGCAGAAGGATGACGCCCACGCACAGCAGCAGCGAGTTGATTACGTTCTGCCCCAGGTTGTACTTCTGGAATGTGTTGGGTATGTTCTCCCAGTGCCACTCGGTGGGGAAGAAGGTGGGCGGAATGGACCGCACCTCCTTGTTGGTCTTGAACATGGACAGCATGATCCACGCATAGGGGAAGATCTGCACCGGGATGCCGATGCACAGGATGGCCATGATCGCCCCGTAGGTCAGCTTTCCCTTTTTGGAATGGAGTTCAACTCTCTGCAATGCGGGCACGGATCATTCCTCCTTTCCCATCGCCGCGTGCGCGGCCTCGAGTTTTCTCTGTTTCTGCGCCTTTCTGGCTTCCTTGGCGCGGCGCTTCTTGTCCCGCTTGGCGTCCTTGTCGTCGCCGATGGACATCTGGATCACCGTCAGCACGAACACGCACAGGAAGGTCAGGCAGCTCAGCGCGATGGCGTAGCCGTAGTTGACGAACGTGTACGCCTGCTCGTAGGCGTAGAGCACCAGCGTCTCCGTCGCGCCCGAGGGGCCGCCGCCCGTCATGATCTGCACGTTGTCGAACATGTTGAACACGTCGATCACGGCCAGCACCAGCATGGTGGACACCGTGGGCATGATCTGCGGCAGCGAGATGTTGAAGATCCTGCGCAGGAAGCCCGCGCCGTCCAGCAGCGCCGATTCATGCTGCTCCTCCGGCACGTCCTGCAGCGCGGCCAGATAAATCACCATCGTCATGCCGCCGCCGATGATCAGGCCGGGGAACTGCATGCACCACTTGACCAGCACCGGGTCGTTGAGCCAGCGCTGCGTGGGCAGGCCGAACAGCTTCATCAGGTAGTTGGCCAGGCCGTAGTCGGGCTGCCAGATGTACTTCCACAGCACGCTCATCGCGATGCCGGGCGCAACGGCCGGGATGAAGTACATCGTGCGCATGAAGGTCTTGCCCTTGCGCACCTCGTTGATCAGGGTAGCCAGGAAAATGGGCACCCAGAAGTTGATGAGCAGCGAGATGACCAGGAACTGGAAGGTGTTCTTGATGGCGTTCCAGAACGCGGGGTCCTGGAAGGCCTTGATGTAGTTGTCCAGCCCGATGAACTGACCGGGCAGGTTCACGATATCCACCTTAAAGAAGGATACGAAAAAGCCCAGTATGATCGGGTAGTACTTGAACATCGCAAAGCTGATGACGGCGGGCACGAGGAAGAGCCACGGCACGACGTCCCGCTTGATGATGTCCCTGCTGATTCTTTTTCTGTTCACGTCTCTTCCCCCTCATTCCACAATGCTTGCCCTGTTTAGAAACCGAGGGCAGGCAGGTTGCCCTGCCTGCCCTCTTGTGCCGGACCTGTCAAAGGCAGGCTTTTTTACGGCTTTCTGTACGCATCGGGGAAGTCGGTGTAGAGCTTTTCAGCGCATTCGTCAAGCAGCGCCTGCGCCTTTTCGCGGGTGCAGTTGGGATCGCCCAGGATCTCCTGGAAGGGCGCCACGATGTAGTCCTTCAGGGAGTTCCACTCTGCGCAGTAGGGCTCGGGGCGGGCCACCGCGTTCAGCGCCGCGAACTCCTCTTTCCAGTGCTCGGGCCAGTTGGTGGCGTAGGAGTACTTGACCTCGACCAGGTCCTGACGGCAGGAGGGCTTGGGGTCGATGAGGTTGAGCTCATTCTCCAGCTCCCAGTACTCGCGCAGGAAGGCCTCGTCGTAGGAGATCAGGTTCAGGATGTTCCAGCAGGCGTCCATCTGAGCCTTGGTGGCCTGGGGGTGCATGGTCCAGGTCTCGCCGCCGGCGAAGCCGACCGCGTCAGCCGCCGTCGCGCCGGGGATCGGGATGACGCCGAAGTCCTCCTGCTTGGCGTCGTAGGCAGCCAGCTTCTCAGCGTCCAGAGAGGTGGGCAGGCCCCAGCCGTAGCAGGCGTAGCCGACGGTCATGTTGGCCATGTAGTCGGAGTAGTTCTCCAGCAGGTCGGTCTGGGTGCACTCGTACTTGTAGACCAGGTCGTGCATGTACATGATGGCGTCGACGCCCTTTTCCTGGTTGAAGCCGATGGAGTAGGTGCCGTCGTCATTGGGGATGACCATCTCGCCGCCAGCGGACCACACCCAGGGGGTCAGCGGCCAGGCGCAGTAGTCGGAGCCCAGCAGCGTGTAGCCAAAGCGCGGGACGTCCTTATCGGTCAGGCTCTGCGCCAGCGTGCCGAACTCTTCCCAGGTCTGGGGCACGTTTTCGGTGGAGCCGCCGCCCGCCTCGATGGCGGTCTTGTTGTAGAGCATGCCCATGATGTAGGGGCCGTAGGGCACTGCGTACCAGTGGCCTTCGTCGTCATGCAGCGCGTCCTCGATGGAGGGGTTGACCTTGCCTTCGTTGCGCAGGTCCCAGTTGACCACGTACTCGGTGATGTCGGCGATGGTGCCGTTGCGCATACGGGTCTGGATGTCAACGAAGGGCAGCGAGTTCCACAGCGTGGGGCCGTCGCCGGACATCAGGAGCTTGTCGTACTGCTGACGGTAGTCCGTGCCGGGCGCCATGCGGGTCCACTCGATCTCGTAGTCGGGGAAGGTGGTCTCTACCTTTTCCTTCAGGAATTCGAAGCGGGTCTTGACCGCGTCGGAGTCGTCGTCCTGAGGCAGCATGTAGAGTTTGAGCTTGACCTTTTCACCGGAAGCAGCGGGCTCATGGGCGGGCTCATCGGCGGGCTCGTCGGCGGGAGCGTCGGCAGCGGGAGCCTTGGTGGGGTCCGCAGCAGGCGAATCCGCGGCCGGAGCCTTGGCGCAGCCGCCCAACACGGCCACCAACATGACCAGCGCGAGGATCAGAGCAACCAACTTCGTCTTTTTCATACTTCCATCTCCTTTTCCTACCATTCGCGCACCGGTTTTCTCAAGCCCGTTCCTCCACCGTTCTTAACAAAACCGGTTCGCTTGTTAACTTTATGCTAACACGCGGACAAAGGAGATACAATGTTCATTTCTGCGACTTTATCAACAATATTGACGCCATTTTTGAGGATATGTTTTCTTCTCCTCACAACAAAATTGATTTTCAACATAATTTTCAGCATTTGGAAAATTGCGCAGTTTTACCGATTTTTCTGCAAATATACTTTTTATAATATAAAGCATGTGTTTCAATACACACAAATAATAGAGTTCAACCTTAGAAAATCTGTTGATTTTTACAATATCTTGTGATATACTGCAAATGAAGGAATCAAATCAAAAAGCAAACGTTATGACACCCGTTCTCGCATTTTTGATTTCTTCATTATCAAAATCGTGATTATTGGCATACTTCGCATCCGCCGCGCATATATCGTATTGTATACATATAATTTTTACAAAGGAGGAGTTCTTGTGAAGCTGCACATTCAACACCGCCTGTCCGAGGCCAGTGTGACCTGGGGCGACTTTCTGCGCCTGGGCACCATTTCGCACCTGCAGCTGCAGGACGAATCCTTTGCCTATACGCTGCGCGCACAGCCGGAGTATCTGCTGCTCTACCTGCCCGAGGGCGACCTCTACCTGGTGCGCAACCGCGCCGAGTCCACCTACACTGCGGGCAGCATGGTGCTGCTTCCGCCCGAGGAGGAGTATCACCTGCACTTTCCCGGCCCGGCGCGCACCTCCGCATGGTGGATCAGCTTTTCGGGCTACAGCGTCACGCGCCTACTGACGGATTCCGGCCTGAGCAGCCGCCCCGTGTTCCAGCTGCCGCCCGAGGCCGAGCTCTCCTATCATTTTGACGGCATCCTGCGCCTGTCCATGCCCTCCTCGGCGGACCCGCGCTGTGTGGCGCTGGGCTGCATGGGGCTGTTTCTGCAGCTGCTGGCCGCCGTGATGCCCTACACCCAGCAGCAGCGCCGCGCCGAGCCCGCCTTGGCAAGACCCCGCGCGGGCACGGGCCGCACCAAGGCCACCGACCTTGCCGTGCAGCAGATCCAGAGCGACCTTGCCGCGCCGCTCAACGTCGAGCAGCTCGCCCACAGCCTGCAGCTGAGCCCCTCGCACTTCATCCGCTGCTTCAAGGCGCAGATGGGCTATTCCCCGCTGGCCTACCAGACGCGCCTGCGCATGGAGCGCGCCAAGGACCTGCTGCGCGGCACCACGCTGCGCGTCAGCGAGATCGCCGCCAAGGTGGGCTACCAGAACCCCATGTACTTTTCCTCCACCTTCAAAAAGCACGCCGGCATGACGCCGCTGGAGTACCGCGAGCGCTTCCTCTCTCCCTCGCGCGAGAGCATGCAGCTGCTTTAAGCCCCGCGCCGGCAGGATAAACGCGCCGCCCCGTCGAATGATATAGCCACAAGCACATTGCGGCTTTTTTGCTGCTGACATACAGAAAAGGAGAGATGCACATGGCCCTGTTTGTCAACGATCATGGCGTTCTCAAATGCCGTTTTCTGGGCGAAAACCTCTGGCTGCTGCCCTGGGGCAAGGACGCGCTGCGCGTGGTGTCCCGGCCCATGAGCGAGCCCGAGCTGCCCGCCTGGGCGCTGCTCGAGCCGCAGCACACCGATTCCCTCATCGAGATCACCGAGCGCTGCGCCACCATCGCCGTGGGCAAGATCAGCGCCGTCGTGCGCCGCATGGACTGGCCCGACCGCCTCGAGATCACCTACTACAACCAGCGCGGCGAGGTGCTGCTGGCCGAGCGCCCCGGCACCGGCGCGCTCAACATCCAGCCCCGCTTCTTCAAGCCCATCGTCGCGGGCGATTTCAAGCTCACCGTGGGCTTTGCCGCCGACGACGACGAAAAGCTCTACGGCATGGGCCAGTACCAGCAGGACGTGCTCAACGTCAAATACTCCACCTTTGAGCTTGCGCAGCGCAACTCGCAGGCCAGCGTGCCCTTCGTGCTGTCCAGCAAGGGCTACGGCTTCCTGTGGCACAACCCCGCCATCGGCCGCGCCTGCTTTGGCAAGAACCTGATGGAGTGGGTGGCTGACAGCACCAAGCAGATGGACTACTGGATCTGCGCGGGCGACACCCCCGCCCAGATCGAGGCCGCCTACGCCGATGCGGTGGGCCACGCCCCCGCCATGCCCGAGTACGGCCTGGGCTTCTGGCAGTGCAAGCTGCGCTACTGGAACCAGGAGCAGCTGCTCTCCGTCGCGCGCGAGTATCACCGCCGCGGAATCCCGGTGGACGTGATCGTGGTGGACTTCTTCCACTGGCCGCACATGGGCGACTTCCGCTTTGACGAGGAGTTCTGGCCCGACCCCAAGGCCATGGTGCGCGAGCTGCACGAGATGGGCATGGAGCTGATGGTCTCCGTCTGGCCGCAGATCTCGCTGCTGTCCGAGAACTACAAGGAAATGGACGAGGAGGGCTACATCGCAAGATGCGACAAGGGCATGAACTGCCAGATGCGCTTTGTCAACGAGGACGCGATGTTCTTTGACGCCACCAACCCCCACGCCCGCAAGTACCTGTGGAGCAAGATCAAAAAGAACTACTACGACAGCGGCATCAAGGTGTTCTGGCTGGACGAGGCCGAGCCCGAGTACGGCACCTACGACTTTGACAACTACCGCTACTATTCCGGCACCGTCGCCCAGACGGGCAACCTCTACCCCCAGTGCTACGCCCGCACCTTCTACGACGGCCAGAAGGCCGAGGGGCAGGACAAGGTGGTCAACCTGCTGCGCTGCGCGTGGGCAGGCTCCGCCAGATACGGCGCGCTGGTCTGGTCGGGCGACATCCATTCCGACTTTGCCACGCTGCGCCGCCAGGTGTGCGCGGGCCTCAACATGGGCATCGCGGGCATCCCGTGGTGGACGACGGACATCGGCGGCTTCAACGGCGGCGACCCCACCGACCCCGCCTTCCGCGAGCTGATCGTGCGTTGGTTCCAGTGGGGCCTGTTCTGCCCCGTGATGCGCCTGCACGGCAACCGCGTGCCCGACGAGCGCGTGTTCCGCGCGGACGGCACCGAGTGCCTGCCCTCCGGCGCGGCCAACGAGATCTGGTCCTTCGGCGACGAGGCCTACGAGATCATCAAGAACCTCATCGACTTCCGCGAGACCATGCGCCCCTACACCCGCGCCCTGATGGAGCAGGCCTCCCTGGCCGGCGCGCCCGTGATGCGCACCATGTTCTTTGAGTTCCCCGACCAGCCCGCGTGCTGGGAGCTGCGCGACCAGTACATGTTCGGCCCCGACGTGCTCGTCGCCCCCGTGCTCGACGCCGGCGCCGCCACCCGCACCGTCTACCTCCCCGCAGGCGCCGACTGGACGGACCTCCACACCGGCGAAACCTTCTCCGGCGGGCGCACCGTCACCTGCGACACGCCGCTTCAGACCATCCCCGTGTTCCTCAAGGACCACACCCATCCCGACTGGATCGGCAAGATCTGATTTAGCACAAAAAGCCCCCGCAGCGCGGAGCCTTCCATGCTGCGGGGGCAATTTTTCGTCTATTTCGGCGAAAATCAATCCAGTATGCCGTGGATGGGGTTGTTGTACATGGGCGCGCTGCGCTCGTAGTGCGTGGTCAGCTCGATGTAGCGGTTCTGCTCGCTGGCCTTCTCAAAGCCCGTCATGATCTCCAGCGCGTGCAGCGTCTGCTTGTAGCTGGCGCGGAAGTCGCGGCCGTCGGTCAGCGCCTTGGCCATGTCCGCCAGACCCAGCGCGCGGCTGTTTTCCTTGTAGTCGAACAGCAGCGGCATGTCCATCACCTCGCCCTGCTCGGGGCGCAGCAGCTTGATGGGTCCGCCGAAGGTGTTGGGGTCGGGGCAGATCAGCGTGCCCTTGGTGCCGTAGATCTCCAGGCGCGCCTGGCCCTGGTTGTAGACGTCAAAGGTGGTAAAGATGGTACCCACCGCGCCGCAGTCAAAGTCCATGATGCCCGTGACATAGGTGGGCACGTCCACGGTGATGTCGGTGCCGCGCTTGGGCGCGCTGGTGATGGTGCGGTGCTCGAAGGTGCGCTTGGTGCGCCCCATCAGGCCCTTGACGCCGCCCAGCAGGTTGATCAGCGCCGTCACATAGTAGGGCCCCATGTCCAGCATCGGGCCGCCGCCGCGCTTGTAGTAGAACTCGGGGTCGGGATGCCAGCCCTCGTGCCCGCGGCAGATCATGAACGCCGCGCCGCCCACCGGGTCGCCGATGAACCCGTCGTCGATGAGCTTGCGGCAGGTCTGGATGCCCGCGCCCAGGAAGGTGTCGGGCGCGCCGCCCAGCAGCAGGCCCTTGCTCTGCGCCAGCTCCACCAGCTCCTTGCCCAGCTCAAAGGTGGCCGCCAGCGGCTTTTCCGAGTAGACGTGCTTGCCGGCCTCCAGCGCGGGGCGGGTCACGCCGTAGTGCTCGTCGGGCCGGGTCAGGTTGAGTATGATGTCCACCTGAGGATCGTTGAAGGCCTCGTACATGTCGGCGTAGACGTGCGGCACATGCCACTTTTCCGCGGCCTTTTCCGCCTTCTCGCGCACCAGGTCGCACACGCCCACCAGCTCGATCTCGTGGAAGGTCTCGGTGATGTTCTTCAGATAGATCCCGCTGATGTCGCCCGTGCCGATCATCGCGATCTTGACAGTCTTCATTGGCTTTATCTCCTTTTTTGCGCGTTTTAGTACATCTTTGCGGTGTTCTCGAACCGCTCGGTGGTAAGCCCGTGCTTAACGGCGTACTCCTTGCCCTGCGCCGCCCACAGCATGCCGCGCTCCATCAGCGCCTCGGCGTTGGGCGACTTTTCAAACACGTCGTCGTGATGGCCCAGCGAGTTGTAGAACACGCGGCCGTTGCCCCAGAACTTGGTCCACGCCACCGGCATGTCCACCGGCTTGTTGGAGATGTGGTAGTAGGGCACGATGGGGAAGCGCGTGGTGGCCAGCACCTCAATGGAGGGGTCCACGTGCAGGTAGTAGTGCTCGGAGCAGACGTGGAAGTCCTCCAGCCCCTCCACGATGGGCGAGGAGCCGTGCCGGATGTTGACGGTGTAGTCGATGCCGTCTCCGCCGGGGTGCGACACCCACTGCCCGCCGGTGATGAACTGCCACTCCGTGTCGTTGCGGAAGGAGTCGCACATGCCGCCGTGGCAGCCCGCAAGACCCACGCCCGCGCCCACCGCCTTGGACACGTTCTGCACATACTCGTGCTTGATCTCGCCCATCGTCCAGCACGCCACGATCAGATCCAGCTTCTTGAGCGCCTCCGCGTCCGCAAGCACGTCCAAAGTGTCCGCGATCTCGCAGGTGTACCCGTGCTTTTCCATCAGCCGCGCAAAGCGCTTCGAGGTCAGCTGCGGCTCGTGTCCGTCCCAGCCGCCCTGCACGATCAATACCTTCTTTTCGGTCATCGCAAAAAGCCTCCCATATATTTGATTTTGTGGTTGGATTCTGCTTGTAGGATAGCACAGTCTGTGTTAAAATTCCTGTCAGAAACGCAATGCAAAACTCCCATTTATTGCGGTTTGCCGGAGGTAGCCCATGTTCGTACAGTACGAGGACCGCGCCTTCCCCTACAGCGCCAGCGTCAACGACGATCTGACGTTCCTGCTCCATCTGCACCGCCAGGCCGAGCTGATCTATGTGCTGGACGGCTGTATCGAGATGACGGTGGACGCCCACACCCAGCTGCTGCACGCGGGCGAGCTGGGCTGCGCCTTCCCCAACTGCGCCCACAGCTACCTGACGCGCACCCACAGCCGCGTGGTGATGGTGATCTTCGACGCGCCTTACGCGGGCGACTGCGCGGGCACGCTGCTCACCCAGCGCGCGGTGTTTCCCTACCTTGCCGCCTCCGACGTCGACGAGGACGTGCGCTACCTCGCGCCCAAGCTCACCCGCCCCATGGACACGCGCCTGCTCAAGGGCTACCTGCAGGTGATCTGCGCGCGCCTGTTCGAGCGCCTGCGCCTCGAGCCGCGCCGCGCCGCCGACGACAGCGACTGGACGCACCGCGCGCTGACCTACCTAAACGAGCACTTCACCGAGGACATCTCCCTCGACGACCTCGCCCGCCACTTAAGCATCAGCAAATACCACCTCAGCCGCACCTTTCCCGAAAAGATCGGCTGCGGCCTCAACGCCTACCTGCACTCTCTGCGCGCCGACCACGCCGCCCAGCTGCTCGCCTCCACCGACCTTTCCGTCACCCAGGCGGGCTTTGACAGCGGCTTTTCCTCGGCCTCCACGTTCTTCCGCGTGTTCCAGGCCCAGTACGGCCTCAGCCCCCGCGCCTACCGCGCCGCCCGCCGCGCCCAGGGCCAGTGATTTTTGTGCCTCCAAATCACCGGCTTAACACTGCCTCTCGCACCACTTCCACCGGCATCACGAAAGTGACCATGTACCGATGCTTCCCTTCTCCAGCGCTTTCCTATTGTTGCATCTTCCTGGATTCTTGCTTTGTCAAAACTTACAAAGAAAACGAGGTTTCTACTCATAGCGATCAGCTTTCCGGAACCCCGCTCAAAGCGAGGTTTTCTTTTGACAAAAAGAGCCGCAGCCCCCGCGTCCAAACGGACGCGGGGGCTGCCCGCATTCAATCCAGTTCCAGCTCCGCCTGCGCATGCAGTCCGCCGCCCTCGCAGCAGACGCGCACCGTGCCCCGTCCCTTCTTGCGCACCACCAGCAGCAGGCGGCCGCGGTCGGCCGCAGCCTCGCCGCGGGTGTAGTTGGTGTCGCTCCTGGGGTCCGCGCCGCCCAGCGCCGCCAGCGCCGCGCCCTGCACCTGCACCCGCACGCGCTGGGCAAAGTCCGGCACCACGCGTCCCTGTCCGTCCACCGCCTCGATGCGCAGGAAGCGGAATTCGCCGCCATAGGAGGGCTCCGCCGTCACGCGCAGCGCCTGCGCAGGGCCGGTGGTGCATAGGCTCGTCCGTCCCAGCTCCACGCCCGCCCTGCGGGATACCGCCGTCAGCTTCCCGGGCCGGTAGACGACCTCCAGCTCCGTGCGGTAGTCCTTCACGCCGCCGCGCGCCACGCTCCTGCCGTCCAGCAGCAGCTCCACCTCGTCGCCCGCGCTGTACACCGTCACGCGGACGGGCTTTCCGTCAAAGCCCTGGAAGTTCCAGCTCTCGATCAGGTCCGCCCAGCCCCAGGCCGACAGCGTCTCCTCCTGCCCAAAGTGCGCGGGATGCTGCACCGCCAGGTAGGGCTGCACCCGCCCCGACCACACAAAGTCCCGGTAGTGCGACTGCGGCCGCTTGTCCCCGCAGATATCGATGTCGCCGCAGTTGGCGATGTGCCAGGGGTAGCCCGCGGTGCCGCCCTGCGCCTGCTGCGCGCCGAACGCGCTGCGCCCCAGGCCCGATTCGCCCAGGTAATCCCACGCCGTCCACACAAAGTCGCCGATGACCTGCGGATTGCGCAGCACGGCCTCCCAGTTCTCCCTTGCCTGCATCGGGAAGGACTCCGTGCCGCACATCACGCGCTGTGGGAAGAGCGCGCCGTCCTTTTCATAGCGCTCCAGCAGGTAGTTGTACCCCACCACGTCCAGCGCCGACGCGAAGTCCTCCGAGCGCGTCGCCCAGAAGTCCTTGCCCGCGCCCACCGACTTTGACGAGTTGAGCGCCAGCTCCGCCATGTCGCTGTCCTCAAAGAAGTTGCACAGCGCGTTGGCCACGGGCCGCGTCCCGTCCAGCCCGCGGACAAAGTCCGCCAGCCTGTGCGACCAGGCCGCGCCGTCCGACGCGCCGCTGCGCTCGTAGATCTCGTTTCCCGTGGACCAAAGGATCACGCTGGGATGGTTGCGGTCGCGCGTGACCATCGCCGTCAGCTCCCCCTGCCACTCGCCCTCGAAGAACAGGTGCTCGTCGTAGGGCCGCTTGCCCTCGCGCCACACGTCAAAGGCCTCGTCCATCACATACATCCCCAGCTCGTCGCAGGCGTCCAGCAGCGCGGTCGAGGGCGGGTTGTGCGCGCAGCGGATGGCATTGAACCCTGCCGCCTTCAGCTTTGTGACCCTGCGCCGCTCGATCTCCGGCGCGCTGACCGCGCCCAGCGGCCCGTTGTCGTGGTGCACGCAGCCGCCGCGCAGCTTGACCCGCTCCCCGTTGATGCGCAGGCCATGCACCGCGTCCACCGCGATGGTGCGCAGCCCCACACGCGTGCGCACCACGTCCCGCACGCACCCGTCCTGCGTCACCGTGGTCACCAACGTGTACAGCCAGGGCCGCTCCGCCGTCCACAGGCGCGCATCGGGCACCTCCAGCTCGCCGTCCCCGCCGCGCGCGACGGCCTTCCCCTCCGGGTCGAGCAGCTCGTGCGCCACGCAGCCGCCCTCCCCGAGGCATTCCGTGCGCACGCACAGCACCGCACGGCCCGCCTGCGCCTCCTTCGTCCAGACCTGCACGCCCCGCGGCGCCACGCAGGGCAGCGGCGCGGTGAGCAGCTCCACCCCGCGGTACAGCCCCGCGCCCGTGTACCAGCGCGACGCGGGCAGCATCGCGCAGCTGGTGGTGATGTGGATCCAGTTGACGCCCTCGTGCACACGCCCCGTCAGCTCCACCAGAAAGGGCGAATACCCGCCCTTGTGCTGGGCGACCAGCTGCCGGTTCACGCGCACCTCGCTCAAGCGGTACGCGCCGTCCACGGAAAGGTACACCGCGCCCTCCGCCTCCTCGCGCGTCAGCTCCACGTCCTTCTGGTACTGCCCGAACCCGCCCGGATACCAGCCCTCCGCCTGATCGCCGGGGCTGTTCGGATCGCGTTCAAACGCGATGCGGAAATCGTGCGGCAGATCCACGCGCTCCGCCTGCTCTGCGTCCATCCTGCGCGACACCCACTGCGGCGCCCTGTCCGCCCGGAACAGCCAGTCCTCATGGATGCTTCTCGTCCTCATGTGCTTTCCACTCCCTCTGTATCTTTTCTATGCGAGCGCATTTTGGCGCCCATTCTCCTGCGCACCCAGTCCGCCGCTGCGCGCTGCGCCGCCGCGCACGCCGCCACAAACAGCAGGTACGCCAAGCTGATCAAAGCCTCCAGACCGCCGCCAACAATCAGCTGGAGCAATATAAACAGAAACTCGCACAGCAGCATCATCACGTCCTGCAGCACGATCACCCGCCGGACGTCCTCCTTCACCGGCCCGAACAGCCAGCCAAAAAAGCACTCCGCCGCGAGCCGCACCAGATAATACAGCGCAAACCAGTGCAGCGGTGCGCGCGTCACAAACCCTATTGCCTGCGCAACGCCCACGCCCCACGCGATCACGCCCGTCGCCGCCATCAGCGGCCCCTGCACGACCATGCGCAGGCGGAACCCCTCCCGCGGCCCGCGCCGCCAGCACACCGCGCACCCGATCAGGTGCGGGACCAACAGCGCCGCCAGCACCGCGCCGCTCACCCAGTCCACCAAAGCGTCTTCGCCAAACGTGGTGCTCCAGTAATACCCCTGCACCGCCGCCATGATGCCGCACTGCACGCCGACGTGCCACGACGCCGTCCGCGTGTACCAGCCCTTCCCCGTGCAAAGCGCCTCCGCGGCGATCAGCAGCACGCCAAGCGCCGTCATGACCAGCAGGTATACCCACTCCCACTCCGGCAGCCAGGTCCTGTCCACCCCCCCAGAACATCCAGGCATTGAACAGCAAAATCATCAATAGATCGATCCCAACGCCCACCGCAAGCGTGCGCACCATCCCGCTGTCCCGCAGCCGCTTCCAGAGCTGTTTCATTGTCACGCCTCCATTCGCAATAGAATTTCCACACAACCACCGTCTTTTCCTTTTCTCTGCCCGGCAAAGTAACATTCCGGCGACAATGTATATGGCATTCTCCCCTGCGCCGTGTTATGATATATCATCAGCAGCAAATCGCACAGGAGGGTTCTGTATGGATCAGCTCGTCAACCTCTGGGTCACCGATCAGCAAGGTCATCGCCTCACCCCGCTCCCGCCGCAGGCCATGCGCTATGTCAACACCGACGTGCTGGAAAGCCCCAACCACACCGGTGACGTTGAGGGCGCCATCGTCAATCTCCACGACGCCGTGAAATACCAGACCGTCGGCGGCATCGGCGGCGCGTTCACGGACGCCTCGGCATCACTATGGATGCAGATGCCCCCCGACCGCCGTCAGGAGCTGATCCGCGCCTACTTCGACCGCGAGACCGGCATAGGCTACACGTTCGGCCGTCTCTCCATCGGCAGCTGCGATTTCTCCACCGATGACTACACCTATGTCGACGAGGGCGACGCCACCCTTTCCACCTTCACACTCGCGCACGACCGCCAGGCCGTGTTCCCCATGGTCAAGGCCGCGCAGCAGTACGCCGACCTCACGCTGATGGCCTCCCCCTGGTCGCCGCCCGCGTACATGAAGACCAACCACAGCCGCATCGGCGGCCACCTGAAAAAAGACTGCTACCCCCTCTGGGCGCGTTACCTGCGTAAATATGTGGACGCATGCCGTCAGGAGGGCATCGCCATAAGCCTACTCTCCATCCAGAACGAGCCGCGCCATCACCAGATCTGGGAGTCCTGCCTCTACACCCCCGACGAGGAGATCGCGTTTCTCGGCGTACTGGGTGAGGCGCTGCAGGGTTCCGGCACCCGCATACTCTGTTACGACCATTGCCGCGAGCGCGTGTTCGAGCGCGCCGCGGCGATCCTGGGCTCCGGGAACGGCAAGTATTGCGACGGCATCGCGCACCACTGGTACTCCGGCGATCACTTCGGCGAGCTGCGCGCCTTCCACGCGGCCTACCCGGACAAGCTGAGCGTCGCCAGCGAGGGCTGCTGCGTCGTGCCGGGCAGCGGCATCAAGCCCGAGCTCGACCTCCCCTTCGCTGAAAAATACGCCCACGACCTATGCGGCTGCTTCCAAAACGGCCTCAACAGCTACTGCGACTGGAACCTGCTGCTCGACGAGCACAACGGCCCCTACCACAACCGCGACGGCCGTCCCTGCAGCGCTGAAGCCCCGGTCTACTTCATCCGCCAGACCGGCGAGCTGCTCTACCGCCTCTCCTACTACTACATCGGCCACTACAGTAAATTCGTGCGCCCCGGCGCCCGCGTCATCGCCTCCAGCTCCCACCACCCTGACCTCGAGACTGTCGCCTTTCAAAACCCCGACGCCTCCCTTGTCTGCGTGCTCCTCAACCGCACCGCCGCGCCCCTCCCCTGCACCCTCCGCCACAACGGCTGCATCGTCCCCATCACCCTCCAGTCCCACTCCATCGCCACCGCCGTGATTCCTCAGTAACCCCCGCCCCAATCCCAATCAGCCAAAAACGCACACAGAGCGATGCAAAACTCGCCCCGTGTGCGTTTTCATTCCCAAAGCTCACCGCATCAAAAGCCACTCTTTGGCCTTTTCATAATCCCGGAAGAATTGCATTACAGCGCAGGATTCTGCCCGTATCCGGTCAAACAGTTTCCGTTCCTTCCGCCCCACGCCGACAAATGCGATCATCAAAAACCGCTTGGGGCACTGCAGAATCCCGTCCACAATCTGCGCCGCGATCCGCTCCGTCACGGCAGTCTCATCCAAATTGACGATCATATAGGAAGAAACCGACGGCCGCCCGAACGTACTGCGATCCTCGCGAAATTTCCCGATCACTTCCTCTTCCATTTCGCCCATGCCGTCCAGATGCTCGCACCATATACTCCCGCCGTGATAGTTCAGCTCAAAGGACTTCTTCTCAATCCCGGCCCGCTCCTTCTCATTCATCCGCTCCATGCGCATCAGTCCTCCACAAAGCAAAATTGGGAATGTGCGCGGCTGCGCCTGCGGATGGGCACGGGCGGGCTGTCCTCATCTCCCGCGATCTCCTCGTCCCCGTCATAATCCCTGCAGCGCCAGCTGATATAATATCCCTTCTCATCGATCTGGAACCGGTAGACCCGCCGCTTCATCAGACAGCGCTCCTCCAGCGGCGTGCTGCCCGAAAAGAAGCTGTCCGGCGGCTCACAGTAGAGCACGCGCCTCTCGTCCGCCCCGGTCAGCAGACCCGCCTCATAGTCATACGCCGCATCGTACAATTCGCAGGCCTGACTGCGCTCCGGGTGCCTCGCGTCGTAGAGTATATACAGGCTGGCGTAATGCAGAATGCGCCTGTCATCGCCATAATCGCACACAAATATGCTGTAGGGCTCCTTCAGCCTGCAGTTGAACCGATACCCCACGGCCTGCTTCTCCCCATAGGAAACAAACGTGACCTCCCTCACGTTCTGACTGCTCCCGTGCTTCACCACCCGCAGCCTTTTCTCCGCGTCAAACCCATACAGCAGGTCTTCCCAGCTGTCCACGTCTGGCTCCCGGATCAGCCTGCCCCGGCGCACGCCGCCCACGGTGAGGTCGGAGATCGGGTCCGGGTCCAGCGCGCCCAGCCCCACGCCCTGATACCCCGTGCAGCCCCGCCAATACGCGACGCGCGGCATGCTCCCCTTGCTCAGCACGTCGTACGCCCCATCCATGCGCAGCAGCCGGTTCAGCAGCTCCTGCGTGCGCTCCAGCAGATAAACCTTCGCCGCAGCGTGCTCCGCCGCGTCCTGACCCAGGTAGAACGCCCCCGCGTTCGCATAATCCAAAGCCTTCTGCACGATCCAGCTCCCCTATTTGCGCGTTTCCTGCTCGTACTTCTCGTCGAACGCGGCGCGAAGCATCGCCCGCCCCTCGCGCGGCAGCACGTTCAACAGCTTTTCATAGGTCTTTCGGCGGTATTCAATGGGAATGACCTCGCTGGTATTCGGCACGTTGTTGATGTGCGACAGCTCGTAATTCGACAGTATCTTCGTGGAAAACACAATATACGGCACCGGCACGCAGACGTGAATATAATACGCCGGGTAGATGTGCAGGCTCCTGTAAGGCACCAGCGTCGCCTTGCGAAACGGCGCGCGGTGGATCAGCCCCTCCGGCGTAAACTCAATGTTGGCATACCATTTGGGGGCGGCCAGCAGACAGGCACCGATCCAGCCGATTGCCAGCACGCCGCATGAAATCACTCCTCCCAAACCTCCACCGCCCATATAGTATATGAACGAAAGCCCACCCACCACCAATAACGTAAGGATGATCGACGCTATAGCCAGTCCGCGGTTCGTAAACATCCTCAGATTGTCATTCTTCGTGTTTTTCATATTGCTCTCCTTTCCATCAACGCCACACACTCCACCTCGCCCGTCCACGGGAACATGTCGCAGGGCCGCAGCGCGCGCAGCGGATAGCCCAGCTCTGCCAGCCGCTTTGCGTCGCGGGCGAGCGTTGCGGGGTTGCAGGAGACGTACACGATGCGCCGGGGTGCGCTGCGCGCCACGGCCTCCAGCACCGCGGGCTCGCAGCCCTTGCGCGGCGGGTCGAGCACCGCCACGTCCGGCCGCAGCCCGTCCTCCACCAGCCGGGGCAGCACGTCCTCGCACGCCCCCGCGAGGAACTCCGCGTTGCCCACGCCATTGCGCGCGGCGTTCTCTTTTGCGTCGCGCACCGCGTCGGGCACGATCTCGATGCCCACCACGCGCCCCGCCTTGCGCGCCATGCACAGCCCGATGGTGCCCGCGCCGCAGTAGGCGTACACCACCGTCTCCCCGCCCGACAGCGCCGCGAACTCCAGCGCCTGCGCGTACAGCCGCTCGGTCTGCACGCGGTTGACCTGATAGAACGACAGCGGCGACAGCCGGAACCGCAGCCCCATCAGCTCGTCCTCCAGCCGCTCCTTCCCAAAGAGCAGCCTGTTCTTGCGCCCCAGTATCTCCTGCGTCGCCCGGGGATTGACGTTCTGCACCACGCTCTCCAGCCCCGGCACCGCCGCCCGCAGCGCCGCCACCAGCGCATCCTTTGCCGGCAGCGCCTCTCCCGCCGTCACCACGACCGCCATCACGCCGCCCGTGCGGTTCGTCCGCACCATCAGATGCCGCACGATTCCCCGCCGGGCGCGCTCGTCGTAGGGCGCAACGCGCCTCTCCCGCATCCAGCCCTCCACCGCCGCAGCCGCCGCACAGGCCTCCTCCGTCTGAAGCAGACAATCCGTCGCGGGCGCCAGCGCATGCGTCCCGCGCCCGACAAACCCCAGCCGCGGCTGCCCCGCAACGCTGCCCGCGCGGAACACCGCCTTGTTGCGGTAGCGCCACGGCGTCTCCATGCCCAGTATGGGCAGCATCTCAAAGCCCTGCTGACCGCCCACGCGCCGCATCAGCTGCTCCACCTGCCCGCTCAGCGCCTGCCCATGCGCCTCATAATCCATGAACTGCATGCTGCACCCGCCGCAGCGCCCCGCGTGCGGACAGACCGGCTCCACCCGCCGCGCCGAGGGCGTCAGGATCTCCTCGACCTGCGCCCGTGCGTACCGCGGCTGCACCTCCGTCACCCGCGCCCGCACGCGCTCGCCGGGCAGCGTCTGCGCCACAAACACCGTCAGCCCCTCGTGCACCGCCACACCGCTGCCCGCGTCGCCCGCGCGCACGATGTCCAGCTCCAGCCTCTGCCCCTTTTTCAGCGGATATTCCATCTCTGCCTGCGCTCCTTTACATTTCCTCACCCGGGCGGTATAATGGCCGTGACAAAACCGGCCTCAGTCGCCCGTAAATCCGGCGTCCCCCAGCACGCGCACCGTGCCGTCGTCCCGCACCAGCACCGCCGCGCACTCCGGGTATTCCTCCCGCAGCAGCACTTCCGCCCGCTCCTCGCCCATCACGAACAGCGCGGTGGACAGCGCGTCCGCCGTCAGCCCGTCGGGCGCCAGCACCGTCGCCGACGCGATGCCGCTGCGCGCGGGATACCCCGTCTGCGGGTCCAGGATGTGGTGATACCGCACGCCGTCTACCTCAAAATACCGCTGCGCGCCCGAGGAGGTCGCCACCGCGCGGCTGCCCGCAAACGCTACCGTGCCCACGGTGCCCTCGCCCCGCGGGTCCTCAATGGCCACCACCCAGGCGCTGCCGTCTGGCTTGCCCCCCAGCGTCAGGATGTTGCCGCCCAGGCTCAGCAGCGCGCACGTCACGCCGCGCGCCCGCAGCGCCTCCACCGCCTCGTCGCCGATGGCGCCCTTTGCCACCGCGCCCAGGTCGATGGACACCGCCTCCGCCGTGACCACGTCGCCCTCGATCGCGATGCGCTCCATGCCCCTGCGGCGCAGCGCCTCGTCGATCTGCGCCTGCTGCGGCACGCGCGGGCTGTCGCTCTTATAGTCCCACAAATCAGATACCGCCAGCAGCGTCACGTCCAGCGCACCCGCCGTCTCCCGGCCGATGGCAAGCGCACGACCCAGCACCTGCGCCGTCAGCGCGTCCACCTGCACGGGCTGCCCGCCCGACGCATTGAGCGCCGAAATGTCGCTGCCCTCGCGGTGCGCCGACAGCAGACGCTCGCATGCGTCGATGCGCGCCAGCGCCGCCTCCGCGTCCGCCTCGTCCCCGCCGGAAAAGATCTTCACCGTGATCTCGGTATCCAATGCAAAGCTGCCCGCCTGCACCGTGCGCTGCCCGCACCCCGCGCAGCCCAGCAGCAAAAGCGCCAGAAACAGCGCCGCGATCCTCCTCATGCCGTCATTTCCTTTCATTTCGCGGTCTTTCCGCTGCAACTAGCCTACCCCATCCGTGCAATTCTGTCAACGAGGAATGTATTCTATGAAAAAAGGCGATCTCGTGATCCTCGCGCTGGCGCTCGTGCTGGCCGCGCTGCCGCTGCTCCTGCTGCTGCCGGCAGACGCCGCCCCCGCCCAGGTCCTCGTGCGCCAGGACGGCCAACTGCTGCGCGCGCTGCCTCTGGACGCCGACTGCACGGTGGAATTTGCCACCGAGCACGGCACAAACGTGGTGGAGGTCTCGGGCGGGACCGTGCGCATCACCCACGCCGACTGCCCCGACGGCACCTGCATGCGCATGGGCCCCATCCGCCGCACGGGCGAGACGCTGGTCTGCCTTCCCCACCGCCTGATCGTCGAGATCACCGGCGCAGCCGAATCCGTCGACGCCGTGACGAGGTGACCGCCATGAAAAAGCCCTCCGCCCGCTCCCTCGTGCTCGGCGCGCTGCTGGCCGCCTGCGCGCTGCTGGTCAGCTATATCGAGTCGCTCTTTCCGCTGCCGCTTCCCCTGCCCGGCGCCAGGCTGGGCCTGTCCAACGCCGTGGTGCTGCTCGCGCTGCTCACGCTGGACGTCCCCACCGCGTTCTTCGTGCTCATCACCAAAGTACTTCTCAGCGCGCTGCTGTTCGGCACGCCCGTCTCGCTGCTGTACGCCGCCGCGGGCGGCCTGCTCTCCTTGGCCGCCATGGCTGCGCTCAACAACCGGCACAGCGTCTCCCCCATCGGCCAGTCCATCGCCGGCGCGGTGCTGCACAACCTCGGTCAGACGCTCGTCGCCGCGGCGCTCACCGCCACGCCGCGCCTGCTGCTCTACTTCACGCCCCTTGCGCTGCTCTCGCTGGTCACCGGCGCGCTCTCCGGATTCATCGCAGGCCTCTGCGCCCGCCGCCTGCGCATCCTCACCCGAACATAGGCTCCCAGGACGGAACGAGGCCCCCGCCGTGCAGGCAGGAGCCTTGTTTTCCTTTTCCGTCAGTCCGGCACGCGCAGCGCGCGCATGGCGTTCAGAATCGCCAGCACCGCCACGCCCACGTCGGCGAATACCGCCAGCCACATGTTGGCATGGCCCGTCGCGCCCAGCACCAGCACCACGGCCTTGACGCCCAGCGCGAACACGATGTTCTGCATCACGATGCGCATGGTCTTGCGCGCGATGCGCATCGCCGTGGCGATCTTGAGCGGATTGTCGTCCATCAGCACCACGTCCGCCGCCTCGATGGCCGCATCGGAGCCCAGCGCGCCCATCGCAATGCCGATGTCCGCCCGGGACAGCACCGGCGCGTCGTTGATGCCGTCGCCCACAAAGGCCAGCTTGCCCTTGCCGCCCAGCAGCGCCTCCACGGCCGTCACCTTGTCCCCGGGCATCAGCTCCGCCCGCACCTGATCGATGCCCAGCTGCTGCGCCACGCTGCGCGCCACCTCGGCCCGGTCGCCGGTCAGCATCACGGTGCGCTTAACGCCCGCGGCCTTCAGCGCGTCGATGGCCTGCTTGGCGTCCTTTTTCACCACGTCCGAGATCACAATGTGCCCCAGATACTGCCCCTTTCGCGCCACGTGCACGATGGTGCCCACGTTTTCGCACGCCGGGGCCGCCACGCCGATGCGCGCCATCAGCTTGGCATTTCCCGCCCAGATCGTCTCGCCTTCAAAGTCCGCCTTCACGCCCTCGCCCGCGATCTCCTCCACGCCGCCGACCTGCGCGCGGTCGATGCTCTCCTCGCACGCGCTGCGCAGCGACTGCGCAATGGGGTGATCCGACCAGCTCTCCGCCGCGGCCGCAAGGCGCGTAAGCTCCCGCTCGCTGACGCCCTCGGGATGCACCGCCGTCACGCGGAAGGCGCCCTCGGTCAGCGTGCCCGTCTTGTCAAACACCACCGTGTCGCACGAGGCCAGGCTCTCCAGATAGTTGCTGCCCTTGACCAACACGCCCTTTTTCGACGCGCCGCCGATGCCGCCAAAGAAGGACAGCGGCACCGAGATCACCAGCGCGCACGGGCAGGAGATGACCAGGAACGTCAGCGCCCGGTAGATCCAGTCGCTCCACTGACCGTGGAAGAGCAGCGGCGGGATCACGGCCAGCAGCACCGCCGCGCCCACCACCGCGGGCGTGTAGATGCGCGCAAACCGGGTGATGAAGTTCTCCGTGCGCGCCTTTTTGCTGCTCGCGTTCTCCACCAGGTCGAGTATCTTGGCCACAGTGGACTCGCCAAAGGGCTTGGTCACGCGCACGCGCAGCAGACCGCTCGTGTTGACGCAGCCCGAGGAGATCTCGTCGCCCACGGCAACGTCGCGGGGCAGCGCCTCGCCGGTGAGCGCCACGGTGTTCAGCGCGCTGTGTCCCTCCACGATCACGCCGTCCAGCGGCACCTTTTCGCCCGCCTTGATCACGATCTCGTCGCCCACCTGCACCTCGTCGGGGTCCACCTGCATCAGCTCCCCGTCGCGCTCGATGTTCGCGTAATCCGGCCGGATGTCCATCAGCGCGGCGATGGACTTGCGGCTCTTGCCCACCGCGTAGCTCTGGAACAGCTCGCCCACCTGGTAGAACAGCATCACCGCCACAGCCTCCGCGTAATCGCCCACGAAGAACGCGCCCACTGTCGCGATGCCCATCAGGAAGTTCTCATCCAGCATCTGCCCGCGGAAGATGGAGCTGATCGCCTCCCACAGCACGTCCCAGCCGATCAGCGCGTAGGGAATCAGGAACACCGCCAGCCGCAGCCAGCCCTCCACGGGCAACAGCGCCGCCGTGACCAGCAGCGCCAGGCTGACCAGTATGCGGATCAGCGTCCGCTTTTGCTTTCTGCTCATGGCTTTACACCAGTATCCTGCAGTCCGGCTCGATCTTCCGGCAAGCCGCCGCAGCCTTTTTCATGATCTCGTCCAGCTTTTCCTCCGCGCAGACGATGGTCAGCTTCTGCATCATGAAGTTGACGGAGCACTCCTCCACGCCCTCGATCTTGCGGATCGCGTTCTCCATCTTGGCCGCGCAGTTGGCGCAGTCCAGATCCTGCATCTTGTATACCTTCTTCATGGCGGATCTCCTCTCTCGCTCATATGAGCATCTGTTCATATATTATGATATTCTCATCCTCTGGATTTGTCAAGCCTTTGCGCAGATTTTTCCGAAATTTACATAAAGAGGTGTCCGCGCGCTTGCCGCCGGGCGGCTTTTCCACTATAATGAACCAAAGCGCACCGCGCTTTTAAGCGAACGCAACACAACAGGAGGGAATAACGCCATGTTGGATCTGAAACTGGTCGCGGCGACCGACCCCGAGGTCGCATCCGCGATGGAGCAGGAGCTGGGCCGCCAGCGCGACCACCTCGAGCTGATCGCCTCGGAGAACTTCGTCTCCCCCGCGGTCATGGCCGCCATGGGCAGCCATCTGACCAATAAATACGCCGAGGGCTACCCCGGCAAGCGCTACTACGGCGGCTGCCAGTACGTGGACGTCGTGGAGGACCTGGCCCGTCAGCGCGCCTGCGAGCTGTTCGGCGCGGAGCACGCCAACGTGCAGCCCCATTCCGGCGCACAGGCCAACCTGGCGGTCTACTTTGGCCTGCTCGAGCCCGGCGACACCATTCTGGGCATGAACCTCTCCCACGGCGGCCATCTGACGCACGGCTCGCCCGTCAACATGTCGGGCAAGTACTTCAACATCGTGCCCTACGGCGTCAGCGAGCAGGACGAGCGCATCGACTACGACGAAGTCCGCCGCCTCGCGCTGGAGCACAAACCCAAGCTGCTGCTCGCCGGCGCGTCGGCCTACCCGCGCATCATCGACTTTGAGCGCCTGGGCGCCATCGCCAAGGAGGCGGGCTGCCTGTTCATGGTGGACATGGCGCACATCGCGGGCCTCGTGGCCGCGGGCCTGCACCCCAGCCCCGTGCCCTACGCCGACGTCGTGACCACCACCACCCACAAGACGCTGCGCGGCCCCCGCGGCGGCCTGATCCTGTGCCGCAAGCAGTACGCCAAGAAGATCGACAGTGCCATCTTCCCCGGCACGCAGGGCGGCCCGCTGATGCACGTCATCGCCGGCAAGGCGGTGTGCCTCAAGGAGGCCATGACCCCCGAATTCAAGGCCTACCAGCAGCAGATCGTCAAAAACGCCGCCGCCATGGCGGACGAGCTGACCCGTCAGGGCCTGCGCCTAGTCTCCGGCGGCACCGACAACCACCTGATGCTCGTGGACCTGTCTGCGCTGGACGTCACCGGCAAGGAGCTGGAAAAGCGCCTGGACGCCGCGCACATCACCGTCAACAAAAACACCATTCCCTTTGAGACCAAATCGCCCTTCATCACCTCAGGCATCCGCGTCGGCACCCCCGCCGCCACTTCCCGCGGCATGAAGGAGCCGGAAATGATTCGCATCGCCCAGTGGATCGCCCGCCTGGCCAAAGAGGGCGACAATGCCATCGACGAGGTCAAAGCCGGCGTGCTTGCGCTGTGCGAGCAGTTCCCCCTCTACCCCGAGGTGTAACTTCCCGTCCTTCGTTCTCCTCAACAAGCCATTTTGCCGTCCCGGTGTAATGGCTTGTTTTCTCTCTGCATCCCTACCATCATTACTCCCGCTGAGAATTTCACAGAAGGGGCCGTGATCTATGGATTTCGGTACAGCAACGCAAGCAATTTGTCAAAATACACTTGGCGTCTGCCCTGAAGACCTCTGTGAATCCGTGCTGCTCTCGCCCGGTTGGACTCCTGATCGGCTGTTTGCACCAGACACGTTGCGTCCGCTCACGGATTTCTCTCCGCTGCACGGCTATAGACTCTGGAACGTAGAGGACGGCGCAAAGCGCTTTACCTATCTACGCGCGGGTTTTGGCGCCCCGATGGTTCTGGACGCCGTGTATCTGCTCCGCTACACACCCTGCAAGCGCATAATGTTCGTAAGCTCCGGCGGCGCGCTGAGCTCATCCATGCGCGTGGGTGATCTACTGCTTCCGGAAATCAGCGCAAGCGGAGACGGTGCCAGCCGGTACTTACAGAAAGATTTACTTGCCGATACCTTTGGCGAGATCCAACGCCCCGACTCCAAACTGTTTCAACGCCTTTATTCCACCGCCAGCCGTCTCTGCGCACAGCAAAACGTTGCCCTGCATCTGGGCTGCACCTTCTGCGTTGACACGATTGCCGCTCAACAAGCTCACATCCCGCATATCCGCAGCATGGGGTATAACAGTCTGGACATGGAATC
Source organism: Candidatus Spyradocola sp. (assembly GCA_034113365.1). GTDB lineage: Bacteria > Bacillota > Clostridia > Christensenellales > UBA1750 > Spyradocola. The sequence goes on from JAXEXP010000034.1 coordinate 34,003, forward strand.
TGCCGCTGCATTCAAAGCCGCTCGCCAGGCGGGTATTGCCATATCGGCAATTCTGCTCATTTCAGATACGCAGGAGCAATCATTGTCCGCAGGTCGCAGCGAACAGGACGCAGCATATCGGAGACGTGTGCGCAGTGTTACGCTCCCCGCAATCCTGAATGAAGTGCTGTAAAAGTCTGTTGCCGCACAAACTCTTCCGTACAATAAAACCGCATCCGAACGGTTCCGTCCGGATGCGGTTTTGTTTAATATAATCAGGTGTTCCAAAAAGCGGTGAATAGATGTATAATAAGTCCAAAGACAATCGGCATTTATTAAGGAGGGAAAACGATGGATAAAGAATGGGAAAGATTATATGAAGAAGCGATGAGTGTTTTGAACCCCCATGATGTTTCAAATAAAATGTGGGTAGGAAGTGTGGCCTCTGCCGTACTCACAATAAAAGGTAATATTTACAAGGGTATATGTATTGATACTGATGGCTCTATTGGAATGTGTGCCGAAAGAAATGCTTTATCAACAATGCTTACATATGGCGAAAGTGAGATTAAAAAAGTGGTTTCGGTATACAAAGATGGAAATGTAATTCCGTCTTGCGGCATTTGCAGAGAATTTATGATGCATTTAGGCGGAGATGTGGAGAATATTGAAATTCTATTGGATAAAGACGGACGAACAAGTAAATTGATTGATTTGATGCCCGAATATCCACGACACAAATAAACTTGCCTTTATCGAAATGACATAAAACATTTTCTTTCCAATATTTGGGGCAGTGTCAGCTAAAGAACGCCCAAAGTCCTTCCCCCGCTAGAGGGAAGGTGGCAAGCCGAAGGCTTGACGGATGAGGGGCCCCCCATCCACACTCCTCCCGCCTGGAAGCGCTATGCAAAAAACTGCGCATCTGAACGCTTTTTCCGTCCGGATGCGCAGTTTTACTTTATTTAGATGTTCTCGTCCTCGCTCTCGGCGCGTTCGAGCAGGCGGGCGATGTCGCTCTGCTCGTCCCCCTGATAGCTCAGATCGTCCGCAGAAACAGCGTCCTTGGCGTTTTCGTCCTGAAGCAACTCTTCATCGGCCGCATTCTCAGCCGGGGTCTCGGCATCCTCGGGCTGCTCCTCCACCTTCTCGGTGGTGGTCACCGCCACCACGCAGCTGCCCTCCATCAGGCGCATCACGCGCACGCCCTGCGTGGAGCGCGACTGCGTGGAGATGTCGGCCACTGCGGTGCGGATGATGGTGCCGTCGTCGGCGATCATCATCACGTCCTCATCCTCGTGCACCTGCATCAGCGCGGCCAGGCGGCCCGTCTTGTCCGTCAGCTGCATGGCCTTGATGCCCTTGCCGCCGCGCGACTGCACGCGGTACTCCCGCACCTCGGTGCGCTTACCGTAGCCGTTTTCGGAGATGGTCAGCACCTGGCTGTCCTCATCCACCACGCTCATGGACACGATCTCATCGCCCTCGTCCAGCTCCATGGCCTTGACGCCCATCGCGCTGCGGCCCATCGGGCGCACGTCGCTCTCGTGGAAGCGGATGGACATGCCGCCGCGGGTGCCCAGCAGCAGTTCCTTGGTGCCGTCGGTCAGCGCCACGCCGATCAGCTCGTCGTCGCCGCGCAGCGTCACCGCGATCAGCCCGCTGGCGCGGATGTTCTCAAACTCGCCAAGCTCCGTCTTTTTGATGACGCCGTTGCGCGTGGTCATCACCAGCATGCCGCGCGCGCCCTCCTTGACGGGGATGACGGTGGTCACCTTCTCGCCGCCGTCCAGCTGCAGCAGGTTGACGATCGCGGTTCCCTTGGCGGTTCTGCCCGCCTCGGGGATCTCGTAGCAGGTCTTGCGGAACACGCGGCCGCGGCTGGTGAAGAACATCAGATCCGTGTGCGTGCTGGTGACAAAGATGTGCTCGGCATAATCCTCCTCGCGGGTGGTCATGCCGGTGATGCCCTTGCCGCCGCGCTTCTGCGCGCGGTAGGTGTCCGCCGTCACGCGCTTGACGTAGCCAAAGTGCGTCAGCGTCACCGCCATGTTCTCCTCCTGGATCAGATCCGCCAGCTCGATCTCATTGGCGATGGGCACGATCTCGGTGCGGCGCGGGTCGGCGTACTTGGCGCGGATGGCCAGGATTTCCTCGCGGATGATGCCGCGCACCAGCTCCTCACTGCCCAGTACCTCGCGCAGGTGCGCGATGGTCTTTTCCAGCTCCACATATTCGTCGTGCAGCCTCTGCCGCTCCAAACCGACCAACCGCTGCAGGCGCATGTCCAGTATCGCCTGCGCCTGCTTCTCGGTCAGCCCAAAGCGCGTCATCAGGCCTTCCTTGGCCTCCGCGCCCGTCTTGGACGTGCGGATGAGGTTGACCACCTCGTCGATGTGGTCCAGCGCCACGAGCAGGCCTTCCAGTATGTGCGCGCGCGCCTCGGCCTTGCCCAGGTCATAGCGCGTCCTGCGCACGATGACGTCCTTCTGGTGCTCGATGTAGTAGTACAGCATCTGCTGCAGGTTGAGCACGCGCGGCACGCCGCCCACCAGCGCCAGCATGTTGACGCCGAAGGTCTCCTGCATCTGCGTGTGCTTGAACAGCGTGTTGAGCACGATCTGCGGGTTGACGTCCTTTTTCAGCTCGATCACGATGCGCATGCCGCGGCGGTCGGACTCGTCGCGCAGGTCGGAGATGCCCTCCACGCGCTTTTCGTGCACGAGCTCGGCGATCTTCTCCACCAGCCGCGCCTTGTTGACCTGATAGGGGATCTCGGTCACCACAATGCGGCTGCGGTTGGCGTTGATGGGCTCGATCTCGGTGCGGGCGCGCATGATGATGCGCCCCTTGCCCGTCAGGTACGCCGACTTGATGCCGTTCATGCCCATGATGAGGCCGGCGGTGGGGAAGTCCGGCCCCTTGATGATGTCCATCAGCTCGCCCACAGTGCAGTCCGGGTGGTCGAGCATGTACACCACGCCGTCGATCACCTCGCCCATGTTGTGCGGGGGAATGTTGGTGGCCATGCCCACCGCGATGCCGCCCGAGCCGTTGACCAGCAGGTTGGGGAAGCGCGAGGGCAGCACCTCGGGCTGCATCAGCGTCTCGTCGAAGTTGGGGTAGAAGTCCACCGTCTGCTTGTCCAGATCGGCGGTCAGATCCGCCGCCATCTTGGACAGGCGCGCCTCGGTGTAACGCATCGCCGCGGGGCTGTCGCCGTCCACGGAGCCAAAGTTGCCCTGGCCCTCCACCAGCGGGTAGCGCATCGAGAAATCCTGCGCCAGACGCACCATCGCGTCGTACACCGCCGTGTCGCCGTGGGGGTGATATTTACCCAGCACGTCGCCCACGATGCGCGCGCTCTTGCGGAAGGGCTTGTCGGGCGTCATGCCAAGCTCGGTCATCGAGTAGAGTATGCGGCGATGCACGGGCTTTAAGCCGTCGCGCACGTCGGGCAGCGCGCGGGAGACGATGACCGCCATCGCGTAGGAGATGAAGGAGTTCTTCAGCTCGTGCTCGATGTCCAGCGGCACCAGGCGCTCGCCCTGATAGTTGTCCTTGTTGTCCATATCTGTCTCCTTGCGTTAGATGTCGAGGTTTTCCACCAGGTTGGCGTTTTCGGTGATGAAGTCGCGGCGCGGCTCCACGCGGTCGCCCATCAGCAGGTTGAACATCTCATCGGCGCTGACCGCATCCGAGAGCGTCACGCGCTTCATGATGCGCTTGGCGGGGTCCATCGTGGTCTCCCACAGCTGCTCGGCGCTCATCTCGCCCAGGCCCTTGTAGCGCTGCACCACCACGTCGTTGCCGCGGCCGATCTCGTCCAGGTAGGCGGCCAGCTCCTCGTCCGAGTAGACGTAGTGCTCCTTCTTGGCCTTGGTGATCTTGAACAGCGGCGGCTGCGCAACGTACACATACCCGCCCTCGATCAGCGGCCGCATGTAGCGGAAGAAGAAGGTCAGAAGCAGGATGCGGATGTGGCTGCCGTCCACGTCGGCATCGGTCATGCACACGATGCGGTGGTAGCGCAGCTTCTCCGGGTTGAAGTCCTCGCCGATGCCCGCGCCGAAGGCCGTGATCATCGCCTTGATCTCGGCGTTGGCCAGCATCTTGTCCAGGCGGGTCTTTTCGACGTTGAGGATCTTGCCGCGCAGCGGCAGGATGGCCTGGAAGTTGCGGTCGCGGCCGTTCTTGGCCGAGCCGCCTGCCGAGTCGCCCTCCACGATGAAGATCTCGCACTTGGAGGGATCGCGCTCGGAGCAGTCCGCCAGCTTTCCCGGCAGCGACGTGGACTCCAGCACGGTCTTTCTGCGCGTCAGGTCGCGCGCCTTGCGGGCGGCTTCTCTGGCGCGGGAGGCCATCAGGCACTTGTCCAGTATGGTCTTGGCAATGGCAGGGTTTTCCTCCAGGAAGGCCGCCAGGCCGTCGGAGAAGATGGTGTCGACGTACCCGCGCACCTCGCTGTTGCCCAGCTTGGTCTTGGTCTGCCCCTCGAACTGCGGCTCGACCAGCTTGACGGAGATGACGGCGGTCATGCCCTCGCGGATGTCCTCGCCGGTCAGGTTCGCGTCGTTGTCCTTGAGGATCTTGGCCTTTCTGCCGTAGTCGTTGACCACGCGGGTCAGCGCGCGCTTGAAGCCCTCCAGGTGCGTGCCGCCCTCAAAGGTGTTGATGTTGTTGGCAAAGGTAAAGATGTTCTCGGAATACCCGTCGTTGTACTGCATCGCCACCTCCACGGAGGTGCCGTCCTTGAGGCCGGAGAAGTACAGCGGCTGGGGAAAGAGCACCTCGCGGTTCTTGTTGAGGTACTCGATAAAGGAGCGGATGCCGCCCTCGTAGTGGAACACGCGGCTCTGGCCCTCGCCGCGCTTGTCCGTCAGCTCGATGCGGATGCCCGCGTTGAGGAAGGCCAGCTCGCGCAGGCGCATCTTCAGCGTGTCAAAGGAATAGGCCGTCACGTCCTCAAAGATCTCGGCGTCGGGGCGGAAGCGCACGGTGGTGCCGTGCTCCTCGGTCTGGCCGATGATCTTCAGGTCGTAGTTGGGCACGCCGCGGGTGTACTCCTGCCGGTAGATGTTGCCGTTCTGGTACACCGTGACCTCCAGCCAGCTCGACAGCGCGTTGACCACCGAAAGGCCCACGCCGTGCAGGCCGCCGGACACCTTGTACCCGCCGCCGCCAAATTTGCCGCCCGCATGCAGCACCGTCAGGCACACCTCCACCGCAGGCCGCCCCATCTTGGGGTGCAGGCCCGTGGGGATGCCGCGGCCGTTGTCGGTCACGCAGATGGTGTTGTCTTCCTCGATGGTGACGCGGATGGTGTCGCATACGCCCGCCATCGCCTCGTCAATGGAGTTGTCCACGATCTCATACACCAGGTGGTGCAGGCCGCGGTCGTCGGTCGAGCCGATGTACATGCCGGGGCGGCGGCGAACCGCCTCAAGGCCCTCCAGCACCTGAATATTGCTTTCGTCGTAGTGATTGATCTGCTCCGTCACTGTTCATTTCACCTCGTTTATGCTGATCCGCTCTCCACGCGTTTGCGCAGCGTCTGCGCCGAAATGGGCGATAAAAAAAACATGCGGCGCGGGCCGGCAGCGGTGACGACCAGGGATTTGACCTCCTGAGCGCCCACGCGCTGTACGCTTCCGCCGCTCTCCTGCGCCGAAAGCGCCTGCTCCACCAGCTCCGGATGGGCGCGCGCATCCAGCACGGCAACGATGGAGGAAAGCGGAACAAACGCATCGCAGCCGATGTGCAGAATCATGGCCGGCCTCCTTGCCGCAGAAATTTTTCTACTTATATATTATATCAGATTTTTGTATTGATTGAAAGCAATGGGACATGATTTAACAAATGAATTACGCACCGTGCGGCACAAACCCCTCCGCACGGTGCGCAACGTCCATCATTTTTCGTTTTCCCAAAGCATTTCCACTGCCTGACAGAGTATTTTTCCGTGGTCAAACGCCAATCCCTGCTGCCGCACGAGCGTACAGACCGTCTGCCCGCCAAAGGGCGACGCCGTCCGCTCCACGGCGCATTCCGCAAACAGCGACTCTCCGCCGCCGGTCAGCATCAGCTGCAAGCGGCCCTCCCGGCGCTGCACCGCCACGTCGAACCAGCGCGCATCCGCCGCATCGTCGCCCGCCTGCGCGCATGCTGCGCCGCCCTCCAGCAGCGCCGCATAGGGCTGCGTCATGGTCCAGCCGCGCTTGTCGCGCCCCGGCGTGCTCACCAGCGGCAGGGGATAGAGCGCAAGACCCTGCACGTGCGTCTCCTCAAAGAGCTCCCTTGCGGCGGCCTGCCGCGTGGTCTCCCGGGGCTCCACAAAGCCGCCGGGGAGCGCCCACAGACCCAGGCAGGGGTGCCCCGCGCGGCGCACCAGCAGCGCCTGCAGCGCCCCCTGACGGCGCGCCAGCACCACAAGATCCACCGTCACCGAAGGGCGTGGATATTTCCCCGGCGTGTACTGCGCCAGAAATTGTTCCTCCGTCAAGCCGTTTTTGTCCCGCAATTCCATGCGTCATCCCTCCTTTTTGCCACCCCATGATACCGCCAAACCGGCGAAACCGCAAGCCGGACACGCCGCAAAAGGGCGGCTTTTTCCGCAAAAAACGCGCTGCATTATGCCCCGAACGCATCAAAATCCGCCGCATCCGCCCCCGAAAACGCCTCGTTTACGGGCCTGTCCAGCACCAGTTTGACCACCGAAACGAGGGTGTTTTCCGCCTGATTTTCCACCCGAACGGCGCGCATTTCCCCCTGCTTTGCAAGCGTGACGCGGCCTCCGGTGAGGCACTGCGCGCTGCGCACGGCATACCCGCCCGCGGGCAGGCGGAACCCCTTCCGCTCCTCCCCGAGAAGCAGCGCATAGAGCGCATCGCCCCTCCAGGTGAAGCCGCCGCGGTCCATGTCGTTGCGCAAAGGGCCGCCGTTCGTGTCGTAGATGGCCTCGCCATAGCGCTCCAACCAGCGGCCCACCGCAAGCAGGCATTGGGCATGCGCCGGGTCTATGGAGCCGTCGGGGCGGGGACTGACGTTGAGCAGCAGGTTGCCGCCGCCCGTCACCACGCGCGTGAGCAGGGCCAGCACCTCCTCGGGGCTGCGCAGGCGGCCGTCCGGCGTCCAACCCCAGGTCTCCGACAGCGTGTCGCAGGTCTCCCAGGGGTGCTGCGGGTCGAACGCGCCCACAACGCGCTCGGGCGTGGTGTAGTCGCCGCAGCGGCGCATGCCCAGGCGGTTGTTGACGACGATGCCGGGCTGGGCCTCGCGCACCATCGCGTCCAGCTCGGCTTCGCCCCAGAAATCCTCCACAATGGGGCGCTGCATCCAGCCCTCGGGCTGCATCCGCGCGGGGTCGAGCTGCTGCAGGTCGCAGCCGTGCGCCAGCCAGAAGTCCTCGCCGCCGTCGTACCACAGGATGTCGATGGGGCCATAGCCCGTGACCAGCTCGCGCACCTGTTCATGGCACTGCGAACGCATGGCAAGCGCGCTGCGGCGGTACATCTTCGGGTGGAAGAAGCCCTCGCAGCGCCAGTCCATGGGCGAATAGTACAGGCCCGTCCACAGCCCGGCCGCGCGGCAGCCCTGCACGTAGTCGCGCACCAGGTCGCGCCCGGCGGCTGCCTGCATCACGGTGAAATCGCCGATGGAATGCGCGCTGTCAAACAGGCAGAAGCCGTCGTGGTGGCGGGTGGTGAGCACCATGTACTTCATGCCCGCGTCCCGGGCCAGCTGCGCAAGCGCGGCGCCGTCGAAGCGCTGCGCGGTGAGCTGCGCGGCAAGCCGTGCGTAGTCATCCTTGTCGATGGGCTCGTTGAACATGGCCCACTCGCCGCGGCCCAGCACGGAATACAGGCCGTAGTGCAGGAACATGCCGAACTTCAGACCGCGCCACTGCTCGACCCTCGTCTCTTTTCTCATGGGATGGGTCCCTCCTTTGCCATAGGAGCCGCGCATGGCGCACAGGCGGGCGTCCTGACTGCCGCCCAGCAGCTCCTGCGGCGGGCAGTCCAGCGCTGCAGCCAGGCGCTCCACCGTCTGCAGGTCGGGCACGACGCGCCCCGTCTCCCACTTGCTGACCGCCTGCTTGGAGACGAACAGCGCGCGCCCCAGCGCAGCCTGCGTCATCCCGCGCGCCCTGCGCCTCTGCCGGATCCTCTGCCCAATGTCCATGCCGTTCACGCTCCCTTTATCCCTAGCGTACCGTGCGGCGGCGGCGCTGTCAAGCCCGGGAAGGTCTCCCGTTGGTTGACCGCATTTTCTCCCGCAGCGCGGCACAAAAAAGCCCGGGGGATTCCGGGCTTTGGGATGAAAACAGCAGCCTTCTGCTATTGTTCCAAGACGATATAGGTATTCTTTTTGCAGATCCCCGTTTCCAGCATGGCTTCAAATTCGCTTTCCGACAGCACCCGGTTGTAGTGCGGTTCATCCGCATTGACATAAGCCCTCAGCGAGTCCGCCGCGTAGATATTCTCTTCATCATATCCTACGATCGGCAGATAGTGATAATAGCTTTCCTGCGGCGACGTTTTTACAAATGCGATCACCGGCACGCCCCTGCTCAGGGCGTGCTTTATCTGCATGACCGTTCCGCTGCACAGCCTTGCTTTGCAGCCGCTTTCCTGCAAATACTTCACCAGATTTTCAGGCGAAACCGTTCCGTCCGTGTTTTTATAGGGATTATGCTGATATAGTGTCAAACCATCGGCTTCTTCGCCCATGCTTCTTAAGACATACGCTGCTGCATAGCCTGAGCACTCGTATCCGGATTGATACTCGATGTGATTGTCCGCTGTGATCATGTACTCTTTGGGCGTGCTGAGCAAAACATACAGGTTCATCGTCAGGAAAGCCAGAATTAGGATCCCAACAACGCCTGCGACGCATTTGACGATTCTATTTCCCGCTTTTTTCGATAGAGTCATTTCCGCCTCCGCATGGTTTTTTCACAGATTCAGGATCATACCGGCGAGCATGACCACTGTCAACGATAACGAAAACGCGATGCCTATGCCCGTAATGATCATCTGGCCCCTGTTTCTGACCGTCCTGATCTGAAAAACCATCGATGCGATCCCGACGATCCATCCAAAGAGCGGCGGAAAGGATAAATAGGTCAGCACGCTTGCCCTTATGCGCAGAGCATTTCCTCTTTCCGAGTTAGTTTGCGGCTCGATCTCGTTCTTCTCTATCTCATCCTTCAGAAGATAGTCCAGTGAACAGTTGAATAGCTTGCTGAGCATAATGAGCTTCTCCGTATTGGGATAGACGCTGTCGAGCTCCCATTTGGAAACAGATTGCCTGGACACCTGAAGGATCTCTGCAAACTGCTCCTGTGTCAGATTGTTGTCCCTTCTTATTTTCGCTATTTTTTCTCCGACCGTCATTTTCATTAACCTCCGATCCTTTTCTTGACCTGATCCTACCAAATCACAGGCTTGGAATCCAGATAATCCAAGTTGCATCCTGACTATCCTGCGTTACATAAGCGAATACAAGAACATTCACGGCAGTTCAAGCTGCTGTGAATGTCAACTGCCTTGTGGACGCCTTTGCTTCCGTTCGGGCATATAGCGGTTCGGGATCCAATGCGGAGCGCAGGGCAGCGGATTCTCGGCGGCGCAGGACGGTCTTTGGGCGCGAGCGCTATCCCAGCTTTGCCATGTAGTATTCGTCCAGGTACCTGCCGTCGGCAAAAATGGAGTTTCGCCTGACGCCCTCGATTCGGAAGCCGCTTTTCGTATACAGGCGAAGCGCGGCTTCGTTTTCGCAGATCACTGTCAGCTCCAGGCGGGTGATGTGCGTTTGCCCGGCCCAGGCGTCCAGCCGCTTGAAAAACTCCGTGCCGATCCCCTGACCGCGGTAGTCCCGCAGGATGCCGACGACGATATACGCCGTATGCGCGATGCGGCGCTGCCTGCCCCTTTGCGCGGAGATGTACCCCACGAGGCGGTGTTCCGTTTCGGCGGCGAGAAGAAAGTCGTCCCTCTGGGAATCCCGGATGACGGACCGGACCTGTGAAAGGTCCCTCGTCCTTTCGCCCGGCTCGTACAGCATGTACTCCGTCTCATGGTCCAGCCGGTCCATCAGCGCCCAGAACCGCTCGGCGTCCTCATGGGACAAATTCCTGTACTCCATCTGTTTTTCCTGCCTATTTCCAAAGAATACCGCAAAAATGCGAAACACGGCCGGTATGGAAAACGCCCGAACGGTTTCGTCCGGGCATTCTTTGCATCGTTCAGAATTCGGGGCTTCGCGGGCTTTCCCTGCGGCAGGCTTCCACTACCCCCACGATGAGATACCCGATCAGCAGCGCGGACACGGGCAGCGTGCCCGCCATGTCCACGGCGGTGACGGTCATGCCGAGAATGTAAAACGCCAGACAAAGCCAAGCATGCACCGCGATGCTGATCAGGCGCGCCGCGATCACCGCGCCCCGGAAGGCATGATTGGCGGCGGGCCGCTCGCACGCCCACAGCAGGCCAACCAGGACGAACTCAGCAATCATGAGCATCGTGGGCCCCTTCACTGCAAAGGTTGTCGCCTGAACCTCGCGCAGCATCTGCCTAACGACGGAGGCCAGATAGGTGGCGGCGTTGCACAGCAGGGCATAGAGCAGGTAGAGCGTGGTGCCCACGCGGGTAGGCTGTGTCATGGGTGAGCCTCCTGTTCTGCGGTCGTGAGGGATGTCTCATCGGATGCCTATGGGAAGCGGTTTCCGCACATGGGGAGATTGGTGCAGGGAGGCGTTATTGCAGGGCTACTCTTCGTCGTCCTCGAACTCGACGGCCTCGAGGTACTTGGCGTAGAGCTCGTTGAGCAGCTTTTCGTCGTCGACGCCCTGGTAGACGTCGTCCTCGCCGTCCTTGCCCGGGATGATCTCCAGGAAGATCAGCGCGTTTTCGTCCTCATCCTCGCCATAGTCGATGCCCTGGATGGGGATGAGGCACACGTACTCGCGGTTCTTGTGCATGACCGTGACCACGTGCTCAAACTGCACGTCGTTGCCGTCCTCGTCGGTGAGCACGACGATGTTGTCCATTTCTTCCGTCATGGGTCATTCCTCCTTATCATAGCGCGCGGGGTTCTGCATGTAGGTTTGCAGGATGAGCACCGCGGCGACTTTGTCGACGTAGGGCTTGTGGTTCTTGCGGCGCAGGCCGCCGTCCTGCAGCGCGAGGTGGGCGCTGGCGCTGGTGAGGCGCTCGTCCACGTAGCGGATGGGCAGGCCGGTATGGGCGTGGAGCGCGTCGCCGAAGTCGCGGGTGTCGCGCGCCTGCTGGCCTTCGGTGCCGTCCATGTTGCGGGGCAGGCCGAGGACAAAGGCTTCGGCTTTGCGGTCGGAAGCGATCTGCGCGATGTGGGTCAGGTCGTTCTGGAGGCCCCTGCGCGTCCAGGTCTCGATGGCCTGGGCGGTGATGCCCAGCGCGTCGCTGCCCGCGACGCCGATGCGCACGCTGCCCACGTCCAGCGCGACCACGTTTTTTGCCATGCTGTTCACCTAAAAAAACGCGCGCCCAAGCCAAGGCCCGACGCGCGCCCCTTTCGATAGGATGTGTTTACTGGTCCTCTTCCAGCACGTAGGAGCGGACGAGCTCCTCCAGCAGCTCATCGCGCTCAAGCTGGCGGATGAGGTAGCGGGCGTTGCCGTAGCTGGTGATGTAGGTCGGGTCGCCGGAGAGCAGATACCCGACGATCTGATTGATGGGGTCGTACCCCTTTTGCTTGAGCGAATTGTAGACGCTCATCAGAATGTCGTGCGCGTTCATGGACACTGCGTTATCCAGCTTAAAGCGCATCGTATCGTTGAACTGATCCATGCCTCGTGCCCCTCCCTCTCTGGTATCAAAATCATTATACACTATCGGGGCGCGGAATTCAAACCCTTTATGCCGAAGTGTCTCATAATGCGGTTCAACTGTCAGGTTTCCAGTCTCGCATCGCGCAAGGCGCGCAGCGCGGCGCGCAGGGAGACGGCGGCGGGCACAGCGTAGAACATGCCGGGCAGGCCCGCGATCCAGCCGCCCGCGATCAGCGAGAGCACGACAAGGGCGGGGTGCAGGCTGGCCATTTCGCCGATGAGGCGGGGAGAGACGAACAGGCCCTCGATCTGCTGGGCGGCAAACACCACCAGCACGCCGCCCAGCACCGCGGGCAGGCCGCGGCCCGCGCAGAACACCACGATGGGGATGGCGCCCAGCCAGGGGCCAAAGTAGGGGATGAGGTTGCACAGCATCATGGTGGCGCCCAGCGCCAGCCACGAGGGAATGCCGAGCAGCAGCAGGCCAAGGCCCGTGAGCGTGCCGGTGACAAAGGACACCATCAGCTGGCCGGCGACGTAGGCGCCCACCGCGTCGCGCACGGACAGGCCCACGCGCAGCACGCTGCGGCGCGCGGAGCTGGGGATGAGGCGGGTGAGGAAGGAAAACAGGCGGCGCTTGTCCCGGAGCATGTAGAAGGCGAGCACGGGGGCAAACACCAGGTAGCCCAGGCTGCTGACGCCCTTTGCAAAGGTGACGAGGCGGTCCATCAGGAACTGCGCGCCGGCGTCGAGCAGGCGGGCGGCCTGGGCGCGCAGCACGGTGACGGCCTCGTCGGGCAGGCCCGCTCTGCCCAGCGAAGCGGTCATGCGCGTCAGCTGCTCACCAAAGGATTCCACCAGCTGGGGCGCGGCCTGGGCCAGCGCGGTGAGCTGACGGGACAGCGCCGGCACACCAAAGAACAGGAAAGCAGCCAGCGCAAGTGCGGCCGAGGCAAAGGCCAGGGCAGCGCAGGGGCCTTGCGCCAGGCGGGTATGGCGGCGGTAGAAGCGGGAAAGGGGGTCGAGCAGGTAGGCCAGCGTGCCCGACACAAGCAAAAGCAGGGCAATGCGCCCCAGTACCTTCCGAAGAAGCACCGCAAGCGCAATGCCCGCAAGCAGCAGCAATGCTCTTTTCCATCGCGTGGTCATCTACATTCTTTTTTCCAGCATGGGGGCGACCTTTTTGACCATGCGCTTGCCGCGCTTGACCGCGTGCCGCGCCATGCCGCGCCCCTGCGGACAGGCCAGCACCGCCGCGGTGACCGCCGCCGCGCCCGCGACCATGCCCATGACCATGCCCACGCCCAGATAGGACTTTCTCAACAGAAACACCCTCGATTCCGCCTCCTTTGCTCGTCGACCGGGAAAGATGAGTTCATCAGGAGCAGGCCGGAGGGGATGGCTCCTCCCCGGCTTCCTCCGTCACGGCCACCACGCCGTCGGGCCGCATTGTGAAATCCCGCACCCGGATGCGCCCGCGCGAAAAGTCGTCCACAATGCCATGGGAGACCTCCAGCGCGAGCACGCGGCCGCTGCTCTCCTCCACAAACGCGTCCGTCACCCAGCCCAGGCGCTCGCCCGACGTGGACAGCACGGTCAGGCCGATGGCGTCCTCCTGATGGCGGACGGCTGCGGGCGGCTTTTCCACGGCGTGCACCGTCACCGTCACCTCGCCCCACAGGGCGATATTGCCGAATGAGACGAAGCGCTTTTTGCGGAACAGGCCGCGCAGCCGCAGCAGCAGGCCCTGTGCGTCCTGCCCGTCGGCGCTCAGGCAGACCCGCTCGACGAACCCCAGCCGCCGCCCCGTTTTTTCCGTGACGGCGACAAGGCCCGCGATCTTCGATATGCGTTTCATGCACATCTCCCTTTTTGCAAGCAGTGCGTTCTTCACTGGACATAAATTGCCCCGCTTTGCGGCCGCTCATGCAGCCAGAAAGCGGGGCAATGCCCAGTTTTATGAAATTTGATGGGGGAGCTCAGTCCTCGTCGTGCTCGACGTCGGGCTTGGTAAAGCCCTCGGGCAGCGGGATGTTGTTCTTGTTGAAGTAGTCCTCCAGCGCCTCTTTGAGCGCCTGCTCGGCCAGCAGCGAGCAGTGCATCTTGACGGGGGGCAGGCCGTCCAGCGCCTCGGCAACGGCCTTGTTGGTCAGCTTGAGCGCCTCCTCGATGGACTTGCCCTTGACCATCTCGGTGGCCATGGAGGAGGTGGCGATGGCCGCGCCGCAGCCGAAGGTCTTGAACTTGACGTCGGTGATGATGCCGTCCTCGATCTTGAGGAAGATGCGCATGATGTCGCCGCACTTGGGGTTGCCCACGGTGCCCACGCCGTCGGCGTTCTCGATCTCGCCCACGTTGCGCGGGTTGGTGAAGTGATCCATTACCTTCTCAGAATACATAAATTGCTCTCCTTGCCTGTATCGTGCGTTATGATGGCTTACTGCTTCTTGGAAACGTAGTCGGCGTACAGCGGGGACATGGAGCGCAGGCGCTCGACGATCTTGGGCAGCTGCTCAAGCACGTAATCGACGTCCTGCTCGGTGTTGTCGCGGCCCAGCGTCAGGCGCAGGGAGCCGTGCGCGATCTCGTGCGGCAGGCCGATGGCCAGCAGCACATGGGAGGGGTCCAGGCTGCCCGAGGTGCAGGCGGAGCCGGAAGAGCCTGCGATGCCCACCATGTCCAGCGACAGCAGCAGCGACTCGCCCTCGATGAAGCGGACGGAGACGTTGACGTTGCCGGGCAGGCGGCGGGTGGGATGGCCGTTGAGGCGGGAATCGGGGATCTTTTCGAGGATGCCCTGGATGAGGCGGTCGCGCATGGCGGTCAGGCGGGCGTTCTCCTCCTGCTGCTCGGCGGTGATCATCTCGATGGCCTTGCCCATGCCCACGATGGCGGGCAGGTTCTCGGTGCCGGCTCTACGGCTGCGCTCCTGTGCGCCGCCCTCGATGAGGTTCTCCAGGCGCACGCCGGAACGGACGTACAGCGCGCCCACGCCCTTGGGGGCGTAGAACTTGTGGCCCGACATGGACAGCATGTCCACGTTCATGGCCTTGACGTCCACCGGGACGTGGCCGATGGCCTGCACGGCGTCGGTGTGGAAGAGCACGCCATGCTTCTTGCAGACCGCGCCGATCTCGGCGATGGGCTCGATTGTGCCGATCTCGTTGTTGGCCATCATGATGGAGACGAGGATGGTCTCGGGGGTGATGGCGGCCTCGACCTGCTCGGGCGTGACCAGACCGTACTCGTCGACGGGCAGGTAGGTGACGGTAAAGCCCTCTTTTTCCAGCGCCTTGCAGGTGTGCAGGATGGCGTGGTGCTCGATGGCGGTGGTGATGATGTGGTTGCCCTTGGCGCGCAGCTGATGCGCGGTGCCCTTGAGCGCCCAGTTGTCGGACTCGGAGCCGCCGGCGGTGAAGAAGATCTCCTCCTTCTTGGCGCCGATGGCGGTGGCGACCTGCGTGCGCGCCTTCTCCAGCGCTTTTTTCGCCTCGCGGCCGAACGCGTGCACGGAGCTCGGGTTGCCGTAGGTTTCGGTCATGATGGGCAGGACCTCCGCCGCCACCTCGGGGCGCACGCGCGTGGTCGCCGCATTGTCCAGATAAATTCTCTCCATATTCATACATCCTCCGGCCATTGATCGGCCTGTAAATTATTTCTTGCTGGTTCCCTCGTGGCAGCGGCTGTCCGCGCAATCGGCGCAGACGTCGTTGAGCATGTCCTGCAGCGTGATGCTGTCCATCAGGTCGTTGACGCCCCGGTGGATGCGCAGCCACAGCGCGTGCATCGCGCAGCCCTCGGAGTTGGCGCAGGGCTCGGTGATGCAGTCCGTGGCGGCAAGGGGGCCTTCCACGGCCCGCAGGATCGCGCCCACGGAGATATCCTTCGGCTCGCGCGAGAGCGTATAACCGCCTTGCGCGCCGCGGATGGACAGCACCAGCCCCGCCTTGCGCAGCGGCGCGATCAGCTGCTCCAGATACGCCTCGGGAATGGACTGCCGCTCCGCGATGCACTTGACCGACTGCGGCGCCTGTCCGTAGACGCACGCCAGGTCGTACATCGCCCGCACGCCGTACCTTCCCTTGGTGGACAATTTCACGTTCCCGATGCTCCCTTCAAGCTGTTCGATCATTCCCGACAAAAATTATCGGGTTTTTCCGTTGACTATATTATCACCACCGCAGGCGGCTGTCAATCACCAATCCGATTAAAATTATAAGAAATACAAAGACTTCACAATTTCCGTCAAGCGCGGCGGGGCGGGATGTGGTATGCTGATTGTGCAAGGAGGGGGGAGCGAATATGGATCCATCCGCAAAAGCGGCTGCGGCGCGCATGAAGGCCTTCATCGACGCACATCTGGAGCAGCCCGTCACCCTGCAGCAGCTGGCCGCGGCCGCCGGCTACTCGCCAACCCATTGCATCCGCATATTCCGCGAAGCCTTCGGGCAGACGCCGGTGGCCTATCTGCGCGCGCAGAGGCTGGACGGCGCTGCCTGCGAGCTGGCGCGCACCGCAAGGAGCGTCACCGCCATCGCGCTGGACTTCGAGTTCGGCTCACACGAGGGCTTCACCCGCGCTTTTGCCCGGCATTTCGGCAAAAGCCCCGCTGCGTTCCGTCAACGCGTGAAAGGAGCAAACAAAATGACCGCAAAGACATTGCCGATCTTCATTCAGATCCTCGACCGGCCCGCGCGCAAGGCCATCGTAAAGCGCGCAAAGACCGCAGACGAATACTGGTCCTACTGCCAGGAGGCGGGCTGCGAGATGTGGGAGGTGCTGGGGAGCATCCCCGGGGCGCTGCAGGAGCCCAGCGGCATGTGGCTGCCCGCACACCTCGTGCCCGAGGGGACGTCTACCTATGTGGCGGGCGTGGAGGTGCCCGCGGACTACGCAGGCCCGCTGCCCGAGGGCATGGAGCTGATCGAGCTGCCGCCCTGCCGGATGATGCTGTTCCAAGGCCCGCCCTACGACGAGGACGACATGGGCGACGCCATCGGCGCGATGTGGGACGCCATCGACGCCTACGACCCGACGGCCGTGGGATACGCGTTCGCGCCGGAGCTGGCGCCGCGGCAGCAGTATTCGCCCCAGGGCGACCGCGGCTACATCGAGCTGCGCCCGGTGCGCGAGCTGTAAAAGGGCACAGAAAAGAGGCCTTTCCGGTTGGAAGGGCCTATTTTCTGTATCGGAAGCGATTTTTCTTCGACAAACGTTTCAGGCACGGATGAAGGAGCGTGTTGATCTGCCTTTATTTGCCCTAACGTACAGAAAATCACTCCTTAGCGGGTACACGCCCCTTCCTGCATCCCTGAACAGTTTTTACCCTTTTTTGACAGTCTGAGAGGCTTTCCGGTTGGAAGGGCCTCTTCTTTACGGTTGGCCGGTGAAGAGCTGCTGCCAGGGCGTCGGTGGGGAATAGCCCTGCGCGGTGCAGCCATCGGGGGTGATGCGGACGGTGACCGCGCCGCATTCGTCCGTGCGGAATATCTGCGCGCCGGAGGCTGCGAGGCGGTCCAGCACCTCGGGGCGGGGGAAGCCGTAGCGGTTGGGCGTGCCGACGGAGAGGACGGCGAGCTCGGGCGTGGTTTGGGCGAGCAGCGCGTCGGAGGTGGCGGTGGCGCTGCCGTGGTGGGGCACCTTGAGCACGTCGCAGTCGGGCAGGGCGAGCGCGGCCTCGGTGCGGGCGGAGATGTCGCCGGCAAACAGCAGCGTGCGGCCGGCGCAGTCCACGCGCAGTACGAGGGAGTCGTCGTTCTCCTGGCCCTCGCGGACGGCGGCGGGCGAGAGCACCGTGACGGTGAACGCATCCGCGGTGAAGGCGTCGCCCGCGGTCAGCTCGAGTATGGGGATGTTCTTCTCCTGCGCGGCGGCGAGTGCGGGCTCCAGGCCCTCCCAGCTCATGCCGCGGGGCACCATCACCGCGCCGACGGGCACGGTTTGCAGCAGGTGCTCCAGACCGCCCGCATGGTCGCCGTCGGCATGGGTGAGCAGCACGGCGTTGAGGGAGCGGCCCTCGCCCTGCATATAGGAGACGGCGGCGCTGCCCGTCCAGCCGGTATCCACGAGCAGCGCGGCGTTTTCGGAGCGCAGCAGCGCGCTGTCCGCCGTGCCAACGGAGAAGAAGGTGACGGTGGGCGTTTGGCGGCGGTCGAGCTCGCCCGGCAGCCAGAGGAGCAGGGAGAGCGCCGTCGCGCACAGGATGCCTGCGGCCAGCGCGATGCGCCTGCGCCTGGCAAATTCCATAAAGTAAGGCGAGCAGAGGAACAGCAGGCCCACAAAGCACACGAGCACGAACACGGGCGGCGAGGCGGCGTCCATCTGCGCGAAGGGGACGTCTGCGACCGTCTCGCACAGCAGGGCGAGCAGGCGCAGCAGCAGGCGGGCGGCGAAGGCCGGGGCGGCAGCCAACGCGGGACAGACCATGTGCAGCAGCAGCGCGGGCAGGCCCAACATCACCGCGCCCGCGGCAAGCGGCACGGCCAGCAGGTTGGTCAGCAGCGAGAGCAGGTTGACGGTATGGAACACGTACAGCTGCACGGGCAGCACGCCCAGCTGCGCGCTGATCGACACCGCGATAGCGCTGCACAGAAAGGCGGGGATGCGCAGCTTTTTGAGCGCCGCCTGGATGCGGCCGCACAGCAGCAGGATGCCCGTCACCGCGCCGACGGACATCAGAAAGCCGGCGCGCAGCACCTCGGTGGGGCGAAAGGCGAGCGCGGCGAGGATCGCGGCGGCAAGCGCGGTGGGGCCGTCGGGCTTGCGGCCGAAGCGGCGGGCGGCAAGGCCCATGCCCAGCATCACCAGCGCGCGCAGCACGGAAAACGCGGACTCGGCAAGCAGTGCATAGCCGGACAGCAGCGCCATGGTCAGCAGGATCTGCGGGAGAGAGTTTTTGCGCATCCAGCCCAGCAGCAGCGCGGCGAGCGCGGCCACAAAGCCCACGTGCAGGCCGGACACCGCCAGCAGGTGCGCGGCGCCGCTGCGGCGGAAGGCCTGCTGCTCCTCGTCGGTCAGCCCGTCCTCCTCGCCCAGCAGCAGAGCGGAGGCCAGGCCGCTCTCCTCCGGCCAGAGCGCTGCGATGTGCGCCTGGGCGGAGCTACGCAGGGCTGCGCGCAGCGAAAAGGGTGCGGCGGCGCTGTGGGCGTCGAGCGCGCCGGAGCAGCGGTAGCGCACGCCGTCGGAGAGGAACCAGTAGCGCTCGTCCCAGCCATGCGGGTTTGCGGGCGGGGACAGCGGCTGCAGCGTGACGCGGGCGCGCACCGCCATGCCCGCAGCCAGCACATGGCCGCAGGGTTCTGGCTCCATCAGCACGTTGCCGGGGCGGAGCGTGCCCTCGCCGGTTGTAAGCGTGACATCGGTGAGGAACAGGCGGTCGCCGTCCACGCGGGAGACGGTGGCGGTCAGCTCGCCCGAAAGGGGCTCCGTGGGCAGGGAAGCCAGCGCGTCAAAGCTGTACGCGGTACAAAACAGCAGCGCGGCAAGGGCCAGCCACACCAGCGGCCGCCCCGGTTTGCATTTGATTGCCCGAACGCGCATGGCGTCAGCGGCCCAGATACCGCGCGCAGACGTACTGCCCCTGCGCGGTCAGCGCCCAGCCGTCCTCCACCTGCACGACCTCCACCACGTCGCCGCGGTGCAGCAGGCCGGTGCGCGGGGCGGCGGTGGACGGGGCCTGCCGCACGTTGAGATTGCGGCACAGCACGGTCATGCGCTGTATCGGCCCGCAGACGGTGATCTTCGCGGAGGCGGCGTCGTACACGCGGCCGCCGAGGGTGTAGCGCGCGGTGAGATAGGCTGCGCCGGGCTGTACGCCGATGACGGCCTTGCCGGCGGTGACGTCCAGCACCTGCGCGTCCGTGCCGGGGCCGGGCAGCAGCTCGAGGCGGCCCGCGGCATTGGTGCGCACCGGCTCGCCCGTGGCAACGCCCAGCACGATGGGCTCCAGCACGCCGCCCACGGGCAGCGTGTACGCGCTCTGTTCAAAATAGATGCCCTTGGGGTCGACCGGCGGCACGTCGAAGCGCTGCACCAGCGTCAGCTCCGGCGAGCGGTACAGCGCATCCTCCGTTTCTACGCAAAACGCCACCTTCCGGTGGCGCAGGGGATCGGCGGCGGCGTCCAGCAGGTATTCGGCACGGCTTTGCTCCAGCCGGCATTCCTCTTCCAGGTGCAGCGCGGCGCTCTGTCCCGGCTGCGCGCAGGCGGTCTGCCCGGCCCAGGCGATGACGGTGAACGGGGCGCCGTTTTCATCGGAAAAGGTGATGCGCACGCGGGGCTCGCCCACGGCGGTGGCGGGGTGGTCGAGGTAGATGCGGCCGCCCAGCAGGTAGGCGTCGACGTTCTGCCCGTCCAGCGCGGCGATGCGCAGCACGCGCTCCTGCTTGTATTCATGGGTGTTTTGGAGCACGACGGTGATGTGGGCGGTCTCGGTGACGCGCACGCCGTCCAACACCGCCTGCACGCGCACGGCATAGTCCGCCGTGCCGCCTTCTTTGGTGAGCAGTATGGGGAAAACGGCGCAGTACAGGCCGTCCAGGTTGGCGTTCTGCCAGCCGATGGCCTCGCCGTAGGCGGCGCCCTCCGGCGCGGCGACGGGCTGCCCGTTGACGGTGAGCACGACCTGGTCGGGGTCCTGGATGGAGGCGAGCTCCTCCCCGAAGCCGTCCACCGTCACCAGCGCCACGGGCGCATCCTCTTCAAAGCGGCCGACGCACTCGGGCGTCTCCTGCTCAAAGTCGTATTCGTATTCGACCTGCGCGGTATCTGCGATGCGGCCCGAGGTGCGGGTCTGCTTCACCACGGTGTACTTGCCGTTGATGCTGGTGACCAAATCGATGGAGCTGACGCGCAGGCCATAGGAATCCCGGGTGACGGACAGCGCCGTTTCAGCGCGCACGGAAAGGAGCGGTCGGAGCAGCAACAGGGTCAGCATGAGGAGCGCAGCCGTTCGTTTCATCCGGATTCCCCCTTGAATCATGTTATGAAGTTGTAAATTTACGCTTTTAGAATAACATATTTTATTATAATTGTAAAGAGTTTTTTGGGGGATAAATACCGGATCTCTGCGCCTTTGGGCTACTGCGGGAGGGTGAGGGAGGCCATGCCGTTCAGCGCGCACAAGCGCTGTGCGGTCTCCTCGATGCCGCGCAAAAGGGCGGGGGTCTGCCGGACGCCGGGCTCCAGCCATATATTTCTGACGCTGAGCGCGCGGGTTTTGCGGTCGCACACCGGCTCGATGCGGCCCACCAGCTGCTCGCCGCGCAGTATGGGCAGCGTGTAGTAGCCGTATTTGCGTTGGGCAGCGGGGGTGTAGATCTCCCAGCGGTAGGCAAAGCCGAACAGCGCCTGGATGAGGCTGCGGTCCCACATCATGCAGTCCAGCGGGGCGAGGAACTCGGTGCGCGGGGCGTAGGCGTGGCCGGAGCGCACCTCGTCCAGCAGAGGGGCGTCGGCGGTGAGGCAATACAGCGGCTGGGCGATGCCCTCGACCTGCACGGGCAGGATCGTGCCGTCCCGCTCCAGCGCGGCAAAGGCGGCGCTGCGCGCGGCAGCCTTGAGGTCCAGGCCGAGAAAGGCGTCGGAGGGCTTGTCCCAGAGCAGACCGATCGCGCCGATGCGGCGGGCGACGCGCCATTTCGTGTGCTCTGCATCGTCGGGAATGGGATCGGGCGCGGAGAGCAGCGCAGGCGGCAGGCAGTCCCGGGCGCGGGCATAGAACTTGTTGGCGCCCTCCTTGTGGTGGATGACCAGCTCGCCGCGGAAATAGAGGGTTTCCAGCACTGCGCGGGACAGGCGCGTATCCGACCAGTACCAGTCGGCGCGGCCCTCCAGCTCGATGTCGCGGCTGGACAGCGGACCGCGGGCGTCCAGCTCGTCCAGCACGCGCTGGGCGGCGGCGTCCACCTGCTCGCGGGAGCGCGAGGCATGCGCCCAGTAGTCGCGCATGCGGGCGAAGTACGGCCAGACTTCCGTGGGGAGTATGGCCAGCTGCTTGTCGAAGTAGTCGATCAGGGCGCGGTCGCGGTAGAGCAGGTCGTCCAGCATCTGCTTGCGATAGCCGCCGACGCGGGCGTTGAGCGCCAGGTCGGCATTGCGGCCGCAGACGTCAATGGGATCGAACTGCACGCAGCCCGCCTGCCGGACGTAGGCCAGCGCGCCCGCCTTGCCGCGGAAGATGTGGCCGCCCAGCAGCCCGTTCTTGCGCAGCACGAAGCGGCGGGCCTGGCGGTTGGTGAGCGTCAGCATCGGGGGATCGCCTCCTTTTCTTCAGTATACAGCAGGAACTGCGACAGCGGGGCGTCGCAGTTCCCTAAATAGGTAATGTTCATGTGGATGGTTTGATTCGGTGCGTCTGGGGCGGACTGACACCTCATCAGTCGCTGCGGCGACAGCTTCCCCTCAAGGGGAAGCCTGAGGATGTCTGCCGTTATTGTTTGCGTGAGACAGCTCCTGCCATATGCGCCTTTTTACACGCCGTAGGTGGTGCGGCGGATGATCTGATCCTGATAGGCCTTATCCAGCTGGACGAAGTGGCCGCTCCAGCCCCAGACGCGCACGATCAGGCCGCGGTGCTGCTCGGGGTGCAGCTGCGCGTCGATCAGCTTATCGCGCGAGACGGCGTTGAGCTGCAGCTGGTGGCCGCCCAGCAGGTTGAAGGAGCGCACGAGCTGCGCCACCTTCTCCAGGCCCTCGGGGTGGGCAAACACGGTGTCGTGCATCTCCAGCGTCAGCGGGCCGCCATTGATGGTGCGGGACAGCGACGGGCGCGCCATGGCCGAGACGACGGACAGGGGGCCTGCGTCGCGCAGCGTGAGCGAGGGGGAGAAATTGGCGGAGAGGGGCTCGCCGGCTCTACGGCCGTCGTAGGTCGCGCCGAGGGAATCGGCGTGCCAGAGGTAGTACATCGCGGAGCCGGTGCCCGCGCGGAAGATGCCGCCCCGCTCGTTGCGAAGCGGCGCGACGGCGTCGGCAAAGGCGTTGAGCAGCGCGTCGGCGAGGGGCTCGCATTCCTCGTCGCGGCCCAGCTTGGGCGCGGTCTCGCGCAGGGCGTGCAGCAGCTCGGGCGCGTCGGCGAAGTCTGCGGCGACGGCGGCCTTGAGCGCGGCGGGGGCGATGGATTTTTCCTCATAGACCAGCTTGCGGACGGCGGCGAGCTGATCCACCGCGGTGGCGGTGCCGGTGCCGTGCAGGCCGTAGTTGTTGTAGGTCGCGCCGAGGGAGATATCGCGGCCGAGGCGGACGCTGTCGGACATGAGCACGCTCTGGTAGGGGGCGGGCTCCATGAACAGGTTTTTGACGCCGTCGGCGACGGCGGCAGCTTCGCTTGCGATGTTCTCGCGGACGCGCTGCATCAAATGGTCGAAGTCCGCGCAGGCGTCCAGCTCCTCGTCCAGCGTGCGCTTGACGACGCCGGCGAGAGAGACTGCGCCGATGTTGGGGATGTCCATGCCGGTGCCGGGGATGATGAACTCCCAGCAGGCGGCCACGACGTAGTTGCGGGCGTCCTCGGGCGCATAGCCGAGGTTGATGAGCGCGGGGATGACGACGTCGTCGTTGGCGTACTGCGGGAAGCCCAGGCCCTGGCGGGTGAGCTCGGTGGCCTTGCGGTAGAGCGCCATCGGGGTGTTTTTGTCCACGCGCAGGTTGATCTTGGGGTCGATGCGGCGGTTGGCAAGGCTGGCCTCCAGGCAGAGGTAGGTCAGGTCGTTGACGGCGCTGTTGCCCTGGCGGTCGCAGCCGCCCAGCATCAGGCTCTGGCCGTTGTCGCCCTGCTGCATGCCGATGTACAGGTCGCTGTCGCGGTTGAAGGAGAGGAAGAAGTCCTCCAGCAGCTCCAGCGCGGCCTCGCGGGTGAGAACGCCCGCGGCGACGTCCTTTTCATAGTAGGGGAGCATGTACTGGTCGAAGCGGCCGACGGTATTGTGATAGACGTTGCTCGCCCACAGGCAGAAGTGCAGCAGGCGGAAGGTCTTGAGCGCGGCGGCAAAGTCGTGCGCGCCGTTACGGACGGCGTCGGAGAGCGCGGCGTCCTCATAGCGGTCGGCATAGGCAAGGACGGCGTCGATGACGGTGACGGCGGCGCGGTTGAAGTCGGGATCGCCTACGTTTTCCGCGAGATTGCGCTGCGCCTGCTCGCGGCGGGGCATGAGGCCGCCCTGCAGCACGCCCTTCCAGTCGGAGGAGATGTTGCACACGCGCCCCTGCTCGTGGACGTAGTGGCCGGCGGTGAGTTTTTCCTTCTCGCCGGGGGCGTAGAGGTCGGGGAAGGCGGGCAGCGTACGCCAGCAGGGGATGGCCGTCCCCTCGCAGCGGATGATGCGCTCCTCCTGCAAAAAGAGCTGCAGGCGCAGCGCGGCGCGGGTGACGAGCGGCAGCTGCGGGTTCTGGATGCGCGCGGCGAGCTCGGCCCAGCGTTCGTCGGAGAGGGGCTGCCGCCATTGATGATGCGCCTGCCGGTTCAGCATGTCCCGCAGGACGTCCAGTTTTGCACTCATCTTACCATGACCTCCATATTGAGCTCCTCGAAGGGAGCGGTGTAGACGTTGGGTTCGCGCTCGGTGTCAAACTGCGGATCGTAGCGCATGGACAGGCCGTCGTACTTGGCGCCGGCCGCGCGGTTGTAGCGCAGCAGCTCCACGCGCTGAAGGGCTTTGGCGTCCCGGGCGAGCTGCGCGGTGGCGCGCAGGTTGTCGGGCGTGTCGTTGACGCCGGGGATGAGGGGGATGCGCAGTATGAAGGGGATGCCGGAGCTGCACAGCCAGCGGAAATTGCGCAGGATCAGCGCATTGTCCACGCCCGTCCAGCGGCGGTGCTGCTCGGGGTCGGTGTGCTTGACGTCCATCATGACCAGATCCATGCTGCGGCAGAGGGATTGGAAGGTCTCCTCGGGGCCGTGGCCGCAGGTCTCGATGGCGGCGTGGACGTCGGGGAGCAGCGCGCGGATCTGCTGCACGAACTCGGCCTGCAGCAGCACCTCGCCGCCGGAGAACGTGACGCCGCCGCCGCTCATGCGCAGCAGGCGCGCGTTCCTGCGCACGCGGGCGGCGACCTGCTCGGCGGTCATTTCCTGCCCGGCGATGCGGATGCAGCCCTGTGGGCAGACGGGCACGCACGCGCCGCAGGCGACGCAGCCCTCCGGGTGGGGGCAGACGCGCTCGCACGCGCCGCAGTGCACGCACAGCGCGCGGCTGACGCTCCGCTGCGGGCGAACGGACAGCCCCTCGGGGTTGTGGCACCACCGGCAGCGCAGCGGGCAGCCCTTGAGGAACACCGCGGTGCGGATGCCCGGTCCGTCGTATACGGCGAACTCCTCGATGTCAAACACGATGCCCATAATTTCTAATACCCCGTTTTTTCCATTTTCAACCTTACTGTTTTATATGTACCCTATATTACGAGTCTTGTCAAGGTGATTTTGTGCGCAAAGGGTTATGTTGGTGCTGGACGGACACCTCATCAGTCGCCTGCGGGCGACAGCTTCCCCTCAAGGGGAAGCCTAATGAAGCCGCATCCCGTTGTTTTCAGCTAAAAAAGGGAGGCACGGCGGCCTCCCTTTTGCTGTTATTTGGGTTTAGAACTTGACTTCGCGGCGCTCGCGGTCGGCGATGTAGGCGTTCTCCATCAGCGCGGTGAGCATGCGGCCCTCCTGCACGCCGTAGCGCACGGGGCCGCCGTAGAGGATGGCCTCGACCCACTGGCGGGTGGGGTGGGGCAAGGCTTCGGGCAGCTTGGGCACGACCCAGCCGTCGGCCAGGTGCTTCTGGGTGTCCAGGGTCTTGATCTTGATGTCGTTATCGATGGCCAGGATCACGCCCTTGGTGCCGTAGACCTCGAAGATCTGGGGGCACATGGGCGAGACGAGCGAGGTCTCGGACACGGCGATGGCGCCGTTCTCGAACTCGATGGTGGAGATGGTGTTGTCCTCGACGGCGTGGCCGGTCTTGTTGTTGAACATGGACTGGATGCGCGTGGGGTTGCCCAGCATCCACGCGGACAGGTACATAGGATGCGCGCCCAGGTCCATCATCGCGCCGCCGCCGGTGGTCTCGGGGTCGTACCAGTAGTCGGGCAGCCAGCCGGCCAGCGCGCCGTCGTGGCAGTTGCGGCAGCGCAGCACGGTCACGTCGCCCACCAGGCCGGACTCGATGGCCTGCTTGATGTAGAGGAACTTCGGCCATGCGCGCTGGGGCAGCGAGATGGTGAAAATGATGTTGTTCTCCTCGACGGCCTTGATGACCTCGTCGCAGTCGGCGACGGTCAGGCACATCACCTTCTCGGTGTAGATGTGCTTGCCTGCCTTGGCGCACTTGATCATGACGTCCTTGTGCATGTTGGTGGGGGTATCGATGCAGACGGCATCGACGTCGGCGCGGGCGAGCAGCGTGTCGAGGTCGGCCTCGAAGTCCACGCCCATCTCATCCGCCCAGGCCTTGCCGCGGATGGGATCCTCGTCCCAGACGCAGGTGATCTTGACGTCGTCCATCTTGTTGAAATAGCCCGCGTATTCGGTCGCGTGCACATGCCATTTGCTGAGCATTGCCACATGAAGCATAGTGATGATCTCCTTTTTCCGTTCTGTGGGTTTGCCGGGTCTTTACACGGATATTATCAACGATTTTCGGTGCATTGTCAATAATAAAGAAGGGAAGGGACGCGAAAATGCGTCCTCTTCCCTCAGCCTGTCAAAAAACAGGCATGTGCTCCTTGGGGATGCATGAAGGGGCCGCAGCCCCTTCATCTTCAATCCGCAGGCGGGGGCGTGTACCCCGCCGAGGAGCGATTTTCTGTAAGTTAGGAAGAATAAAGATGGATGGCTTCTCTTTTCCATCCGTTTCCAAACCATTTGCAGATGGAAAATCGCTTCCGATACAGAAAAATTCGTGTGCGGCTAAGCCGTGCGCGAATTTTTCTGCAATTCGAAAAAGATGAGGTTTCATCTTTTTCGAGCCTGTCGACTTTGTCGACAGGCTAAGGGAAGGGGCGCGAAAATGCGTCCTCTTCCCTTTGTGTTGGCGTCACAGCGGCTTGGGGGCCTGGCCTGCGAAGGCGCGGAAGTTGTCGGCGGCGATCTTGCGGATGACCGGCTCGGGCAGGTCGAGGCCGCGGGACCAGATGGAGCCGAAGTTCTGCACGGGGCCGCTGCCCAGCATGCTCAGCGCGAGGGTGAGCGCGTTGGGGCCGTCAAAGGCGTCGCCCATGTCGGTATCGGTGCCCAGCTGGATGCGGTCCTGATACTTGAGGAAGAAATCCCGCCAGCCGGAGAGGTCGCGCTCGAAGTGCTCGTACATCTCCACGCCGGGGGTGATGTCCAGGCGGACGTTTTCGTAGGTATCCAGTATGCGCTCGGCGTGGGCGCGGTCGTCGCCGCAGAAGTAGAGGTGCGCAAGGCAGGCGTGGAGCCTGGGATGGCGCTGCAGCACGCGCTCGGTGACGGCGTACAGCTCCTCCAGCGCAGGGTAGCCGCCGTCGCCGTAGAACCAGCCGCAGCGGAACGCGAACTCGGGCGCCTGATCGCGGTGCCAGAAGGCGGCCGGATCGCCCACGTGCCACAGCACGGGGGTGCCGGTGCGCTCGAGGTAGTCGAACATGGGGTCAAAGCGCGCGTCGGACAGGTCGACGCCCGTCTCCCTCCAGACGGTGGGCTTGGTCTCGATGAGCTTGATGCCATCGGCGCCCCTGTCCAGCCAGTAGCGGACGTGCGCGGCGTAGTCGCCGCAGGGGTGCGTAAGGCCCGCAAAGAAATAGGCGCGGGTGGGATCGGCGCGCTTGACCGCGAGGCACTGCTCGTTGTTGGTCGCACCGCCGAAGGAGCTCATGCAGGAAAGGCTGAGGATGGCATAGGCGCTGTAGCCGCGCGCACGGGCGCAGTCGGTAAACCAGTTCTCGGGGAAGTATTTGGTGTGCATGTGGCCGTCGATGATGTTCACGCGCCGTTCACCTCCGAAGATGATATTTAGCCTATTATAGCGCCGAAGCGGCGCGATTGCAAGAACAAGCGAATCAAAAGCGCACCATGTAACAAAAACGCACAGCTGCGCGCTGAGTGCATGCAGCTGTGCGTTCCGTATCATGCGGAGTCTGGGAAAGAGATCAGACGCAAAGGCTTATTGAGGAAAGCTCACACCGGCTTACAGTGCAAGGGTGCAGTGGAAGGAGAGCTCGGCGGGGACGTGGTACTGCGGCAGCAGCTTGGGTCCGCAGGAGTTGGAGCCCACGCCCGCGTGCGCAAAGTCGATGCACAGCACGGTCTCCTTGACCTTTTCCAACTCGTAGTTGTGCTTCTTTTTGGTCAGCTCCTCCTGCGTGTAGTGGGAGGCGTTGAAGGAGAAGCCCTCGCCCGTGACGCGCAGCGCGGCATGGGCGTCGAACAGAGCCAGGTCGCGGGTGTTCCAGTGGCTGCCGTTCTCCTGGGGCTTGATGTAGTCCTCGTGCAGCTCGTCCACCGCGGCGTCGAAGCGACCAAGCCAGCAGGCGCGGTGCTTGTCGACGTAGCTCTCGGTGGGGCCGTAGCCCAGGTAGCTGACCTTGTCCATGCCGGGGCGCAGGAAGAAGCGCAGGCCGAAGCGGGGCAGGTCGGGGAGCATGTCGCTGCCCTTGCGCATGTGTCCGGCGATGTCGATGCGGCCCTCGCCGTCCACGGTGTAGGTGACCTCGACCTCGGCGATGCGCCCGCAGGCGACCGCGGAGAGCGACAGGCGGGCGCGCAGGCGGGCGACGCCGTCCTCCACCGCGGCATCCAGCGTGTAGACCTTGACGGTCATGCGGTCGTAGCCCATGCGGTAGAGATCCTCGGCGATGAACATGTCGTTGTCCAGCGGGGCGCGCCAGATGTTCCACTGGGCGGGGGCAGCGAGCACGCTCTCGTTATCGCGGGAGAGCTGGGCGGGAGTCGCGGTGCGCTTGTCGAAGCGGTAGGCAAAGTCCGCGCCGCGCACGGTGACGTCGGCGTCGGTCTCCTCGAGGGTGAGGCTGCCGGGGACGGGCGCAAACGGCGCGACGCCCGCGTCGCGGATGGTGATCTGGTCAAAGCCCAGCTCGTCGCCCTGCGCAAGGCAAGCGGTGTCGCAGCTGGAGGTGTAGAGCAGGCAGACCTGCATCAGGTCGCCCTGGGGCAGCTCGTCGGGCAGCTTGACCCAGGCTTCGCCGCCTGCGGGGATGGTGGGCAGCGTCAGCGGCTCGCTCCACTGATCGACGCCGTCGAGCATGGCGACGCACTCGACGCTGGCAAACTCGTCGGCGCGCTGGAAGGCCTTCTGGTTGCGCAGCAGCACGGCGTTCTTCTCCGCGTCGTAGGCGACGGCGCGCAGGGGGCGGATGACGTTCTTGTACTCCTTCAGGCCGGTGTGGGGCGTGCGGTCGGGGTAGACCAGGCCGTCCATGCAGAAGTTGCCGTCGTGGGTCTTTTCGCCGAAGTCGCCGCCGTAGTGGTAGACGTCCTTGCCGGTGATGGTCTTGCCCATGTAGACGGCGTGGTCGCACCACTCCCAGACGAAGCCGCCGCAGAAGTTGTCGTATTTGTCGATGAGCTGCTGGTAGTCCTCGGCGTCTCCGGGGCCGTTGCCCATCGCGTGGATGTATTCGCACAGGATGAGGGGCTTTTGGTTGTTCTCATCCTCGCAGTATTGCTTGCACAGGCCGGTATCCAGGTACATGCGGCTGTACAGGTCGATCATGGAGATGTCCATGTCCTTGCCGCCGGTGTGGATGGAGCTCTCGTAGTGCAGCAGGCGGGTGGGGTCGTAGGCCTTGACCCAGCGGCCGGCCTCGATGAAGCACACACCGTAGCCCGACTCGTTGCCCATGGACCAGATGAGCACGCAGGGGCGGTTCTTGTCGCGGATGACGCAGCGCTGGACGCGGTCGAGCACCGTCTTTTTGAACATGGGGTCGTCGGCCAGCAGCGTGAACTGATCCTCGCTGTACGCGCCGTAGGCCGTGACCACGCCGTGCATCTCGATGTCGGCCTCGTCGATGACGTAGAAGCCCAGCTCGTCGCACAGCTCGTAGAAGCAGGGGGCGTTGGGGTAGTGGCTGGTGCGGACGGCGTTGATGTTGTGCTGCTTCATCAGCGTCAGGTCGCGCAGCATCTCGTCGAAGGTGACGGCAAAGCCGTTGACGGGAGAGGAATCGTGGCGGTTCGCGCCGCGGAACTTGATCTTCGCGCCGTTGAGCTTGACGACCTTGTTTTCGATGGCGACGGTGCGCAGGCCGACGCGGGTGGAGATCTTCTCCTGGTCGGTCAGCAGCGTCAGCTCGTAGAGGTTGGGGGTCTCGGCGTTCCACAGGTGCGCGTCGTGGACGTCGATTGCGATGGCGTCGTTTTCCGCGACGCCGGAGGCGACGGTCGTGCCCTCATAGGTGAGCACATAACGCACGTCGGTCTTGCCGGTCATGTCCAGCGAAACGCGGATGCGGGCGTCGCTGCCGGCGACGTCGGTGACGACGGTGAAGTCGCGCACATGGTTTTCGGGGCGCTCGAGCAGGTAGACGTCGCGGAAGATGCCGCTCATGCGCAGCTTGTCCTGATCCTCGGCGTAGGTGCCGCAGGACCACTTGAACACCAGCACGTCGATGCCGTTGTCGCCGTCGAGGAGCTGCTCTGTGACGTCGAACTCGCTGGTGGAGTGCGGCACGCCGGAAAAGCCCACGTAAGCGCCGTTGATCCAGACAAAGTAGGCGGAGTCCACGCCCTCAAAGTTCAGGTGATAGGTGCAGCCCTCGCGCTTGCGCAGCGTGAAGTCGCGCTGGTACATGGCGCAGGGGTTGTCGTCGGGCACAAAGGGCGGGTCGTAGGGGATGGGGTAGCGCACGTTGGTGTACTGGTGGGTGTCGTGCCCATAGGTCTGCCAGACGGAGGGCACCGTCACGCGCTCCATCTCCACCTCGCCCTGCCGGCTCGCCTCGAACGCCGCCGCGTTTTCAAACCAGCAGAAGTCCCATTCGCCCGAGAGCACCGTGACGCGGTCGGAATCCAGGCGATGGCGCACGTCGGCTGGCTTGTGGGCAAAGTAGGGGATGTAGCAGGCGCGGTTTTCCTCCACGCCCTCGTGCAGCAGGTCGGGGTTTTCCAGATAAGCCTTGTAATCCATACTCTTACCTCCATGATCGCTTGATGGAAGAAGGTTTTCGTTTCACGCTCTCATTGTGCCATGCCGCGCGCGCGCCGTCAATGTGACTTTGTACTGTGCGTATGAAATTTTGTTGGGTCAGCGGCCGCGCTTCCACTGCGCCGCGCGCCGGAGCCAGCCCAGCAGCTCCTCGTCCGCCTGCTCCGGGCTCTCCAGCCGCAGATGGTGCGTAAAGCGCCCGGGGTAGGGCTCGGAGACGGCGTACAGGCGCGGGGAGTCGATGCGCTCATTCAAAAAGATGGAAAGCCCGAGCTTTTTGCTGCTGACCGGGTAGAGCGCGGCATAGGGGTGGCCGCCGCAGCGAAGCGAGATCTGCGATTTCTGCTGCACGACCTCGGTTTCGGGCAGGGCCTGCAGGATCTTCATCAGGACGGGGCAGGGATCCATGGATCAGTTCTGCCCCTCGTAGGTAAAGTGCGCAAAGCGGGCGGGGGCTGCGCATCTGCGGCCGTTGCCGGTGGCGTACAGGCCCAGCATCACGCCGGTAAAGGAGTTGGGCGTGGCCTCGGTGGAGAGGAACTGCGTAAGGCCCGTGCACAGCGGCTGGCCGTTGCACCAGAAGGTGTAGGTCAGCTTATCCGCCGTGACCTGCAGCGCGACCTCGCCTGCGGGCGCGGGGATGTCGGCGGCGAGCATCTCCATGTCGCCCACGATGCGGCGCACCTGCACGCGGCGGCCCTGCGCGGTGCGGGTCAGGTACAGCTCATAGTGCGTGCGCAGGTTGTAGAAGGTGGTGATGCCCGCCTCCTCATGCAGGCGCGGCTCGAAGTCCACGGATGTTTCGCAGCGCATGTCGAAGTGCTGCTGGCGGCGCAGCAGGATGGTGGGGTTATAGGCGTTCAGGTTCTCGGGCGTGCCGTGGAGCAGCAGGCCGTTTTCGGTGAACTGCACGCGGTCGCCGTTGGGCTCACGCAGCGTGACCCACTCCAGGCTCTGGGAGGAGAAGTCGGTGGTGGCGGGGATCTGCGGCACGGGCGCTTCGGGGAGGTTGACGTCGCCCTCGAGCGGGCAGGTGCCGATGTAGGGGAAGCCGTCCTCCCAAGTGACGGGCGCAAGGTAGGTCTCGCGGCCGAGGTGATGGAAATAGCCCTGCGTCATGCGGAAGGCGAGGAACACGGCGTACCAGTCGCCATTCTGGGTCTGGACGAGGTCGGCGTGGCCGGTGGCCTGGATGGGCATGTCCATCTGGGTGTTGCGGTTGGTGAGGATGGGGTTGCGGGGGCTGGGCTCCCAGGGGCCATAGGGCGAGGCGGAGCGCGCGATGGTCTCCATGTGGCCGTACTCGGTGCCGCCCTCGGCGATCATCATGTAGTACATGCCGTTGATCTTATACAGGTGCGGCGCTTCGGGGTAGCGGCCGCCCATGCCCGTCCAGGTCTTGACGGTAGGGACGAGCTTAACGCCGGTGGCGGGGTCGATCTCGCACAGCGACATGCAGCCGTCGCCGTTGGAGACGAAGTAGACCTTGCCGTCGTCGTCAAAGAACAGCGACGGGTCGATGCCGCCCTGATCGACGTAGATGGGGTCGCTCCACTCGCCCGCGGGGTCGCTCGCGGTGACGTAGAAATTGCCGCCGCAGGTGACGTTGGTGGTGACCATGTAGAACAGGCCGTCGTGGTAGCGGATGGTGGGGGCGTAGATGCCGCCGGAGGGCTCGGCGTCCTGCAGCGGAAGCTGCGAGGGGCGGGTCAGGCAGTGGCCGATCTGCTCCCAGTGCACGAGGTCGCGGCTGTGGAACACCGGCACGCCGGGGAAGAACTCAAACGTGGAGGTGACCAGATAATAGTCCTCGCCCACGCGGCAGACGCTGGGGTCGGGGTAGAAGCCGGGGATAATGGGGTTGGTAAAGTGCGTCATGGCGTTTTTCCTCCAGTATTTATTTTGCGGTCAGATCGCGGTATTTCTGTTTGTTATTCTCGGTGTAATCCACAAGGAGGTCGGGCTTGATGTCCTTGAGCTTGCGGATGACAGCGTCGATGCGCCCGGCCTGCAGGAACACGCCCTGTGTTTTGCCATTTGCCAGTCCGAAGTGCAGTGCGGGCTGCGAGCCGAACACGTCCTGCTGCCACACCCAGAGCACGTCCTGCGTGCGGGCGGCGAAGTTGACTGCCCCCTCGTGGTAGAGCACATAGTCTTCCCCCACATAGAAGCCCGAACCCGTCATGCGCTGCTCCAGTGCGCGGCGCGCGGCCTCCGGATCGGCGCTGGATGCGATGAGGTCGCGGTAGGGCTTTGCCTGTGCGCACGCCAGCATACGATACAGAAGAACCCCTGCGGCGATCAAGCAGAGCAGACCCAGCGCGCTGACCATGTACACGAGCCATGCGCCCTCTGCCAGCAGCGCGGTGCGCAGCGGCGGTGCGATCACGATCAGCAGAAGCAGTATTCCCAGCGCGGCAATGCCCAGTGCACGCCCCCGAAGTGCCTTGACGGCATCCTGTGAAAACCGTTCAAACATATTCATTCCTCCTTTAGTCGGCCTGAGCGAGTTTTTCCTCCGACGAAGCAATGTGCGCGCGGATGGCGGGCTCGTGGCGCTGCACGAAGTCCCAAGCAGATTCCATGAAGACCTCGGGCTGGCCGGGGGTAAAGAGACGGTGCAGGTGGTTAAGCAACGGGGCGCCGTCCAGCGTCAGGTCGTAAAAATAAGGGTAGATGCAGCCGCCGTTTTCCGGCTCGAAGTAGGGGTCGAGCGCACGGAGGGTGGGGTGGCTGAGGTAGCATTCCACCACCATCTCGCTCAGGATCCACTTGAGGTGGGGCGTGTCGTAGTCTGCAGGGCTGTCGTGGAAGTGCTGCTGCCAGACGGAGAACCAGACGAAGTGCGTCATCTCGTGCAGCGCAATACCCATCGCGCCGCGCTCGCTGTTGCGCCAGAACACGTCGAAGGCGCGCTGGTCGAGGAAGCGGGGGCAGACGCTGTTCAGCGCGATGCGGCCCTGCATGTCGTTCAGCTGCCCGGACAGGTCGCGGCCGAACAGCTCGGAAAAGGCGTCGTTGATGCGCGGCTCATTGTCCTGCCAATGGGTATTGTAGGCGTCGAGCTTTTGATTCAGCTCGGGCAATATGGATTCGTAGGTGGGACGCAGGGTCTGGGCGTAGTAGTCGCGGCGGGCGGGCAGGTCGAGCGCGTCGGCGCGGGACTTGTCCAGCTCGGAATAGAAATAGAACAGCGAACTGCGCCAGAACTCGCTCTGCTCGCCTGTCTCAAAGAGCATGATGCTGTCGAGCGAGTAGTCGAAGCCGGGGTTTATGTAGTGAAGGCGCATGAAAGCTCCTTTCCGGGGGAGTGCGGGTGACGGACACCTCATCAGTCGCCTGCGGGCGACAGCTTCCCACTCCGCACCGAATCAGCCGTTCCGGCTGCTCCGGTGTTCCGGTCGGCTTATTCGGAATAAACAGTCCACAGGACTGTTTATTCCGAAACGCTCGACCTTCAGGGCTTCGCCCCTCCGGGTGAACCATCAAGGGGAAGCCAAAGGATGCTCATCGCTTTTAGCTGCATAGATTTGGGGTGTGCGGTCAGTATTTCATTTCGCGGTTGACCGCGCCAGGGAGGGGTTTGCCGTTGAGGTAGGCGCGGAGGTTTTCGGCGAACCACTCGGCGTGCTTCTGCTTGCTGGCGCCAAGGCCGGAAATGTGCGGGGTGATGAGCAGGTTGGGGCAGTCCCACAGGGGATGATCGGCGGGCAGCGGCTCGGGGTCGGTGACGTCCAGGCCGGCGGCGGCGATGTGGCCGGAGCGCAGGCCCTCCATCAGCGCGTCGGTGTTGAGTATGGAGCCTCTGCCGATGTTGACGATCACCACGCCGTCCTTCATAAGCTTTACGCGGCGGGCGCCCAGCAGGTTCCTGGTATAGGGCGAGCCGGGCAGGCAGATAAGCACGATGTCGGCGGCGGGCAGCAGCGCGTCCAGGCCGTCGTCGCCGGTGTAGATGGCCTCGTAGGGGTCAAAGGGGGCGCAGGGGTGCAGCTTGTAGCCCAGCACATGCGCGCCCATCGCCTTGCAGATGCGCGCGGCGTTGTTGCCGATGTCGCCCGTGCCCAGGACGGCAACGGTCTTGCCGTTGACGTTGCCCAGCATGGGGAAGGCGCGCCACTGCTTGTCCTTCATGTTGTTCACGGAGGGGCAGATGCCGTGCAGCACCGCCATCAGCAGCGCGATGACATGCTCGCCCACGGCGTCGGCATACACGCCCGCGCCGTTGGAGACGGGGAGGGAGCTGCCGTGGCAGCGGTCCACCTCGTCGATGTAGCCGTCGATGCCTGCGGAGATGGTGTGGATGTACTTTACGTTTTTTGCCTGGGAAATCTGCGACTTGTCGCCGTAGTTCATCAGCACTTCGGCCTTTTCCATGATTTTGGCGGGCACCTTTTCGCCGCGGGGGTAGGAATGGATGGTCAGCTCGGGGAACTGCTCCCGCAGGTAAGCCATGGGGCCGGGGCCGAGGTCGCAACCCACCACACAGATTCTTTCGCTCATGGTTCTGTCCTCCCGTTTTTTATATTTATATAATCTATTTTGAGGGATGATTTTTTGAAGGGGATCAGGAATTGCACAGCAGGAAGGCGTCGATGGAGTCGGTCAGCGCGGCCCAGGCGGCCTGCACGATGTTCGGGGAGACGCCCACGGTGCCGAAGGTGTGCTCGCCGTCGGTGGAGCGGATGTAGACGCGCACGCGCGAGGCGGTGCCGCCGTCGTCCACCACGCGGACCTTGAAGTCCACCAGGCGCAGGCGCTGCACCTGCGGGTAGAAGATGGTCAGCACGCGGCGCAGCGCGAAGTCCAGCGCGTTGACGGGGCCGTCGCCCTCGGCGGCGGTCAGCTCGATCTTGTTGCCCACGCGCACCTTGAGGGTGGCCAGCGTGCAGGTGACGTCGTCGGGGCGCTGGCAGAACACCTGAAAGTCCAGCACCTCGTAAAAGCTCCTGTGCTTGCCCAGCTGGCGGCGCACCATGAGCTTGAAGCTGTCCTCCGCGTCCTCGAACTGGTAGCCCTCGAACTCCATCTGCTTGAGCTTGCTGCAGATGTGGTCCACGATGGGGTCGTCGCGGTCGATGGAGGGGTCCACGGCGTGGATGAGGGGGAGGATGCTGTTGCGCCCGGCCAGGTCGGACACCACGAAGGCGCGCGCGTTGCCCACGGCGGCGGGGGAGATGTGCTCAAAGGTGCGGGAGTTCTTCATCACGCCGTCGATGTGCATGCCGCCCTTGTGGGTAAAGGCGCTGCGGCCGACGTAGGGCATGCGGCTGTCGAGCGTAAGATTGGCGACGGAGCTTACGAAGTGGGAAAGCGAGGTCAGCTCCGACAGGTGAGGGAAGCAGTCCACGCCCATCTTGAGCACGAGGTTGGGAATGACGCAGCAAAGGTCGGCATTGCCGCAGCGCTCGCCCAGTCCGTTGACCGTGCCCTGCACCAGCACCGCGCCCATGCGCACGGCGGTCAGCGAGCAGGCGACGGCCACGCCGCTGTCGTTGTGGCAGTGGATGCCCACGCAGCCGGGGAATTCCTTGACGACGGCCTTTACGGTGTTGCGGATGTCCTCGGGCAGTGTGCCGCCGTTGGTGTCGCACAGCACGAGGTAGGCAGCGCCCGCATCCCGTGCGGCGCGCAGCGTCTCCATCGCATAGCGCGGGTTGGCGGCATAGCCGTCGAAAAAATGCTCCGCGTCGAAGAACACCGTCTTGCCCGCGGAGGTCAGGAAGCGCACGGATTCGGAGATCATGTTGAGATTCTCCTGCAGCGTGGTGCGCAGCACGTCGGTGACGTGGAAGTCCCAGCTCTTTCCGAAAATCGCGACATGCGAGCAGCCCACGTTGGCAAGCACGTTCAGCCCTGCGTCCTCGTGGGCGCGCACGCCCACGCGCCTTGTGGAGCCAAAGGCCACAAGCTGCGCGTTTTTGAGCCGCACATTGCGCATGCGCTCGAACAGCTCGGCGTCGCGCGGGTTGCTTGCGGGGTTGCCCGCCTCGATAAAGTGCATGCCCACCTCGTCCAGGCGGCGGATGAGCTGCTCCTTGTCCTGCAGCGAAAAGGTTACGGACTGGCCCTGCGCGCCGTCGCGCAGCGTGGTATCGTAGATGTACATTCTATCTGTTTCTCCTCATCCAAGCAGCGTATTGAGCGCGGCGTGCACCAGCAGCGACGACGACCAGCATCCCGTCCTGCCGCGCACAGCGCCCGTGATCAGCCCATAGACCAGCCCCACGGCGGGCTTGGTCAGCGCCATGCACTGACCCGCCCCGAGCGCGCCCAGTATCTAGCCAATGTGCCAAAGCGAAAACAGCCCCGCGCTGATCCACACGGCCGCCCAGCCGCGCAGGCCGATGCGTTCCAGCCGATCGAACCACCAGCCATGGGGAAGATCAGCTTCTCAAATAGCGGCGGCCCCTTTATGCCCTGCGTGTAGTTGTCCGGCGAGGCGAGGAGCAGCACGGCGAGTACATAGCCCCGTGAAACGCGCCAGGCAGGAAGTGCAGCCCGATGCCTTTTTTGCGGCACAGCAGAAAGCATGCGGCGGTCAGCAGCGCCATGCCGGCCATGGAGATCCTCTTCTCCCCAAAGGCGTCGGGGGAGAGCAGCGCGCCGGGGGCGGGCTTCCACAGCAGGAGCAGCGTCTGCGCCAGAGTGGGTTTTCTCTGTCATAAAGCTCAGTATTCCGGCAGCGCCATGGTGCCGCGGATCTCGGTAAACGGCCAGGCGACGAACAGCACACGGCCGTAGATATAGTCCTTGGGAATGGGGCCCAGCTGGCGGCAGTCAAGCGAGACGGGGCGGTTGTCGCCCATGACGAAGATCTCGTCCTGCCCGATCTGATAGGGGCCGTAGTTGTAGTCGTCGTGGCGGGTGAGGTAGTTTTCCTCAAGCGGCTCGCCGTTGATGTAGACGGTGCCGTCGATCACCTCCAGCGTCTCGCCGGGCAGGCCGATGATGCGCTTGACGTAGAGCTTGCTGGTCTCGTCGTAGTGGCAGGTGATGATCTCGCCGCGCTGGGGCTCATTGAGCCGATAGTGCAGGCGGGAGACGCCGGTGATGTTGTTGGTGTGGAAGGTGTCCAGCATGCTGTCGCCGTCCACGCGGGCGAAGGTGAACAGGTAGTTGTGGATGAGCAGCGCCACGACCACCGGGATGATGATGGTCAGCGCCCACTCGACGATCTCCTTGAGAACCTTGTTTTTAATCATACATAAATCCTTTCTGCGTCGTCAATCGGTCAGGAAGTGCGCCTGACCCAGCGGGAAGAACACCGCCACCACGCGGCCGACGATCATGTCGCAGGACAGCGCGCCCTCGCTGCGGGAGTCGTGGGAGTTGGCGCGGTTGTCGCCCAGCACGAACACGCAGCCCTCCTCCACGGTATAGGGGCCGAAGTCGTCGCGGCAGGGGTAGGAGACGTAGTCCTCCTCCATCGCCTGGCCGTTGACGTAGGTGACGCCGCCGGTGATCTCGATGGTGTCGCCCGCCAGTGCTGCGATGCGCTTGACAAAGTAATCGCGCGAACCGGGGTAGCGGCAGATGACCACCATGCCCCGCTGCGGCTCGTGCAGGTGGAAGTAGGTCTTGTCCACCGCGACGACCTGGCCGGACTGCAGCGTGTCCATCATCGAGGGGCCCTGCACTGTGGTCAGCGAAAACACGTAAGCGCGCACCAGCAGTGCCGCCAGCAGCACCACGGCAAGCTCCGCCAGCCAGCGCGCGATCTCCCTGCGCTGCAAACGAATCCGCTCGGCCCGGCGTTCCATGCGGGTGGGCATTATTCTTCCTCCGGCACGTCTTTGCCCAGATGTTTTTTCATTCTCTTTTCAAACTCGGGGCGCTCCAACATCACGATGCGGCCGCAGCCCTTGCACTTGATCTTGATATCCGCGCCCACGCGGATGACGACCCAGCGGTCGCTGCCGCAGGGATGCTTCTTTCGGGTCTGGATCAGATCCCCCAGCGCGAGCTCTATCATCCCGACGCCTCCTCTTTGCAGGGTTATTTCCCCTCCATTATACCATGCTTTTACACGCCATGCACCACCAAATGCACAGAAAGCTCCGCCCCCGCGGCAAAAAACCGCGAAAGCGGAGCCCATCCCGGCCCTTACAGCCGGCCCGGCACCGATGCGTGCAACCCGCAGACCCAAAAGCGCCCGTCCCTGCGCCGCAGCTGGGCGGACAGCCGCAGGGGCCTGCCCTCTGCCTCGCCCTGGTACAGCATGCGGATCTCGCCGCTGACGAGCACATGGTCCCGCCCGTAGCTGTCGCAGTTCATGCTGTCAAAGCTCAGGCGGCAGGGCTTTTTGTCGCCCGAAAAATCGCTGCGCACCACCTGCTCGAACGCCTGCGCGCCGAAGGCGGTCTTTCCCGCGCTCACGCCGATGAAGTGTATCTTTTTATCGGCGAGGCGCAGCACCGCGCCCACGTCGCGCCGCACCAGATAGGCGTCCATCATCTCGATCAGTACGCCCAGCGCCTCGGCCTCGTTTTCGTCGTGTATCACGTGCATGCCTGCTCACCTTCCTCTTTCCGGAAACTTTTCCGCGCTATTTTAACGCACGTTCCAGAGAAAATCAATGGCGTCAGAGGCATTTTCAGTTTACTTTTTTGTTATTTGACTGTAATAAAATATTTCCAGCAATCGCTCCATCTCGCCGCGGCGGGGCAGAAGCATGCGCCAGGCGGCGGGGATGCTGCCCTCGCCCCAGGCTATACCCGCCAGGGAGCCGGCCACGGCGGCTGTGGTGTCGGTGTCGTCGCCCAGGTTCACCGCGGCGAGCGCGCAGTCGCGGAAGCTGCGGGCGTTGTTGAGGCAATACAGCGCGGCCTGCAGCGTGTGCACGACGTAGCCCGAGGAGGCGATGGCGGCATCGGGCAGCGCGCAGAAGGCGTCCACGTCCGCCAGCAGCGCGTAGTGCTCCAGCTCGGGCTCAAGGTCGGTGCCAAGGCAGGCGCTGACGGCGTCGAGCACGCCCTCCTGCGTCGCGGAGCGCACGCTGCGGCCCGCCAGCAGCGCGCAGACCACGCCCACATAGATCATGCAGGCGATCTGCGAGCGGGGGTGGGCATGCGTGACGGCGGAGGCCTGCCGGACGAGCTGCGCGCTGTTGCTGCGGAACACGGGCGTGCCCTGATGCAGGTAGAGATAATAGGCGACGGGCAGCATGCGCATCAGCGAGCCGTTTCCGTTGTCACGCTCGCCCCGGCCGCCGCACAGCAGCGCGGGCATGCCGCCGCGGTAGCGCGAAATGGCCTGCTCCGTGGCGATGCCCACGTCGAACACCTCGCCGTAGGGCCAGTATTCGCCGCCGCGCCACCTGGAAAAGCAGAGCATCATGTCCTCGGGGTCAAAGCCGCCGGCCAGGCTGTCCAGCGCGGCCAGCGTCATGCCCGTGTCGTCCGACCAGGTGCCGGGGGGCTGGCTGTGCGTGCCCCATCCGCGCATATCGGTGACGGGATCCTTTTTCAGCCGGCTTCTTTCGCAGAACTCCACCGGCACGCCCAGCGCGTCGCCCGTGGCAAGGCCGAGCAGTCCGCCCCGCATCTTATCCAGCAGCATGTGCATATCCTCCCGCAGCATTTTTGCGTGAAAAAACCAACGGTACTCCTTACAAATTCGCGCTGCGCGCCGCAATTCCTTTTTTACTTGACAGCGCGCGGACGCACTTATATAGTAAGGAGTAGAAATAAAGGCGGGCGGGAGCATCGCCCGGACGGAAAGGAACGGCAGAAAATGGATATAAAGCAGAGCATTATTTCCTGGGCACAGGCGCACGAGCGCGAGTACCTGGAGGACTTGAAGGAGCTGATCGCCATCGACTCGGCGCGCGGCGAGGCCAAGCCCGGCATGCCCTACGGCGAGGGCTGTGCGGCTGCGCTTGCCAAGGCGCAGGAGCTGCTCGCAAAGCGCGGCTTTGACACGGTGAACCATGACAACTACGTCATCACTGCGGACCTGAACGAGGGCGAGACGGAGCTGGGCGTGCTGGCGCACCTGGACATCGTGCCCACGGGCGACGGCTGGAAGCTGCCTCCGCTTCAGATGCGCGAGGACGAGGAGAAGATCTACGGCAGAGGCACCGCGGACGACAAGGGCCCCGCGCTTGCGGCGTTCTACGCGATGCGCGCGGTGCGCGAGCTGGGCATTCCGGTGAGCAAAAACTGCCGTCTGATCCTGGGCTCGGACGAGGAGTGCGGCTCCTCGGACATCCGCCACTATTTTGAAACCAACCCCGTGCCGCCCAAGACGCTGTCTCCCGACGCGGACTACCCGGTAATCAACATCGAAAAGGGCGGCCTGCACGCGGATGCTACGGCGGAGTGGGAACCCGAGGACGTGCTGCCGCGCATTGCGTGGATCGACGCGGGCATCAAATTCAACGTGGTGCCGGCGCGCTGCAGCGCCAAGGTGCTGGGCATCGGCCCGGCGGAGCTTTCGGGTTACATGGCCTCCGCGGCGGACAAGACGGGTGCGAAGTTCACCGCTGAAGCAGACGGCGAGGGCGTCGTCATCACCGCCGAGGGCGTCAACGCGCACGCCTCCACGCCCTACGAGGGCATCAACGCGCTGACGGCGCTCAACGCGCTGCTGGCCGCGCTGCCGCTCAAGGGCCACGGCGCGGAGCTGGTGCGCGGGCTGAACCACATCTTCCCGCACGGCGACTTCTACGGCGCGGCGGCGGGCATCGCCCAGGAGGACGAGGTGAGCGGCAAGCTGACCATCTCGCTGGACATCCTGAAGATGGACGACCACAGCGCGTCGGCGCAGGCCGACTGCCGTGCGGCGCTGTGCGCGAACGATCAGAACCTGACCGACGTGATGCGCGAGAAGTACGCGTCCATCGGCTTCACCATGGCGGACAACAAGATGTATGCGCCGCACTACGTGCCCGAGAGCTCTCCGCTTGTGCAGGAGCTGCTGCGCACCTACGAGGCGTACACGGGCGAGAAGGGCCGCTGCATCGCCATCGGCGGCGGCACCTATGTGCACCACCTCGAGGGCGGCGTCTCCTTCGGCGCGGCCTTCCCCGGCGTCAACAACAACATGCACGCGCCCGACGAGTTCGCAGTCAAGCAGCACCTGCTGCTGACCATCGAGATGTACGCGCAGGTCATCGCGGATCTTTGCAAATAAAAACAGCAGAAAAACCGCCGCGCTCTTTCTTTTCGGAGAGGGCGCGGCGGTCAGCCTGTCAAAAAACAGGCATGTGCTCCCCGGGGATGCATGAAGGGGCCGCAGCCCCTTCATCTTCAATCCGCAGGCGGGGGCGTGTACCCCGCCGAGGAGCGATTTTCTGTAAGTTAGGAAGGATAAAGATGGATG